>NZ_VFWL01000033.1:0-24291 GCF_006442495.1 Mesorhizobium sp. B2-1-3
CAGACCTACCTACCAGCTCACAATGCCCGCTTCGCCAGGCCGGCCGCGGTCGAGGACAGCGCCTTTGTCGCCGCAGATCCGCAACAACTGGCCCAGATCCTGTGCAACGCCATCTGCCTCGACGCAACCATTCCGGCCTCGTCCATCACGAAAACGGTCTTGCCGTCGAGGAGGTCAGTACCCCTCCCCCACCGAAGCTCCCATGACGCCAATGTGCGCGCCGCGATTGCCGCTTCCTTTTCCAGGCCTTCGGCCGCCTTGCCGGCGAGCGCCCCACCAACGACGCGAAAACCTTCGCGTTCCCAAGCCTCCCGTGCCGCTTTCAGCGCGCTGGTTTTTGCGGGCTGGACTTGGAACGTCGCGCCTTGTCGGGGGTTGCCCTTCAGCGCGCGCGGATCGACAAATTTCAGTTCCATGGAAATGCTCCTTACGGGGTTGCCGGACACAGCCCGTCGCTGCGTCCTTTCTCGTCTTCTTCTCGAAGACACCCCCCGGCCCGCGGAGCGAGCGGGCCGGTGCAACTGCGGCCGAGCATCCCTGCCCGGCAGGACAAGCGGGGCTAACAGCCCTGCGAAGGACGACGTGGCCGGGATCGCGAGCGGCGCGGTTGAGCGCAAGCGTCAGCGGTCCGCTCGATCTGCGAGCAGGTTTTCCCCTCCCCTTCCTTCTCAGCCTTCTTCCCAAATTTGGATTGAACCCCGCTATTCTGACGCTATATTGCGTCATAATTATTGACATACAGGAATGGAGGTAAGCGTCATGGGACTTGCCCAATATGCTGACGGCGGACTTTTTTCACCGCGCAAAATCGCAGACGCCTTGCGTACTACCAGCGAGGAGATCGCCCGAACCGCCGGTCTCGGAAAGGATGCCATCCAGCGCAAGGACCGCATTGGCTCGGACAAGACGCAGCGACGGCTGCGCGAGATGTCGGAGATCGTCAACAAGGTCGAGCCCCGCTTCGGCTCGGCGCTGATGGCCTATGCCTGGTATCGCTCCGAGCCCCTGCCCGGCTTTTCCGGCCTGACCGCGATGCAACTGGTCCGTGATGGGCGCGCCGATGACGTGCTCGACTATATCGACGCGGTCGACGCCGGCGTTCACGCCTGATCCGGTCGATGCATTTCAAGGGGGAACTCTATCGGGCGCTGAATCCGATCTATGCACGCGAGCGGATGTCTGGCCGTGGCGCGGAGCTTTACGGTGGCCGTTTCAACCGGAAAGGAACGCAAGCGCTCTATATGTCCTTGTCGGTCATGACGGCGTTGCGCGAAGCCAATCGGGCCGGCAGTTTGCAGCCGACGACACTCGTGTCTTATGATGCGGATATCGAGGC
This sequence comes from Mesorhizobium sp. B2-1-3, assembly GCF_006442495.1. Lineage (NCBI taxonomy): Bacteria > Pseudomonadati > Pseudomonadota > Alphaproteobacteria > Hyphomicrobiales > Phyllobacteriaceae > Mesorhizobium > Mesorhizobium sp. B2-1-3. Next base: position 1,337 of record NZ_VFWL01000033.1, read on the forward strand.
GGTTTTTGACAGCCGCGACCATGAGCGCCTGCGTGCGGAGGGGATGGATGCGGCGGGGCTCGCCGGTACGACTTGGCGCGATCAGATGAAAGCAACCGGAGAGGCGAAGACGCAAGCCTTCGCACGAAGACTTGTCGCGGCTGGCTATCATGGATTGCTCGTCAGAAGCTTCGCCCCCGGAGCGACGGAGGACGGCCTTAATCTCGTCCTCTGGACATGGAGCGATGTGGCGCCCTGCCGTCTCACCCTGATCGACGATGAAAACCGCCTGTCGCGATAGCGGCGATCGAGGACAGCCGGTTATGGTTAACAAGAAGAAAGGCCGGCCACGCCGCGAGGCGTGACCGGCCAGCACATTCGATCAGGCGGCAATTGCGTCGGTCGCCCCGGCACCTTCAATATCCGTCGCCAGTGCCGCCTCCACCTCAGCAAGCTGCCGCCGCTTGTCGGCCAATTCACCCGCGAAGGCGAACTCGGCACTATCATCCCGGGACTGGTACGACGCAAGCCGGCGGCGGGCGTCGGCGAGGCGCTGGCGATAGCGCTCGCGCTCTCCTTCGAAATCGTCGAGCGCGTGCTTGAGGCGCGAAATCGCTCCGAGCGGCGTGACCGTCATGGCAAGCTCGATTTCGGAATCGGCACCGGTGCGCATCAGCGTGGTGCTATAGAGGCCGTTGACCTCGTCGTCATTGCCGGGGCGTGTACGCGGCGAAGCCTCACTTGCGCCCTGTCGGGCGCAAGTGGCAGGCAACGATCCCCTCTTAGTGAGCCGGGCGGTACTCGTAAGGATCGTATTCGTGGACCACCGTGCCCTTGTCACCGTCATATTCGCTCGACACCATGACGCCGAACTCGCCATCGACTTGGAAGAGCGTGACCGGGACCATCAAGGTCTGCGCGAGATTGAAGGCATGGTGCTGAGCAAGGGTGAAATTGTGCGACATCGTTTGGCTCCCGTCTTTGGGCGGGGTCCATCCCCGCTCGACAGGCGCCCGACGTGTTCAGGGCATGGCCGCGGTCACCTTGAAGGCGCAGCCGCAGAGGTCGCACGCTTGCGTAGCGAACCCCTTGCGGGTTGATTGTGGAAGGCCAGGACCTGAACCAGGAAAGCCGGACATGAGAGCGGGATTGCACCTCCTCAATGGCGGCCGCCCTGTCCCCCGTCTCACACTCCTTCACGTGCTCGCCCGAGAGCCGTTCATACCGAGCCCGTTCGCCTTCAGTTCCCCGCGTTCTCGAGAGGCCTACAACATCGCTGCTACAATCCGGTTCCAAGGCATCCTGAAATAAGCGCTAGAGTCCAACGCTTCATAGCTGCCACAGCCAGGATTTCCGCTTGCCGTTTGACAAGGCCCACCCGCCGAGCAGCATCAGCGCACCCCAAATCAAACAACCCGCGGTCCCAATAGACCCACTGGGACCGCGGGACGGTTTCGTTGACATGGTGTGTGCCGAGAAGCTGGTGATCGTCCACTCCCTCGACCAGGTTGAATATGCCAAAGCCCATGAGCATCGTTGCAAGTAGCAACTTTCCTGACCACCCGAGATGAGGTTGGCGCGCCGCACGCCATAGCACAATGAGACCTAATGCGACGAACACGTATGTGCCGGCGTGGAACCAGCCATCGAGGGACGTGTTGAACCGAAGGTTCTCAAGATTGCGGCGGGATAGCCGGCTGGTCGCCATATGATGCCACTGGAGCAACTGATGCAGAACGATTCCCTCGAAGAACCAGCCTGAGCCCGAGCAGGATTCCGGCCGAGGTCGGGAACCTGTGAGGCTCTTCGTCGCTGTTCCTTTTTCTCCTAAGGGGACCCAACGTCGAGCCCGCCAATGTACATCACCGTTTTTGCGCTACCGGCGCGTCATCATCGCTTTTTGAGAACCGCTTCAGCTGGCAGACCGAGACGGTGACCGCCACCGACCTTGTGGTATGCGACTGGACAGAACGCTATGATGTCAGGAGCAACTTCGCATGACCGACCAACAACTGATTATAGGAGCATTGGGAGTCTCGTCCAGTTTTGACGTCGCGCTTGAAACGCGCCGACGCATCGATTTTCTCGGCACCTATCTGCGTGCCTCGAATCTCAACACCTACGTTCTGGGCGTAAGCGGTGGCGTAGATTCGCTTGCTGCCGCTCTTCTTGCGCAACGGGCCGTGGAGGAACTGCGAACGGCAGGATATGAGGCCAGATTCCTGGCCGTTCGGCTTCCATACGGCTTACAGGCCGACGAGAGCGACGCGCAGCGGGCACTGGATACAATACAAGCAGACGAAGTGCGCCGGGTCGACATCAAGCCCGCCGCCGACGCGATGCTGGATTCGATCAAGCTTGCGGGCACCGACCTCGGCGATGCCGGCGGAGAGGACTTTTTGCTTGGCAACATCAAGGCTCGTGAGCGGATGATTGCCCAGTTTGCGCTTGCCGGCGCCACCCGAGGGCTGGTCATCGGTACCGATCATGCGGCCGAAGCACTGATGGGTTTCTTCACCAAGTTCGGCGACGGTGCTGCCGACATCCTTCCTCTTTCCGGGTTGAACAAGCGTAGGGTTCGCGCCTTGGCGGCGCATCTGGGCGCTCCGCCTCAATTAGTTGCCAAGATTCCGACTGCCGACCTGGAGAACCTAATTCCGCTTCGCCCGGACGAAGATGCCTATGGCGTAACTTACGATCAAATCGACGATTTCCTTGAAGGTCGGGAGATCGACGAAGCAGCGCGCACGCGCATATTTCAAGCGCACGCCGGCACCGCACACAAGCGCGCGCTTCCAGTGGCGCCCGTCGCCTCGTCCGGTCCATCACGACAGTAGCCGGACTCTCGGGATGGATGCTCACTATTGCTGCGACCGCCGCCAGATCTTCCACGTCCGATCCGACAGCGTCAGGTGCCGAATCCCGCCCTCGGGCTCACTTGGATTCAGCGAATAAGTTGAGCCGTCCTATCGCGCGCAATGCATCGGCCGTCGGCCCCGAGGGCGACTCTCGATCGAAACGAGCACTGCGTAGGGACGGTTGTCCGTCGCGGTGATGGCGCCTTTCCGGGCGCGCTGGGTTAAGCGACGTTTGAAAAAATCTGCTGATCCAGGTCGCACGTGGCCAGCCCATAGCGCCACCTGTGATTCGTTGCCTCGCGCCGGCTCTGATAGAACAGCGTCAGTTGCCGGCCCTCTATCATCACAGTCGAGTGCCCGTTCTCTCCCGGCTCGCCCGGATCCAGCACTGGGCCGACGGACACGTAAGGTCCTTCGACGCGATCGGCAATTGCGAAGAATACACGCTGGCGGCTGCCGCGCGGCCCCTCGGGCAGGAAGCAGGTTGCATTGAGCAGCACGCGTCCATCCGGCAACTCGACCAGTTGAGCGCCTTCGATGCCCCATTCATAGTCGGGATGCTCGCGTGCGTTGTGATGCGGAACGTCCAGGTGGTCCAGGATCTTGCCAGCGCGCTTCCATGGTCCGAACCAGGAGTCGGACTGGCTGCGTGCGAGATAGACGTCGGGTTGCGGGACCCTGCTGAATTTCGGCATTCCCGAGTAGACGATGTAGCGCTTGCCGCCGATGACCGCCGGATGGGGATCGTAGATGCCATCTTCATCGGTGTCCGGCAGGGATAATATCGCCGACGTCAAAACAACCCAGTGGAAACCATCATTAGACACCGCATGCTCGCACCGCCCACCCGACTTCATGAATTCGGTCTGGATGAACATGTGGAAAACCCCGCCTTCGTGGATGACACCGGGCGCCGCCACACCCGAGCCGGTGATCGGCAAGGCGATCGGTTCATGCTCGGTCCAGGGGCCACGCGGATCCGGCGCTGTGGCGTGCAGTATCTTCCATTCCTCGCTCGTGACGGTGCCGCTCGATCCGAACATGTGCCAGAGCGTTCCGTCGAATACGGGACAAGGATCTTTCAGGTCGTCCACCTGCTGCGGGTGAAACAACGGAAAGACGTGCGTTTCAAAATTGATCTGCATGTCCATAAACCTCGACAGCCTCTCTCAGCTTCCGACACCCAGGTCCAAACAAACTGATTCGAGGCGCTCTTATTCTAGCAGCGTCGGCTAACACGTGTCGATTTTCCCACAGGCCTTCAACAGCTCGAGGAGTGACAAAGCGCCACGTTAGGGCGCCGTGGTCCCAATTCCAGCGGATCTCGTGCCGCATTCGGACCGCCCGCGAAGCAGTCGAGCGGCCCTACCTCTGATCGTTGAGGCCGATGATCGGCCACGCAAATCAATTAATACCGCGGGAACAACTTACTAAATCGAAAGTTAGATGGAACTGAAAGCATCAGGCAGGAGTGTCGAAAATTAACCTAGGTTAATTCTTCGAGACTTGACTCGTATTAAAAGGGAAAATATATGGAAATCGCGCCGGCAAAAACAAAAAAAATCACGTCTATTGCGTACAATGCAGTAGTTATCTGCTTTTCACATCTCCGATGGAATTTTGTATTTCAAAGGCCACAGCACCTCCTGACCCTCGCCGCCCGGCAGCAACAGGTAATTTACTTCGAAGAACCAGCCTTCGAAGATGTCCGCGGTCCCTTCATGCGCGTGAACGACGTAGCTCCGGCAATCAGGGTTGTCACGCCGGTCGTCCCGCTTGGAACATCCGCGACAAAGGTGGACGCCATCCAGCGAAGCTTCGTCAATGAACTCGTCGCACCCGTTCCTCATGACCGGCTGATTGCGTGGTATTACACGCCAATGGCGCTGCGCTTCAGCAGTCATCTGCGCTGCAATGTGTGTGTCTACGATTGCATGGATGAGTTGTCCGCCTTCCGCGACGCGCCCGCGGAACTGGCACAGCTGGAAAGAGCGCTGTTCCGCCGTGCCGATCTGGTCTTCACGGGCGGGCAAAGCCTCTATGAGGCAAAGCGCAGTCAGCATCGTTCGATCTTTGCGTTTCCAAGCAGCATCGACGCTGCTCATTTCAACATGGCGAGAGAGGGGGGCGAGGAACCATCCGACCAGGCAGCCATTCCCCATCCAAGGGTTGGCTATTTCGGCGTGATCGACGAACGGCTCGACATCGCCCTTGTTGGCCAGACGGCTGCCGCGATGCCCGACATCCAGTTCGTCATGCTTGGGCCGGTGGTCAAGATCGATCCGGCGACCCTGCCACGGGCAGACAATTTGCATTGGCTCGGGCCCAAGAACTATGCCGACCTGCCGAGCTATCTTCGTCATTGGGCAGTCGGTTGGATGCCGTTCGCGCTCAACGAGGCAACGCGATACATCAGCCCAACCAAGACACCCGAGTTTCTTGCGGCCGGACTGCCCGTGATCTCCACCGCGATCGTTGATGTCGTTCGCACCTACGGTGCGGCTGGTCTCGTCGAGATCGTCGACGCCGACGACATTGCGACCAAGCTTCGCTGCATGCTTGCCCGCCCCAGAGACCTGCAGGTGAGGGCAGTTGATGCCTATCTCGCCGACAAGTCGTGGGAACGCACTTGGGATGCCATGACCTCACACATCCACGGTGTCCAGGCGATGAAAACTGTCGTTCCGCTGCGCAGGAGAGCCTGACGATGTTCGACTGGCTGATCGTCGGAGCCGGCTTTGCCGGCAGCGTGCTTGCCGAGCGCATTGCATCGCAACGCCGCGAAAGTGTCCTGCTCATAGACCGCAGAAATCATGTCGGCGGCAACGCCTATGACTGCTACGACGAAGCGGGACTCCTGATCCATCGCTATGGTCCCCACATCTTCCACACCAACGCGCAATCCATCGTCGACTATCTGTCGCAGTTCACGGCGTGGCGGCCCTACGAACATCGCGTCCTCTCTTCGGTAGACGGCAAACTGCTGCCCATCCCGATCAATCTCGACACGATCAATCGTCTCTACGGACTTGATCTCACCTCCGAACAACTGGAAGAATTTTTCGCTTCGCGACGAGAAACGGTGGAGGAGGTCCGAACCGCCGAAGACGTGGTGGTCAGCACCGTGGGCAGGGAACTCTACGAAAAATTCTTTCGCGGCTATACTCGCAAACAATGGGGCGTGGATCCGTCCCAACTGAGTAAATCCGTAACGGCACGGGTGCCGACCCGCACCACCCGCGACGACCGCTATTTTGGCGATACGTTCCAGAACATGCCCGCCGGCGGCTATACGCGGATGTTCGAGCGGATGCTGGACAGGCCTGAAATCAAGGTGATGCTGCAGACCGACTATGGCGAGATACGCGACAAGATCGGCTTTCGGCAGCTGATCTATACTGGGCCGATTGATGAATATTTTGATTGGAGGCTCGGCCGTCTGCCTTACCGTTCCTTGCGGTTCGACCATGTGACAGTGGATTGCGAACAATTCCAGCCAGTGGCGGTGGTGAACTATCCGCAGACGGAAAACTACACCCGCGTCACGGAGTATAAGCATCTGACAGGCCAACGGCATCCGAAAACCAGCCTCACCTACGAATACCCGACCGATATAGGCGATCCCTATTATCCTGTTCCGAGAGCCGAAAACGAGGAGCTGTACAAACGCTACGAGGCAATGGCGGACGCCTGCCCAAACGTCTGGTTCGTTGGACGGCTAGCGACCTACCGTTATTACAACATGGATCAAGTGGTGGGTCAGGCCTTGGCCACATTCGCGAGGATACAGAAGACCCTGCCGGCCTCGGCTTCGTTGGAGGCGCCGACATTTGCTGTGCTCGCGCCGTAACCATTTGCCGGACGAAGCCGAACGCGATGCCGTTCTACCCGACAGGCCCATGCTGCACGCGTGATGGCCGGGCTTACGCGAACAGAAGGCGCTGGCGCGCCAGCTCGTCCGCAACTGGCTGCCGGATGCTGCGCGAACCATCCGCGTGCACGGTAGAAAACAAGCCGACTTCGGCGTGGCGGGAATTGTCCCAACCCGGATAGGCTGTCACGGGATAAATGCAAATGCCTTGGATGGGGACGCCCAGCTTCATCGCGGCGCGGACCTCATCGCAGACATAATGCAGCCATGCTGGCCCGGCGGATCCTTCGGACCCGGTTTCAGCAATGAACATCGGCTTGCGGAACCTGTGAGCGACCTCGAGCAACATCTCGGACAGCGCCTGATATTCATGGTGGCCCATGGGAATGGTCGGACCGTTTAGATACCATTGGTTGTGAGGATAAAAGTTCAGGCCAATCACGTCGACAAGATCTTGGCTGCCGCCCAGTTCAGGCTCGACCTGTCCCATCAGCATCTCATACGCCTCGAACTGACCTCGCCGGGCGTTCTGCGCGCGTTGCCGTTCCGCTCGGCTGCCGTCGCGAGGCGCGATATGGATCAGCGGCTCAGCCCAGACGAATCGACAGTCGGGGTCGGCCTGTCGCATTGCACGGATGCCCGCGACCGCTGCCTTAACGAGATGCCGTTTGAACCATCCGCGCTTCTTTGGGCCGACACGCGGGAAGTAGCCGACTTCGACGGCCCAGGCAAAGAACGAGATTTCGTTGATTGGACAAAGCAGCGGAGAGGTGCCCGTGAAGGAGCGATGGAACCGCACGGCCTCCGCGGCAAAAGCGGCGTAGGCGTCGATGAATTCCTGCGATCCCTGATCGATGTGATCGGGCGACCCGTAATGAAAAACATCCCAGATCACCTGCACGCCAACGGCACGAGCCGCTTCGATCATGGCCGCCCAACTCGACCAGTCATAGATGCCCGGCGCCGTTTCGATCAGGTGCCAGCGCAACCCGTCTCGGATCGTTCGAAGCCCGAGCTCGGCACAGCTCCGGTAGTCCGCCAAGGCATGGATGTTGTGCGAGGTAGCGCGAACAAGATCGAGCCGGACACCGTCGCTCCGCCTGTGGGAGGAACATTCAAAGCCGGCCATGAAGAAGCTTTCGAAGGTTCGGCCGACCGCTCGGTGTTGACCATCGTCTACCACATCCTGGACCGGGCCGGATCGTTCGGTGGGGGCCGGCCTGGCCATCATGCTCTCTCGCGGGTCTGGCGATTTGCCCGTAGCTCGTTACAGTTCACGGTGCTACGCGATTCGTCGACAGGATCGGCTTCAGGATGCCGACTGGCGCGAGCCTCTGCTTGGCTTCTGTCCTGCTCGTCCATGCCGCGCTTGGCTGTGTGCGGCCAGGCTAGCCTACCCGAGTGTGCCGGCTCCTTGATTGTCATTGATGCATTTCTCCGCTGGCGATCGGCGCCGGAGCTAAACCGCGAGCACAATGCTTTGTTCCGGCTGCGCCCGTTACGAACCCCATGCGGATGATTGTTCCCCGGCGCGTCGCAAACCCCACGGCGGGTCACCGCCTGCACGAGAATGGAACCGGCGACCGTCCCGGTAGTTGGGATGATTATCGGTCGGAGGTTTGTCCATGCTTTCCCCATCGAGGAACTCGCGCGTTCCGTCAGGGAGCGGCGCGCGATCCTGTTCGTTGGGGCTGGCGTGTCAATGAGTGTCGGCCTGCCCTCCTGGCGTAAGCTCATCGATCATCTGGTCGAGGACCTGGGCATCGATGACGGCATCATCGCGCCGTCGGACGTCAGCTACCAGACCCTGGCGGAGTTCTACCGGTTGAAGCGGGGCACCATCGGACCGCTGCGAAGCTGGATGGATCGGAACTGGAGTGTCTCGCATGAGAAAGTGAGACGTTCGGAGATCCACCGCCTGATCGTGGCACTGGACTTCCCGATCATCTACACGACCAACTACGATCGCAACCTCGAGGTCGCCTTCGAAGTCCATAGCCGCGACTACGTGAAGGTGGCAAACGCAAAAGACATCGCCAAAGCCAGCAACGGGGTCACCCAGATCGTCAAATACCACGGCGACTTCGACGACGACTCCTCCCTCATTCTGGCCGAGACCGACTATTTCGACCGGCTGTCCTTCGATTCACCGCTGGATGTGAAATTCCGCGCGGATGCATTGGGGCGGACGATCCTTTTCATCGGCTACAGCATGTCGGATATGAACATTCGCCTGCTTTTGCACCGCCTGTGGCAGACCTGGAGGCTGTCCGGCTATGAGACCGACCGCCCCAGATCGTTCGTATTCATGCCTAGCCCGAGCGTCGTCCAGGAGGCGGTGCTGGGTCGATGGGGCATCGAAATGTTGAGCGAAGAGGCGGCTCAGCCTGAACAAGCGTTAGCAGCGTTTCTTTCCAAGCTGCTTGACGCCATGAGGGGTCCATGAGGGGGGACGAACCGGGCACCAGGGCCGCCTTGAGGGCGGGGTGAAGGCGATCACCCCGCGGGTCGCTTCATCTTGGTCTTGCGCCAAACAACCGCGCCCTGCCGAAGCGGATTGCACACGTTTCGCGCACGCGCGTCCAACTCGACATGGTCAGGATAAATACTGTCGAACAGAAGGAACATCTGGTTCTGCGGTCGGTTGGGCGAGATCAACGGAGATAATATGAGATGTTTTACACCGACAAGAAATTGCAATTCCCTGTGCGCGTGGAAACGCCCAGCCCGATCTTTGCTCGTGCTTTGCAGCAGGCGATCGGTGGCGTCGAAGGCGAGATACGAGTTGCGCTGCAGTACTTCTTCCAGGCCTGGGGCGCGCGCGGCCCAAGCAAGTATCGGGACCTGCTGCTGAACACCGCCACTGAGGAACTCGCCCACATCGAGATGCTCGCGACGGCCGTGGCGTTGAATCTGGAAGGGGCGCCGCTGTCTTTGCAAGAAGACATTTCAGCCGATACGATCGGCGGCTCCGTGTTGAACGGCATGAACTTCCGCCACATCCTTTCCACCGGACTCGCGGCATTGCCGGAAAATTCAAACGGCGTGCCCTTCAATGCTTCACACGTCTACGCCAGCGGCAATCTCGCCGCCGACATGATCGCCAATGTCACGGCGGAAAGCAGTGGCAGAGTGCTTGCCACACGCCTCTACAATATGACCGACGATCCCGGCATGAAGGAGATGCTGTCGTTCCTGATCGCCCGCGACACGATGCACCAGCAGCAATGGTTAGCAGCCATCGAGGACATGGGCGGGCTCGCGGCTTCACTGCCGGTTCCCAATTCCTTCCCCCAGGAACAGGAACTTCGCGACGTCAGCTATGCTTTCGTCAACTGTTTCGTCGACGGCGTGCCGCCGCCCGAGGGCCGTTGGTCGAGCGGCAAATCCATTGACGGCAACGGAGAGTTCACGACGGTCGCGGGCGAGCCGATGGGTGAGGAACCCATGCTTGGCTCCCCCCGCGTGGACAGCGGAGCACAGAGCGAACAGATCGGTTCTACCCGGGGCTCCAGTCGCGCCAGGGGGTCAGACGGTAACGGCGCTCGCGGCTAGTGTCATTCTCCAGCTTAGGCTGATGGCAACGCTTTCTCCCTCCAATCGTCGGAAAGCACCTATGGCGTCGCGCCTTCTGTTCAGGGTGAGAAGCCGTGTTGGTTCCCGAACTCACCACCTGGCCAAAGGACCTGCTGCCCATCAGTGGCCAGCGAAGCTCTTGTCACCGTCAATCGAACAAAACGATGAGGGGACGCGTGATCATGAGCCAGAAGATGGCGAGCACGGCGGCGAAGGCAGGAAAACCGAAGACAAACCACAACCGAAACAGCTTGTTGTACCGCTCCGGCGGCGGGTCGCCAGATGTGGCGGCGCGCGTCGCCAGATTGCGCATCTCCATCTGCATCCAAACGACCGGCAGCCAGAACAGGCCGGTCACGACATAGAGCACAATCGACAGCACGATCCATCCTTCCCTCAATGAATAGCCAGCCTGCCAGGCGAGGGCCACGCCGGTGATCGGCTGCGCGACGACGGCAGTCGCGGTAAAGAGGAAATCAGCGACAACCACGATGTGGGCAACTGCCGCGATTGTTGCGGCATTGCCGGTCCGGTGAGCGAGAAGCATGAAGAAGGCAATCCCCGCCCCTGTCCCAAGCAGCACGGCTGCGCCGATGACGTGCAGATATTTGACCACGAAATAAAGCATCAGCGCTCGTCCAAGATCGCCAGCGCAACGAAGTGCAAGGCGAGGATCGGCAGGATTTTCATCAGCGGGCCGAGTGGCTCGTTCCAGAGATCCGGGCGCAGGATGGTGCCGGCGATGGCGTAGGACAGCGAGATCGCGATCGCACCCCAAAGACCCGGGCGGCTTGTCGGCCGGAACGCGATCAGAGCGCCGACAGCCGCGTCGGCGATTGCACCGGCCACGACCGCGGCCTCGGCGTGGGGCGCCACCGCAGTGCCGATCAGCAGTTCGACGCCATTACGCCAGCCTGTCGTGAGCGAGATGATGCCGGTCATGATCCAGAAGAATGGCAGCACAACGAAGATCGCGGGCTTGATGAGATAGAGCCCGGCAAACCATCGCTCCTGGACCGTTGCCGGATCGGCCGCAAGTGCTGATGCGAGGCTTGCCGGGTGAATGCCTGTCGTCACAATCCAGGGCTGCGGATCACCGACAGCGCCTCGCGTGATTTCTTTTTTGCGCATTGCTGCGGATCGGCGGTCGCCAGCCGAGCCATCCAGCCAGATCGCCCAGACGATAGAGGCCTCTCGCCACCCAGCCGGGCAAGGTGAATATGGCTGCCTTCTTCCATCCAAACCACTGGCGGTAACGACTGACGAGCTCTGTCATGGTGAGCGCCTCCGGCCCCGCAAGCTCCAGCGTCAAGCGAGAAGGACTCGTGGGCAGGAGGAAGAAAAGAACGGTGGAGACAATGTCATCGAGCTGAACGACTTGCAGGCGACCGGTATTGGGCATGGCCGGCAACAATGGCAGCGCGGCTAGCCCACGCAACAATGCGCTTGCGCCAAAGACGCCGCGCCGCGCCACCGAGGGACGCAGGATCACCCAGCCGACATCGAGCGCCATCAATACCTTGTCGCCGGCCAGCTTGCTGGCGGAGAAGGCGGACAGCTGATCGCGGTCGACACCGATCGCCGAGAAATGGATGACCGTCTTGATGCCGGCCCGTTCGCAGGTCCTGAAGAGAGCGGAAGCGGCGATGGCATGGACCTCCTGAACCTTTTCCCGCGCGTTGTCCTGCAGAACGCCGGCGCAGTTGACGACGGCATCGACGCCTGAAAGAGGCGAACTCCAGTCCTCCGGTCGGACCGCCTCCGTCATGTCCAAAATGACGTCCGAACTTTTCGAAGAGCCGGCAGGTCGGGAGCGGCGGAGCACGCGCCGTACTTCGTGTCCCTCCGCCTCCAGGCGCGCGCATAGTGAGGCGCCTATCAAACCTGTAGCGCCGGTGACGAGGATCTTCATCCCGTGAGCCCGGCCTGCGGCGTCGCTCGAGCCGCCGGCGGCCTGTTTGCCGGCAGCACGCCTTGTTCGTCGAATCCCCATCTGTGGCAGGACCAGTACCATATCCGGTCGACCGGGTTCCAACCGTCGATGCAGCCGGCACTCGAACCGTCTGCCGCCTCGCTGATAGCGAGTTGCTCGCCATCATGGTTGATCACCCGGCCGTCGCCTGGGTCGATCTCATCGATCTCAACAGCTTTGGTGCGACGTTCGAACAGGAGCTGTCTTTTGCTCGACGCCGGTTCCGCGGACATAGGCGCGGCCGATGCTTGGTCAAGCGGCATGGGTTGCCGGACATCCATGACGGACCTCCTCGGCGTGATCCAGTGCGGATATCTAGGCCGCCTTTTGCATCGCTCTCTCGTTCACACCGGCCTCCCCGAGTTGCGTCAGTGCTTCATCGGTCGCCTTCTCCTCCTTGAGCGACTGTTCAAGCAGCGGAACGGCCTTTTTCAGCCCAAGCAAACCGGCCCAGGTGATCAGCGTTCCATATCGGGCGATCGATCTCATAATGCTCGACGGCTTGCGCGGCGGCCACGAGCCCGGCATCCAGGGCTGGAGCCTGTTGAAAGTCCTCCAGGATCTCCTGCCCTTCTTCTATGATGCCGTCGATTGCCGGGCAGGTCTTTCCCTGTGCCCGCTTGCCGAAGATCTCGAACACCTGCTGCAGGCGCTCGATCTGGCCTTCCGTCTCACCTCGATGCTTCTCAAAGGCAGCAATCACCTTTTCGGATTCAGCTCCCTTCGCCATCTTCTTCAAGGCGGAAGGATTTTGCGCTCGGCGTAGTAGATATCCTTCAAGCCGTCGTGGAAGAGATCCTCAAGTCCCTTTGTCTGCGAAGCTTTCTTGGTTGCCATCCTCATCTCCTGCTTGAAAGCGCGCCGGGCGGCACCCCGTTCAAACGAGGCGGCTCCTTGTTTGTTCCGCCGTTTTTCCCCAGCAGACGCCGGCACCCCGTCGGTTGCGAATAAGCGGCATCGACGGCAGTGCCTGAATGCGCACACAATAGGTGTTGTCTCGCCAATGCCGCATTGAGGCTCTTACGGCGCCAATGGGGGGCACCAGGATGCCGGGGAAGCGACGAATATCCCCGCGAGGGCTGCGCCACGCGCCATCCTGTACGACTGAACGACTGAACGACTGAACGACTGAACGACTGAACGACTGAACGAGGGCGGACCTGTTCACTCGTTTTGCGCAAGATAGCTGTGCATATCGGTTGCGGCGATCGCCGCGTGTCCGAAGGCGACCGCGACCTGGTTGATTTCGTCAACCACATCGCCTGCGGCGTAGAGGCCCGCAATTGCGGTTCGCTGGCGCGAATCCACGACAAGATTGCCGATTTCGTCACATTCCGCGCCGAGGTTGGTGGCCAGCTTCGATCGCATCGTGCAGCCCAATGCGGGATAGATGGTATCGAAAGACAGCGTGTTTCCGGCAACGAGCCTGATGGTCGCCTGATGGCCGGCAGAGCGGATCGAGCCCGGGAGGCACGCGTGCACCTTGATTCCAGCCTTTTTGAGCAAGGCGTCGGCGGCGGGGTCGAATCGAGTTGTCGTCTCGACCAACATGGTGACGTCACTTGTGTAGCTTCGCATAAACAACGCCATCTTCATTGCGTGATCTGCCGGGCCCATCACCGCAACCCGTCCGTCGATGACCTCGTAGGCGTCACAGATCGGACACAGCCGCAACGTGCCGGCCTTGATCATATCGGCGGCGTCGGGCGTGTCTGGAAGCGTATCGACAATACCGGTGGCCATGAGCACCGCGCGAGCCCGAATGGGAACCGATGCCGTGGCGATGAAATCGGTCCCACCCCGCTTAATGTCGTGGATCGTATCGTCCACGAGATCGACTCCGCTCAGCAGTGCCTGCTGCCGCAGACGATCAAGCAGCTCAACACCGGCAATACCGTCAGGAAACCCGGGACAGTTGTGGGTTACCGGTATCCACTTTGCGCGGCTTTGGCCGGCATCCACAAGGACGATCCGGCGCCGAAAACGCCCCAGGTAGGTCGCGGCGGTCAGGCCGGCCGGTCCGCCGCCGATGACCAGGCAGTCGTATGATTCGCCAGGACGGATTTCATCGTCTGAAACCACAAGAGAACTCCCGACATGAGCGCGTCATTCCTGGCTGCCACCGCTGAGCGCCTCGTAAACCTCAGAACGCAACCAAACGAAGATCATCGCTCAGTCCTTGAGGCAGCGGGATCCAGCACGTCCGCGACCGCGTCCTTCTTCGCGCGAGGAAGGAGCGTCATCAGAAGAATGAATGCCGAGAGAACGAGACAGGCGGCGTTTGTGATGATGATCGGCCACTCGCCTTTCATGGACCCGAAGATGAGCCAGAGGGCGAACCCTGCTGCCGTAATCGCATACATAGGCGCGGAGATACTGCCCGTGTCTCGCGTCTTTATGATCTTCCAGGCTTGCGGCGTAAAGCTCACCATCGAACATAGTGCCGCGAGATAGCCGACCAGTGTCTCAGTTTCCATGCAATCAAACCGTCGGCGCGCGGTTTTGTTCACGACGGGTGTCTCTAAGTTCAATTTGACCGCTGCCCTGGCACCCTGCAGATGGCTTAGGGCTTGGCCGTGGAGGACTGATCCGATTCGGGAAGTCGATCTCGAACCGCCTTTTCGGTAGTTTTTGCGGTGGCCTTGACGACCTCACCGACCTTACCGGCTAACGTGTCGGCGGTGCCGCTCGAGCCCTGCCGGTCCGCCTCGCTCTTGACTGTCTCGTAAGCTTCGGCAGCGATCTCTTTCGCTTGCTCCACGCCGTCCTCTAAAGCACTGTTGGCGCTGCCAAGTAGTTTGTCGCGGTAGCCGCCGAGTTGCTCGTCTTCCATGGTTGTGCGAGGCAGAAGCACGCCTATAGCCGTACCCGCCGCCAGGCCGAGGACGGCAAGTGCCAGTGGTTCGCGCTCAAATAGTTCCTGCGCGGTTCGACTCGCCTGCACAGCCATATCACTCGCACTGGAGCCAAGCTGCCCCACGGTGTTTACAACCTTATCCTTGGTCTCGCCAGCCGCAGTTGCGGCCGCTTCGCTTGCATTGCTCGCAATCGAGCCAGCGGTCGCGCCGGCATCCGAGAGCATCTCTGCGACCGCCGATGGTCCACCATTGGGGATCTCTTGTCCGGAACTCGGCCCTTCCGCAGCCCCCGTCACATCGCTGACCCCGAACGTCCCCCCATCCGTGTCGGCCTGATTGTTGACAGCCTGGGTTGCAGGAGAGCCACCCGCCGAAGCACCGCTGCCAAGCATCAGCCAAGCCAGGCCGGTCCCAACCAGCATCAGGGCCAAAGGGTTGTCGCTGACTTGGGTCTGGAATCTGCTGAGGGCGGCGGTCCCTGCGCCGCCAGAAAACAACCCGGTGAATTCGTCGATCAACTGACCGGGTGTCATTTTGCTGCGGATGGATTCGGCGGTATCGACGACCGCTGCGCGGGCAATCTCGGCTTCGCGTTCGAGTTCGGCTGCCGATTTCTCGCTCATCTCATTTGTCCTTTGATCACACGCGCATCGCTGTTGAGTTGTTCTTGTGTGCGGTCAGGAGCCAATCCGGAAGGCGCAATGCCGGCCATTCCCGTGCGAAGGAGAATCACCCCCAGGATCGCCACGACGACACCGACGAGCAGCGAGGCCCACCCGGCCCCCAGACCCGCCTTAGCCAAAGCGATCACGAGCGCTTGGAGCAGTACCACCAGCGATGCCAGCAAGCACACGGCACCGCCTACGACTTCGACCACGCCGTGCCCGGCTTTGCTGACGTTTTCGGATATTTCGGCCCGCAGAAGCCTTGTTTCGGTCTGTAGCAGGGTCGTCACTTGCTGTGTAAGGTCGCTCACAAGGCTCGCGAGACTGCGGCCGTCCTGATCGTTGTTCATCGGTCATGCTCCGTGCTCGGCCAAGAAAGTGGCTGCATTCGTTATGACGTGAGGTCGTCCCGTGGAGAGCTGCCTGTGGTCTTCGGGCGCGTTACAGTCTTTGGGGCGCCACTGCTTTTCAGCCGACCGTCCGCTTCGCTCGAATCAGCGGGTTGCGAGCTTTTGATGAAGCGTCCCAGAGCCAAACCGGCGAAAACCGACCCGGCGATAAGCACTCCAGAGTTTTCGCGCCCGAAGGACCTGACCTCGCCTAAGACTTGTTCGACTGGTTTGTCCCGCAAAGAGGACGAGAGGCGCTCCAGCCCGCCAGCGGCAGTAAGCACGAACTTCGAAACGGTGGCTTGATCGCTGTTGGCCAGATGCTCACTTGCTGCCCGCAACGCGCCCCCAAAAGCGGCTAAGCTCGCGCTCATGTCGCGCTGCGTTTCCTGCGCCTTCCCTGACAAAGCCTCCTGCGCTTCCGACGCGTACTCGCCAGCTTTGCTGACGACTTCGTCACTGGCGTCGTGAATCAACCGGGTGGCATTTTGGGTTTCTTCCTGGAGCCGGTCGGAGAGCTCGCTCTTTGCCGTATCGAAATCGGATGCTGGACGTCCTGGATCGCCTTCGCGTTGCATAATGGCTCCTAGTGAAAACCGAGGAAGGAGAGAATTGCCAGCACGACGACAACGAGACCTATGAGATAAATGACGCTGTTCACGGCCTGATTTCTCCATTTTCGTCGAAAGCAAACACGCTGAACCGCGCGATGTTCCATCAGCCAAAACTTTTTTAGCTCCCTTAGATTTAAAGACCCCCTGCGTGGGTTGATCGTGCGAGTTGAACGCGAGCACGTCGCCATGTTTGGAGCCCAAGGGTTACTCGTCACCGGTGCTCTTTTGGCTATCCAGTCTGTGGAAACGGCTGGCAAGACTAACGCCTCCCCCGGCTGTCATTCGACCTTCCGCGGGCTCAATCTCGAGGAGCCCTAGGCCGAGCTAAGCCCGTAGCCTCGTTCGAAGGTCAGGCGATCAGGCGCCGGAACAACCTTGTGGCGTCTCAGTTCGGATGGCGAAAACGGTGAGCCTTTTGGGTGCGACGTCCCAGCGGCGATTCGCCAGTCGCCGCAACCTACGCAAGGAGCACGGCAGCTTGTCTTTCCGGTTTCAATTCTCACTGAAACGATCATCACGCGTCTGGGTCGGCGGCCTGGTTGCGGCGGTGGCCTTGCTAGCGTTGAACAATCGAGCAGCGACCAAGCAAGCGCTTTCCGTCCGCGCGAAAGGAAGGACCATAGAGGTCGACGGTGTCCGCCTTCGATATGTCGAGGCTGGAAGCGGCAGGGACCTGGTTCTCCTGCATGGGAACGGTTCCGCCGCTGAGGACTTCCAAACCAGCGGTCTAGTCGACAAAGCAGCCAAGCGTTATCGCGTTATTGTATTCGACCGCCCCGGGTTTGGCGGAAGTACTCGGCCGCGCGGTCGCCTATGGACCGCCGCGGCCCAGGCAGATCTGCTCCAGAGCGCCACGCAGAGGATCGGGGCAGACAATCCCATCGTTCTTGGGGGGCATCGATCGCCCTCCAGTGGGCGGCCCGGTATCCGGACGAGATTGGTGGCGCGGTTCTCCTCTCCGGCTATCATTTCCCCTCCGCAAGGTTCGATGCCATGCTTGCCGCCCTGCCGGCACTGCCAATCGTGGGAACCATCATTTGCCACACCATCCTGCCGCCTGTCGTCAGGCTGATCTGGCCCGTTTTGATGCGCCGCCTGTTTGGGCCGCAACCTGTCCCGCCAGAGTTTTCAAATGCTTTGCGAGATCTGGTCAGCGCACCGTCGCACTTGCGAACGACTGCCGCGGAATCTGGTCTGCTGATCCCCGTTGCCGCGTTGGCTCCCAAGACCGCAGGGAGGACAAACGCGCCGATAGGTATCATGGCCGGGGACGCGGACAGCCTGCTCGACACCAACTATCATTCCCAACATTTGCACGCGGTCCTACCGGGCTCGATGATGCGCATCGTCGCGGGTGCCGGTCACATGGTTCATCATGCTGCGCCGCACCTTGTGCTCGAGATGGTGGACAGCATCGCGGCAGCCGGATCGCTCTCACCTGAAGAAGCTGCTTACTATGCTCCTGCACCGCGCGAATGACTCGGGCGGTAGCCCCGAGCCCGGGCGGCCAATCGATCTTTTCTGATCCAGGCACAGAGTCGTTTTGTCATAATTCGAAGAAAGCTTTTCGGGTCTTTGAATATAGTCTCTTCCGAGATCATCTCGTCATGGGTCCGCAACTCGGTAAGCAGCATTCCCTTGCCATAGGGCTGTATCACGACTTCGCGCCCGCGTTGGTACAGCACCACGCAGGACCGCGCCGCCACACCCTTGGCCATCGCTTCGCGCAGCACGGAGAAGGCCTCGGTGGAAGCACCGTCGGCAGGGATCAGGTAATAAGGCTTTTCCAGGTAGCGCGTGTCGATATCCTTGATGGCGACAAACTCGTCGACCTCAAGCGTGTGCTCAGACGTCATCTTTAGCTTTTTGATCTCGTCCGGTTCGACCTTGATGAAATCGCCCGCGTCTGCCTCGTAGCCTTTGACTTGGTTTTCGCTATCGACGACATCGCCCGTCTCTTCGTCAACATAGGCAGCCTTGACAGGCAATCCATCTTTCCGATTCAAAATCTTGAAGTGGATTTTCGATGCCTCGCTGGTTGCACCCACAAGCTTCACTCCGCACGACACGGACCCGACTTTTAAAATCCCTTTCCAAACTGCTCGTGGGGCTGCCATGCAGTCCTCCTGTCGGGCCGATCCTCGGCACAAACGTCAGCCAGATCGTTATGTTCCGCCCGCCTGACTTGGATTGCCGCCGGCGACTGTGCCTGGGTTGAGTGGGCCTGATCCAACGACACATGCTCCAAGGAAATGAGGCGCTCATGCCACCGCGGACTGAACGTCAGGCCAACGCACGATTTGGACCAGAAACTCGATTGCGATCGTACGCGATAAAAAAATCCTGCCTCACAACAAAATCCAGCTTGGAACCTTCTGAAATCGCCAAGGTTCGGACAGAAAGGCCCCGAACGGATACACGAACATGGCACGCTTCTTTTTTGATCTTACTGAAAATGGAAACGTTACTGAAGACAACGAGGGGAGCGAACTTCCCGATACGGAGACCGCTACAGATGAAGCTGTAAAGGCTTTGACCGAAATAGCGAGAGAGACACTCCCCCATGACGGCAATGAGTGCGAACTCGCTTTCATCATACGCGACGAGGAGCGACCAATAGCAGAGGCAGTTATACGGTTCGAACTTCGCCCGCTTTAAAGCGCTCCCCGGGCTGAAATCCATCGATCTGGCGACGCTCTCGGCAGGCGATCCTTGTCTGGTCGGAGAGTGTCCTGAAGCGCTCCATGTCGTTTCGGATTGCACAACTGCATCAGCCTCCACTACCATCAGAACCTCCCGTTTCGCTAGCGACTCCTCATCCGCGTATCCTATCGCGGCCTTCGACCGGCAAGTCGCCAGGCCCATTTGCGGCGTTGACCGTCTCGCTTACCGAACACCTCTGATAGGTATGTCTCATTGGGTGAGCCATTCGTGATGAAGGTCCGTCAGCGCTCCTGAGGCTGCATGGATCGAAACGCCAACCGACCAGTTAAGTGGGTCAGGTGGAGACACGGAGAGAGCTATGCGCCCAAACACCTCAGGCAATGACATGGGATCCGCCACCCCAACCACACCACCCGCGGACGGCCTCGCTCCTGCCTTGGCCCGCAACATCGAAGCAATCGTTCAACGACGGAAGCGCGATGCGAACGCTGCCACTGCGGAGCAACGCGCCGCGGGAGCAATTAGCCAGTTCGCAGGCAGCATGATGTTCGTCTATATCCATCTTGTTTTCTTTGGGGGCTGGATCGTCCTCAATATCAAGCCCGTCGGCTTTGTTCAGCCTTGGGACCCATCCTTGGTTATCCTGGCGATGATTGCATCCGTGGAGGCGATCTTTTTGTCCACCTTCGTGCTCATCAACCAGAACCGGATGGCCGCTGAGGACGATGCGAGAGCAGACCTCGATCTTCAGGTCAGCCTGCTCAACGAACACGAGACGACCAAGCTCATCAAGATGGTCGAGGAGATTGCCAAGCGCATGAATGTTGCCACGGAAGCGGACGATGAATTGAAGGAACTGAAGCGCGACGTGGCACCTGAAGCTGTTCTCGACAAGATTATGGAGGCAGAGGAGTAGAGGAGGTGTCGCCAGTATCTCACCGATAGGCGAAACCGTGTCGATGAACGCTCGTTTGCTGTCAGCAGGGCTGGCGGGTACAAAGTAGCCGCAGACAAAGACGATCCCTTCGCACACTTGCCCCCTCCGACATGGCTCCCTGCGTCGCAGCCGCTATACCTGGCACGACATGTGTCTCGTCGGATCCATTCGGTATCCCACACTGCACCTTTATCAGCGGCCTCCCTTCGCCGCTGCCATTGCCGGCAGAAGCTGGCATTGGTCGAATTCGATCTGGCTTACATCAGCGGCCAGATCGTCGACCATCAGAAGACTGTGCAACTCCTTGAATGGGAGATCGGCTCCGGCCGGGATCCGGATGTCCAGCATTTCGCCTCCGATATCCTGCCGGCCGTACTGGAGCACCTGCGAATGGCGCGGGACGTCCGCAGCAAGCTGGTGAACCCGGCATTGGCCGATGCCTCGGGCCAGAGCAAGAAGTGACCGTCGCGTCGGCGGTCAATCCGCGCGTCGACAGCCTCTGGCCGAGCCTGCCATAGCCCGGGCGGAACCATCCTCTCCACTCGCGGTTTGGGCAGGCAACCCAAGGGAGACCTTCATGACACAATCGCGCGATTGGTTGATACAATGGCTGAGGGACGCTCACGCTATGGAGGAGCAGGCGGAGACGATGCTCTCCGGGCAACTGTCACGCCTCGAGAGCTATCCGGAGCTCGGCGACCGCATCCGTCAGCATCTCGACGAGACGCGACAGCAGGCCTCACGGCTGAGAACCTGCCTTGACCGGATCGGAGAGGGATCTTCCGCGATGAAAGACGCAGGTGGCAAGCTCACCGCCATGGCCCAGTCGATCAGCGGCGTGTTCGCCGGCGACGAGGTGATGAAGGGGTCGCTCGCCAGCTATACTTTCGAGCATATGGAGATTGCCTCCTACATGATGCTCATCGCCGCGGCCCACGCCGAAGGGGAGGCCGAGGTGGCGCGTGTCTGTGAGCAGAATCTGCGCGAAGAGGAAGCGATGGCGGATTGGCTCAAGAGCCACCTCGCCGAGACGACGCAGATGTTCCTGTCTCGCGCCGCGGCCGACAGCGATGCCGCGAAACGGTGACGCCCAAATGGCGCGGGCGGACTTTTTTTCTGACGATCGGGTCCGCGGGCGGCTCTTGCGCCGGCCGCTGGGTCTTAGGTCGCAGCTAAGAGCCCGCTTCTCCTCCCACAAGAGCGGACTCTTGTCTCGAGTTTATGATCGGCCGCGGATTCGTCAGGGCAGGGGTGGGGCAACATGAAGCGACTTCTGTCAGATCTCGCCGCAATGGCTGAGCCCGGCTTCTGGATCGCCTTGGGGCTTTTGGCGCTGCCTTACGCAAGTGGGCGTATTCGTCCTCATTAAGACATGCCGGTGCCTCTGATCGCTCAGGCTTCCAGCCGCCCATGCGCGGACCTTAATACACCATCGTTGAGAGCACTTTCGGGTCTCACTGTCATGATCGCAAAGGGGCCGCGTGACCGACGAGGTGGGGATGCATCGACCGATGAAGTTGCAGGGCGCGTGTTGAGCAATCCGCTCGGTGTTATTGCGGGGTTGCTCCCATTCTTGCGCGTGGCGCACCATATTAGCCATTTGACGGGCGCAGATGCCGTTTGCGGGGACTCGCCCACCAAGAGGCTCTAGAGTTGCGAGTGTAGTCTGCTGGCCAGCCAGTCCGATACTTTTTCGGTCAGGGGGCGCGCTTCCCATTCGCCCAAACTGATCTGCCTTGATCGCGCAAGATCCTGGCTGAACAGGTCGATCTGCGTTTTGGCAAAATCCCGGCCGTAGACATTCAGCGTGGCTTCGTCGTTCAGCCGCAAAGAGCGCTCGTCCAGGTTGGCAGAGCCAAAGCTCGTCCAGACGTCGTCGACGATCAGGAGTTTGGGATGATACATCGTTGGCTGGAACTCGAAGATCCGGACCCCAGCTTTGAGCAAGTCGCCCCAGAAGTACCGCGAGCCCTTTCGGACCAGGGGCACGTCTGTGAGCCAGTTGGGCACGATCACGTCGACTGCTACCCCTCGTTTCCTGGCGTCCAAGATCTGCTGCAGGGCAATATCGTCAGGCACGAAATAGGCCATTCCGATGCGAAGATGATCCCTGGCGGCAGCGATCGCCGCCAGGGATCATCAGTTCCATGTTCTCCGAGCCATTTGGCTGCGATGACAGGATCAGCTGAGCGCTAAGCGACCCCGCAGGTTCGGAGGGTGGGTAGAACTTCTCACCTTGCAATGTCTCGCCGGCCGTCTCCAACCAGTTTTCCGCGAATGCCGCCTGGAAGGCAGACACTGCGGGTCCTTTGACTTGATAGTGCGTGTCGCGCCACTCATCTGGATTGCGGGCGTTTCCGAGCCAGTTGTCGGCAATACCGACGCCGCCGGTGAACGCGACCAGCCCGTCAACGATGAGCAGCTTGCGATGGGTCCGGTTGTTTACACGATCCAACGTATACCAATGAATAGGTCTATAGCGCTGGAACCGCACGCCGGCGCTTGTCATGATCTCGATCAGGTCTTCATCGAACGGCAGGCTGCCGACCCAGTCAACGAGCACACGGACCTC
>NZ_VFWL01000034.1:0-21895 GCF_006442495.1 Mesorhizobium sp. B2-1-3
GCCGGCGTCTCAGGAGATCAGCAGCTTCAGTGCCTCAAATCCCCGAGCCGTCCAGCTGCTGGGCGTCGTCGCCTTCCCAGGGCGAGGGCATGGAGGCGCGGGCGAGGTTGGCCGAGGGCATCGGCATCCAGCATTTCAGCTCGGGCTCGGCATATTCGACGATGCGGCCGGGCGAGGAGTCCGACGCGCGCCAGCCTTCTTCGCCGAACTGGTCGCCATCCGACCAATAGGCGAGGTCGACTTCCGCCGGCCCCTGCTCGGACGGCCGGACCGTGACGAGGATCCGGCTGCCGTCCTTGGGCGCGCTTGACATGTGGCGCCAGCGGTCGGGCTCATCCATCGCTCATCCTCCTCGAGATCCATTGCCATGCTTCGAGAGGGATAGTCGCCTCGCGTCCGGAAGCGGTCAACCCGGACTTTTCGCAAAACCGGTCCTTGCGGTCGCGACCGCATTGTCGGATTCGATCGGCGCTATCCGTCCTTGGCGTGCATGCCGCAACAAGGAGCGAGGCGATGGCGAGTGACAAGGTCGGGCCGAAACCGCACGGGGCGGACGCGGAGATGAAACTGTTCTTCAGCCGCAACCCCAATCCGCGCCTGGGAGTCGCGGTGGCCCGTCACCTCGGGGCGAAGGTCGCGTTCGAATTCGCTTCGCCTATGGCGCCGGGGCAGGCGGAGCGGTTCCGCCCGCTCAATCCCAATCTTTCCCTGCCCTTGCTGGCCTGGCCTGGAGGGAGCCTCTGGGAAGCGGACGCCATAGCCTGCCGGCTTTCGCGCGACCTGGGTTCGGACTTCTGGCGCGCGGGCGACGACGAACCCGAGATGATCCGTTGGCTGAGCTGGGGCAAGGAGGAGTTCGTCAGGGCCTGCGACATCGTGCATTTCGAGCGCGGCACCAAGCAGCGCTATGGCATCGGGCCGATCGACGCGGAAAAGGTCGCGGAGGGACTGGAACAGTTCCACAGGACGGCGCCGATCCTCGAGGCGGCACTTGGCCGGCGGCCATGGCTGGCCGGGACTTCGGTCTCCTATGCCGATTTCCGCATGGCGACGTTCCTACCCTTCAACGACGCCGCCCGCTTGCCGCTCGGCGACTATCCCCAAATCGAGCGCTGGTATCGCCGGCTCGAAGAGATCGAGGCCTGGCGCGATCCGTTCCAGGGGCTGGACGCGCCCGCATTGGCACCGGTCCCCCCGGACGGTGATGCCCGCGTGAGACGACGCGGGAGCGGTCGACCAGGCTTCAGGGCTTGAATCGCGATTCCGCTTCAACTGCTTGTTTTCACGTGCATCCGAAACGATTGCGCGCTTGTCATGCGATCGTTCAGCCCGCCGGATGTTGCATCAGGCAGGCAGCATTCGCACAACTGTGCGCAACGCCCAACTGGCGGCCATCGGCGCTCGACGCTTTGCAATCGGATTGATAAGTCCCTCTGCGAAGGAGCGGCTGAGTCTGACATGACCGTTGCGATCGAGATGGGACAGACGACCGCCGGCGCGCCGGCGGCGCTGGACCTTGAGGAACTGCTGGCGACGCGGCTTTTGGTGCAGGGCAATTCGGGCTCCGGCAAATCTCATTTGTTGCGCCGGCTGCTGGAGCAGAGCGCGCCCTGGGTGCAGCAGACCATCATCGACCCCGAAGGCGACTTCGTGTCGCTGGGCGAACGCTTCGGCCATCTGGTGATCGATGCCGAGGAACATACCGAGCGCGGGTTGCAGAGCGCCGGCGAGCGGGCGCGCATCCACCGCGTCTCCACGGTGCTCAATCTCGAAGGGCTCGACGCCGAGAACCAGATGCGGCGCGCCGCCGCCTTCCTCGGCGGGCTGTTCGAGGTGGCGCGCGACCATTGGTATCCCATGCTGGTGGTGGTGGACGAGGCGCAGCTTTTCGCGCCGGCGGTGGCCGGCGAGGTTTCCGACGAAGCGAGAAAGCTTTCGCTCGGCGCCATGACCAATCTGATGTGCCGCGGCCGCAAGCGCGGGCTTGCCGGCATCATCGCCACGCAGCGCCTTGCCAAGCTTGCCAAGAATGTCGCGGCGGAGGCTTCCAATTTCCTCATGGGCCGCACCTTCCTCGACATCGACATGGCGCGCGCGGCCGATCTGCTTGGCATGGAGCGGCGGCAGGCGGAGGCCTTTCGCGACCTGGAACGCGGACACTTCATGGCGCTGGGCCCGGCGCTGTCGCGCCGTCCGCTCGGCCTGCGCATCGGGCCGACGGATACGAGCCCGCGCAACGGTACGCCGCGGCTGATGCCGCTGCCGGAAGCGGCATTGGAGGACGCCCGCGCGATCATCCTGGCGGCACCGCCGCCGGAGGCCGTGCGGCCGCAGCGGCGGGTGACATCGCCGGACCTGCTCGACCAGCTGATGGCGGCGAAGTCGGCGGCGCTGGAGATCCGCCCCGAACCGGCCGAGCCGGCGCCCAGCGCCGAGGACCTGGCGGAGCGGCGCGAGCGGATGGACCGCATCCTGCGCGCCATATTGGCGGAGCCCGACGCGGGCTTCCGCGTCATCGGCGTGCTCTACCAGGAGTTCGTGGTGCGCTGCCGCATCGAGGGGCTGGCGTCGGTCGTGCCCGATCTGCAGGAGTTCCGCCGCATGCTGACGCGAGCCCGCGCCGGCGTGGGTTCCGATATGGCCGAGGACGATGCGTGGCGCGACGTCTCCGTGCGCGCTTCGCTGCTGCCCGAGGACATGCAGGGCGTGTTCATGATGATCGCCCGCGCGGCAAAGGAAGGCTGGCCCTGCCCGAGCGACGCCACGATCGCCCGCGCCTATGGTTCGCACTCCATGCGCCGCGCCCGGCGCCTGCTCACCTACATCGAGGAGCAGGGCCTGATCGTGTGCCAACTCGACGGTACCGGCCGGCGCACCGTCACACTGGTGGAACTCGCCTGGGCGACGGCGCCGGGCGACCCAAATGCGGCGCCGGGCGACCGCAACGCGGCGCCGGGCGATCCCAATACCGAGGAGACGGAGCAGGGTAGCCTGGCGCTGTGATGGCGTGGGCGGGACGGTTGCGGTTGTCCACTGGAACATAACGAGAACATGTGATACTCTATCGCATCGGTGAGTCTTGCGCGGTACGGTCGAGGGCGATGGGAAAAATTTCACAGATTCGTGGGTCGAAATTGCCTGCCGTCTTGCGCTCGGTGGCTGATGCATTGCGAGCGGCGCGCGCGGAGCTGTCGAAGGCTCGCCTTCTGGCACGCGCATGGTGCGAGACGATCGACGAATGCGACCGCGAAACTTATGCGGTTTCGCTGACCCGGCGCGCGCTGGAGGCCTTGTCGGCGGCCCTCGGCATTTCTCCGGCGATCTGCCCCTCGCTCGCCTTCGAAACGGAAGCGCTGGACGAGCCGGCCTCCGCGCTTGCGCACAGCATCGGAGAGACCGCCGCGCGGCTGCCGATCCTCGAAGCGCTGCATCTCGTCACCAGCCTCTATCCGGTCCTGCTGCCGACCAGGGAGCGCGGTGAGCGCGGTGCCTTCTACACGCCGCCGGCGCTGGTCAACCGCCTGCTCGACCAGGCCGAGGAAGAGGGCCTGGACTGGCGCAGCGCGCGGGTTCTCGATCCCGCCGCCGGCGGTGGGACGTTTCTGTTTCATGCCGCGCACCGCATGATCGCCGCGCTCGGCGATTGCGAGCCCGCCTTCGCGCTCAGCCATGTCGGCACCAGGCTTGCCGGTTTCGAGCTCGATCCTCTCGCGGCGCGGCTGGCGCAAGGCGCCCTGGAGATCGCGCTCGCCGATATTGCGACCAGGACCGGGCGCGCCGCCCCGGCCATGGTGACGGCCTGCGACACGCTTGAAGCCGATCCGGAACCCGTCTTCGATCTCGTCGTCGGCAATCCGCCCTATGGGCGGGTCTCGCTGCCGTCGCAATTGCGCGAGCGCTATGCGCGCGGCCTCTACGGGCACGCCAATCTCTACGGCGTTTTCACCGATGCCGCGTTGCGCTGGACCAAGCCTGGCGGCCTTATCGCCTTCCTGACGCCGACAAGCTTTCTCGGCGGCCAATACTACTCGGCGCTGCGCAGCCTTCTGGCCAAGGAGGCGCCGCCCGTCGCGATCGACTTCGTGCATGCGCGGCGCGGCGTTTTCGAGGATGTGTTGCAAGAGACGCTGCTTGCCGTCTACGTCAACGGCGCCGAGCCGCGGCGCGCGCAGATCCACTACCTGACCGTCGCCTCCGAGACCGAGGCCGGGATTGCCCGCAACGGCACGATTGGCTTGCCATCCGACCGCGCCATGCCCTGGCTTGCGCCGCGCACGCCGGAGCACAGCCGGCTCATCGCCCAGGCCGAGACGATGACGCATCGCCTTGCCGACTGGGGCTATGGGGTCTCGACCGGCCCGCTGGTCTGGAACCGCTTCAAGGGTCAATTGCGCGATCGCGCCGGCGGCAAGGGGGTGCATCCGTTGATCTGGGCCGAAGCCGTGACCGCCGACGGCCAGTTCGCCTATCGCGCGCGCAAGAAGAACCACGCTCCCTACTTCAAGCTGGAGGCCGGCGACGGCTGGCTGCTTGTCGAGGCGCCCTGCATCCTCGTCCAGCGCACCACCGCCAAGGAACAGGCCCGGCGCCTGATTGCCGCCGAACTTCGCCAGGAATTCATCGATGCGCATGGCGGCGTCGTCGTCGAAAACCATCTCAACATGGTCCGCGCGACCGGCAGCACGAAGGTGCCGGCGGCGGTCGTGGCGGCGCTTTTGAACAGCCGTGTCGTCGACGATCTTTTCCGCTGCATCAGCGGCAGCGTCGCCGTTTCCGCCTTCGAGCTGGAAGCGCTGCCGCTGCCGCCGCCCAAGAGCACCAGCACGTTGGCGAAGCTCGTCGCAGCCGGTGCGACGCGCGACAGGATCGAGGCGGAATGCAGCCGCCTCTACGGTGAGCCTGCATGACGGCACGGCCGCCCTATGCGACGCGCGATCTTGTCGCCGGGCGCTTGCCGCTGATCTTTCCGGAAGGCACGCCGAACCGCATCTATTGCATCCGCGAACTTGCCGCCAGCACCGTGTTCGCCGCTCTCTACATTGGCGCCGTCGAGGGTTCGGGGCGATTCCTGGGCCCTGTCCATGTTTATCGCATGACCCGCGAGCAGGCGGCGCTGGCGGACGATGCAGATCGCGATGCCTACGCCGCAACCGTCCTGCGCAAGAACGGCGCCGTCGCGGGCTCGCGCTGGTACGCGGACAATACGCGCGAGCCCATCCGCGACGAGACGCTGCGGGACGGGCTGGTGGCGATCGGCGCCGTGCTGCGTCGCGAGGATCTGCCGACGACCTCGGGCCAGCCCCGCTACGCGCTGAGGGCGGCGTTTGCAGCCCTGTTCGACCCGGCGCTGGAAGGCGAGGCGCTGGAAACCGCCATCTCGGAGTTCCAGGAAACGCATCTCAGCAAGGGCGCGCTGGCCCGCGTGACCATCATGCGCGCCGGCGCTGTCGCCAACACCGCCGGCATCCGCGTCACCTTTCCGAACGGCGACACCAGGCTTTTGGCGCCGGGACCGAGTTCGGTCATCGCGCAAGCCGTCATCGAGGTGTTCGCCAAACGGTTTCTCGCCGCCCCTGCCATGTTGTGGCTGAGCGAGAGCGGCAACAAGGTGGTCCTGCGCGACGACGCCATCGCCAGTGCGATCGGCCTCAAGATCGAGGCCGACAGGAACTTGCCCGACATCATCCTCGCCGATCTCGGCCGCAAGGAGCCGTTGATCCTGTTCGTGGAAGTGGTGGCGACCGATGGCGCGATCACGGATCGCCGGCGCGATGCCCTCCATGCTGTCACGGACGCGGCCGGTTTCGACCGAAAACAGATCGCGTTCCTGACCGCCTATCAGGATCGCCAGTCCGCCGGCTTCAAGAAGACCGTCGCGCAGCTTGCCTGGGGCTCGTTCGCCTGGTTCGTCTCCGAACCCGGCCAACTCCTCGTGCTTCATGACGGCGCGGCCGACGGGCGTCCATTCGGCAGCTTGCCTTGGACAGTGATGTAATAACGCTTCCCCAGCGTCACTAGGACAGCCGGTCGATACACGGATTATCCGGTGTTGCGCTCCGTTGGCGGCCTAGCCTGCTATGTTTAATGTTGGAGTTATTGTATAGGAATAAGGTCTGGCGAATAGCACTTCGTTTGTTGGGAACGAGTAGCATTTCGTTTGATGGCGAGGGGAGCGCCAAACGATGAAGTTCAACTTCGATGGACCTCCAGTGGATGAATCCGAGGCTGACATCCCGCTCGCCTGCCAGCGCCAATTGTTGCCTCTCGTGGGCGAAATCGTCGAGGCGGCTGTCGCGGCCGGCTGGGACAAGGATGATGTGCTTCTGGCTTTTGTGGAACTCGCGTGGGATCTTTACGAAAAAGGTCGCGGGGACCGCAATAGACGGCCGTGAACGACTGGCTCCGCGCCGCGCCGTTGCGTGCCACTGATGCCGAACAACGCTGTCGAACCACAGGGCCGACACAGCCTCGCATGTGAACTCCTCCTTCGTGACCGATGCGTTGCCGGCTTACGCCCGGGCCGACGAATCCGGAAGCGAAGATCCGTCAAGGCTCTTCGCTATTGACAGAAATGCTGCTGAACTTCCTTCGACGGTCAGTTCTTCTTTCTTATCTCGAATAAAGAATTTTCTTTGCGCGTGGAAGTTCTTTTCAATTCGAGGCGTGTGCGTTACGTTGATTCCGGGTCAGGGGAAGGGGATACCAAGCGGCGGTAAGCCGGCTGAGGCAACACGTATGAAACATGCGGGCGGGGCTCGGGAAAGCGGCGATTCCCAGGGCGTCGATCAAGAGCGGACAGCTCGATACGTCCTGGATATCATTCCGGAAAGTGCTGGTCCCAGAAGAGCCACCGCCCGCGGAAGCGTCATCTATTCCGTCCGCAGTCCGGGATCGCAGAAATTCCTGGCCAGGGAGCATTCCACGGGGATTGTGCTGAGGCCGGCACGCAAGCTGAGAGCCTCGCTCGGCAGTGACAGGATCACGCAGTACGATGCGCCGGTCGGCTGTCTCGTCGTCAATCCGGCGGGCGTCGACAGCACGCTGGCCTGGTCGCAGACCAGGGAGAACGCCGTCGTTTCGATCTCTCCCGAAGCGCTGTCCGAGCTGGCGGCCCATGAGTTCGACCTCCCGGACGTCAAGCTCGAGCCGCCCGCGTTCGGCACGGTTGACCTGAGGGCGCTCAACATAGCCCAGATGATCACTGCCGAACTGACCGACAGGCTGCCGCCGAACGAGCTCTATCTGGACTCGCTGCTGACGGTGTTCGGGGTGCATCTGCTGCGCGGTTATACGGGTCGCAAGAGGCAGGCCGCGTCGCCCAAAGGCGGGCTCTCCGCCGTTGGCGCCCGACGCGTGCGAGAGTATCTCGACCAGAACTTCGTGCGGAAAGTCATGGTCGCCGAGCTCGCGTCGGTCGCGGGGGTGTCACCAAATCATTTCATAGCAAGGTTCGCCGGGACATTCGGCATGCCGCCGCATCGGTATCTGATCAACCTGCGCCTCGATCTCGCGGAAAAGCTGCTGGCCGGCGGAGAGTTGCCGATTGCCGAAGTCGCCTACCTTGCCGGATTTTCGGATCAGAGCCACCTGGCCGCGACCATGAAGAGATACAGGGGAAGGACGCCAGGCGGGCTGGTGACGCTTTCCGCAGGAATTGAAAGCCCGACCATGGCAAAGTAGCAACAGCTGCTGGCCAGCGATCCAAGACCGGAATTTCCTACAAGGCTTCCGGAGTTTTTCAAAATACGTCCGTCACCACCTGTGCCCCAAGCTTTGCTGGAGTCATTTGGAATGCCATTCAGTTCGCGCATTGCTTGCCATCCGGCCGGATCGATCACATGAGCGGGGTTGGCGATGCGGGCCCGCTTCGATCAATCACGAATTGTTTTTCAGGGGAACGGGGAGGGAGGCCTCGGGTTGAAGTTCATCTGGGAAATATCGGGAGGCCGAAAAATGCCGGGCGATGATGGTCCCCCCGGATCGGTATCCGGAGCCAATTCGGCCCGGCAGCCGCTGCTCAACGTGAAGGGCGGGCTTTCCGCCCGCAGTGCGCGCAAGGTGCAGGAGTTCCTGAACGAGAACTTCTCGCGCAAGCTGGCGCTTGCCGAAATGGCCGCCGTCTGCGGATTTTCATCGTACCACTTCGTGCGCGCCTTCTCCAGGACGTTCGGCATGCCGCCGCATCAATATGTTCTCGATCTCAGGCTGGACTTCGCGGAAAGACTTCTTGCCGACAGCCGCATGACCATCGCCGACATCGCCCATCTGAGCGGGTTTTCGAGCCAGAGCCACTTCACCACCATGATGAAGAAATACCGGCAGATGACGCCGATGCAGGCGCGGGCGGGCAAGTTTAACGCAAAGATTAGATGAAGCCGCGCTCTCGTCGTTATTTGATTACTTGATTTTAAAGCAGTTGCTAAGGTAACGAGCCGTTAACCTCCGCGTATATGCTCGTATCTTTTCTCACAAGACAGCAATTTCGTGAAATACCGCGAAGGGGAATCATGTCTTCCTGCTGTGGAGTGGAAGTGTCAGACATTTCGTGCCGGCCAGCGGGGAGGGAACCATGACCGACAATCATATTTCGGGCGGCCATATTTCGGGCGGCTCGCTCCTTGTTCAGCGCCGTGCGGCGCATTTCGCCAGTCACTGGATCGCGAATGGCGATCCTCGGTCCCGTTCGGCCCGGCGCCGCTTGATGGCGGTCCTGCGCATGGCGCATCGTGCGCTGGGCATGGGGCGCAAGCGCTTGGGGCTGGGAACGCTGGGCGTCGGCGGGGCGCTCGGGACAGCCGTGACGCTGGGCGCCTTCGCGATCGGCATGGCCGCGACGCCGGCTCAGGCGCAATATCAGGCCGGCGGCGGTTCGGCGACCGCTCCCGAGGCCATCGCGGTCGGAAACGGCTCAAACGCCAGCCTTAACTGGGCCATAGCGCTCGGCTTCCAGGCCCAATCGACGGCGCAATACGGCGTCGCCATTGGTCGCACCGCGTCGGCCACGGGCACCGGCGGCGCAGTGGCGATCGGCTCCGGTACGATTTCAAACAATATCAACACGGTAGCGATCGGCGTCGCCGCGGGTGCCACTGGGGCCGGGGCCAGCGCGCTGGGTACCAACGCCCAAGCTTCGGGAGGGAACTCCACCGCAGTCGGTGTCAGCGCCACGGCCAGCAACAACTATGCGTTCGCCGCTGGCTACGGGTCCGTAGCCAGCGGGCTGCGCAGCACTGCGATTGGGCAGTTCGCAGGGGCGTCCGGGCTGGACGCTGTTGCACAAGGCACCAGCACCGTTGCGAACAGCCAAAATGCCGTCGCCGTCGGCTTCCAGTCGACCGCAACCGCGATAAACGCCGTCTATCTCGGCTCGCGCACCGCTGCCGGGACGGGAGCCTTGGCCCAGAGCGCCATTGCTATCGGTACGGACGTGACGGCGTCTCAGGTCGACACCACCGCAATCGGACGCCAAAGCAAGGCAACGGGAACGGGCGCCACGGCGATGGGTAAGAACGCCAGCGCCTGGGGCAACCAGTCCATTGCATTCGGTGTGGGCGCGCAGGCAGGCGTGCAGGCCGACACGGCCGTGCCCAACAGCATCGCCATCGGCACCAGCGCGCTTGCGAATAAGAACAACGCGATGGCGCTCGGCACGCTGGCCAATGCCACGGAGGACGGTGCCATCGCCATGGGCTCCTCTACCAACGCGACAGCCACGCAGGCCGTGGCGCTTGGCGTTTCCGTCAACGCCACTGGCGCCGGCGCCACCGTGGTGGGCAGCGCAGGCTCCACTGCGTCCGGCGCCTACTCCATTGTGGTAGGCGCCACCAGTACCGCGAGCGGAGCCAATTCCATCGCCATCGGCCCCTCGACCAACGCGACGGCGGCTAACACCATTGCCTTGGGCGCCAGCGCCAAGGCGGATTCCGCCGAAGCGGTCGCCATGGGCACCAATGCGGTGGCGACCGGCGGCAAAGCCGTCTCCATCGGCTCCGGCAACACCGCCTATGGCGACGGCGCGGTGTCGATCGGCGATCCGAGCTATGCCAGCGGCACCGGCGCCTTCACCGGCGGCGCCAACAACATCGCCAACAGCGACGGCACGGCGACCGCCACCGCGGCCAACATGGCCAACGGCGCCGTCGCGATCGGCAACAGCAACAAGGCGATCGGGCAAGGTTCCGTGGCGCTGGGCAACGGCTCGACGGCGGGCGCGGCCGGCCTCGCCGGAAATGTCGCGCTCGGCGATGGCGCGACGGCGGCGGCAAGCTCCGGCGACGTGGCGCTCGGCTCGGGCTCGGTGACCACCACGGCGGTCGGCACGGCCAGCGGGGTGGTCAACGGCACCACCTACGCCTTCCAGGGCACCAACCCGACCTCGACGGTCAGCATCGGCGCGGTCGGCGCGGAACGCACCATCACCAACCTGGCGGCTGGGCGGATCAGCGCGCTCTCCACCGACGCCATCAACGGCTCGCAGCTCTTCGCCACCAACCAGGCGGTCGATGCCATCGGCGCCGTCGTCAACAACATCAATGTCGGCGGCGGCATCAAGTATTTCCATGCCAACTCGACGCTGGCGGATTCGCAGGCGCTGGGAGCCGATTCCGTCGCTGTCGGCCCGAATGCGGTCGCCAACAATGCCGGCGATGTCGCGATCGGCCTGAATTCGACGTCGGGCGCCACGACCAATGTCGGCGGCACGACGATCGGCGGCGTCAACTATACCTTCGCCGGCGGCACGCCGGCGGGCGCCTTCTCGGTCGGCTCGGCCGGCGCCGAGCGCCAGATCCAGAACGTCGCGGCCGGACAGTTGAACGGCGGTTCGACCGATGCCGTCAACGGCTCGCAGCTCTTCGCCACCAACCAGCAGGTGACCCAGAACACGACCGACATTGCCAATATCGGCGCTGGCGTGACCAATCTCGGCAACACGATCAACAACATCACCGGCGACACGTCGACCGTCTTCACCGACGCCAATGGCGAAGGCATCCGCTATGCCCGTACCAACGAGTTCGGGCTGGCGCAGACCGATTCCTTCGCCCAAGGCGTCGGTTCCACGGCGGTCGGCTACAATGCGACCGCGACCGGCGTCAGCGCGCTGGCGCTCGGCCGCGACAGCAATGCCAGCATCGACGGCGGCGTGGCGCTCGGCTCGGGTTCGCTCTCCGATCGTCCGATCGCTCCGGCTACCGGGCAACTGCCCGCCGGCCCATCCAACTTCATCGAGTACAACACCACCGACAAGGCGCTGCTCGGCGCCGTTTCGGTCGGCAACGCCACCTCCTACCGGCAGATCACCAATGTCGCCGACGGTACGCAGGACCAGGACGCGGTGACGGTGCGCCAGCTCGCCGGCGCCATCGCCGCCGTGTCGGCCACCTCGACCAAGTATTTCCATGCCAATTCGGTGGCGGCCGACTCGCTGGCGGTCGGCGCGGAATCGGTCGCGATCGGTCCGACCACGGTCGTCAACGGCGATAACGGCATCGGCATCGGTAACGGCGCCATCGTCGACCAGACGGCGCCCGGCGGAACCGCCATCGGCCAGAACGCCCATGTGATGCTGGCGGACGGCCTTGCCTTCGGCACCAATTCGCTCGCCTCCGGCATCCAGTCGGTGGCGCTCGGCGCCGGCGCCCAAAGCACCTTCATCAACAGCGTGGCGCTGGGCGCGCAGTCCATCACCTCGGTCGGTGCGCAGGCCGGCTACGCGGCCTTTGCCCTGACCGCTCCGCAGACCTCGGTGGGCGAGGTGTCGATCGGCGACGCCGGAGCTGAACGCAAGCTCACCAATGTCGCGGCGGGCTCGGCCGACACCGACGGCGTCAACGTCTCGCAGCTGCGCGGCGTGTCGCAAAACGTGACCAACCTGTTCGGCGGCACCACCACGCTCAACCCCGACGGCTCGATCACCGGGCCGACCTACACCGTCCAGGGCAACACCTACACGACCGTCTATGACGGGCTCACGGCGGTCGACAATGCCTTGACCACCATCAGCAATGGCGGCGGCATCAAGTACTTCCACGCCAATTCGTCGCTGGCCGACAGTATCGCCGGCGGCACCGACGCCGTGGCGATCGGGCCCGAAAGCGTGGCGAGCGGCAACGACAGCCTGGCCGCCGGCCATGGCTCTACGGCTACCGGGGCGGGCGCCGTCGCGCTCGGCCAGGGCGCGCAGGCCAACAACGCCAACGATGTGGCGCTCGGCTCCGGCTCGGTGACGCAGACCGCCGTCGGCACCTCCAGCACCGTCATCAACGGCAAGACCTATGCCTTTGCCGGCACGACGCCGACCGGGACAGTCAGCGTCGGCGATGCCGGCGCGGAGAGGACGATCACCAATGTCGCTGCCGGACGGATCGCCGCCGACAGCACCGACGCGATCAACGGTTCGCAACTCTTCGCCTCCAACCAGGCGATCGAGGCCCTGCAAACCGGCGTCGGAAATCTCAACCAGAATGCGGTGACGTATGACACGCAGGGCGGCGCCAAGACGAACACCATCACGCTGCAAGGCGGCGACGTCAACGCGCCGGTCGTCATCTCCAATGTCGGACCCGGCGTCGCCGGCACCGACGCGGTCAATGTCAACCAGCTGACCAAGGGCCTGGACACCGCCATCAGCACATCCAACAGCTATACCGACAAGGTGGCGGCCACGACCCTGCAACAGGCCAACGACTATACCGACCAGAAACTCGGCCAGCTGAATTCGGACATCAGCGGCATCCGCGACGAAGCCCGGCAAGCGGCGGCAATCGGCCTTGCCGCAGCCTCGCTGCGCTACGACGACCGTCCCGGAAAGCTGAGCGTCGCGGCGGGCGGCGGCTTCTGGCGGGACGCCAGCGCCTTTGCCTTCGGCGCGGGCTACACCAGCGAGGACGGCCGCATCCGCGGCAACGTCTCGGGCACGGCGGCGGGCGGAAATGTCGGTGTCGGCGCCGGCCTGAGCTTCACGTTGAACTGAGGCGGGAATGAACGGGGCAACCAGCCGTCATGCCCGGCTTTTCCTCCTGACCTGCCTGGCGCTTGCCGGCGGCCTGTCCTTGGCCGCCGCGCAAGCGACCGCGCCCTACAGGATCAAACCGTCCGACGTGGTGGTGCCGCCGGAGGTGAAACTGGGCCAATACCAGCGCACCATCCGGCCCTTCGAGAACTGGACGCTGATCTGCGACGAGAACCTCAAGGCGCGCAAGAAGGTCTGCAATGTCTCGCAGGTGATCGAGGACGGGGCCGGCAGGATGGCCTTCAGCTGGTCGCTCGCCGCTACGCAGGACGGCAAGCCCTACATGATCCTGCGCACCGCGCCGAACGCCAAAAGCGACGGGCTGGTGTCGCTGAAGTTCGACGGGCGCGACCCGATCGACGTCCACTTGAATGGCTGCAACGAAGTGGTCTGCGTCGGCATGCTGCCGGTGGGGCCCGTCATGCGCCAGCAGATAGTGCAGAAAGCGACGCCGGCCATCTCCTACCCGACCGTCGACGGCCAGACGATTACCGTGACCGCAACGCTCAAGGGGCTGTCCGAGGCCCTTGCGCCAATCAAATAACCGAGGCAGCACCGTGAGCCAGCAAGACCCGTTCATCTCCCCAGCGCGCGGCCCGAGCGTGGAGCCGGACCGCAAGAGGATCGTCGAGCCCGATCGCAAGAGGGTCGCCGAGCCGCAGCGGCGGTGGCCGCGCGTCCTAGCCTTCTCGCTGCTGGGGCTGGCCATGATCGGCATCGGCTTCGCTGCCGCCAACTATGCCGCGATCGCCGGTCTCGTCGGCACCCCGACGGCCGCACAGGCCGGGACCGCGCCGCCCGCATTGCCGGACTCGCCTTTCCTCGAACATGTCAAACAGGCCGGCGTGCAGGCCTGCTCGACGATCTTTCCCGTGCTCGGACAGGTTCTGACGACGGGCTCGAAATACAGCGTCAAATCCTTGTGGAACGACCAGGCCGCCGACAAGCACGCCGTGCAGGCCCTCGTCGGCATGGATTATGCGACGGAAAAATACAGCGGACCGGCCGCCGGCGTGGTTTTCGCATCGCCCACCGCTTCCGGCTGCGAAGGCGCGATGGTGCGGGTGGCGCCGTTCGCCAGCCCGTGTTCGGAGATCCCGTCCGTTCTTCCGCAAGGCAGCAAGATCACCGACCATCTCGGCCAGGTCGAAGTGTATGAACTGGGCGGCAATTCGGGTGAAGCGCTTCTGCTGCCGACCGGCAATAGCTGCGTGGTGATTTCCATCGCGTCGGCGTCGAAGTGAGACACGGGATAGGCGAATGGGCGAGGGCTCCTGGAAAGGATTGCAGACCATGATATCGCGACGTCTGGCAGTTTTGTGCATGGCCCTGCTGTGGAGCGGGCAGGTTGTCTCGGCCGACCTTGTGGCGCCGCCGGAGCCGGAGCCGAAGGAGGAAAAGGGCATCTGGGGGGCGATCGCCTATTCCAGCATCGATACCAAGCACGGCTTCTTCTGGGGCGCCGACAAGCGCCAGGAGGCGAAGGACGCCGCGATGAAATATTGCGAGAACGCCGGCGGCAAGGGCTGCACTGTTGTCACGGTGTTCCGCAATCATCGCCATTGGACAGACGACGACGAGACGGGCTTTCCCTACAAGCACTGCGGCGCCCTGGCCGTGGCTAAGGAGAAGCAGAGCGACCGGCTGACGCCCTGGGGCGCGAACTCCGCCGAGACCCGCAAGGACGCGGAAGATCTCGCTCTGCATGCCTGCGAGGCGGCGGGAACCGAATGCAAGATCCGCGAGTGGGTCTGTACCTGAAGCGCGCCGCGCTCACACGGCGCGCTTTGGAATTGCTTTTGCACGCTGCGTGAGGCAGATGACCATGCCCGCGGCCCCGAAAATCCCATCCGGTTTTCGGGGCCATGCGCGTGAACCCCGAAAGAGAAAGTCGCCATCGTTGTTTGACAGATTTGTTCTTCTGAAGGCGGCCGCAATCTGCGCGGCGGCGCTGGCCGCATCGAGTGCCTGTGCGCAACAACAGCAGGCGGCCACGCTTCCAAACGGCGCGTCGTCGCTCCGGGAGACCTATCAGGACTGGAGCCTGGCCTGCACCATCCAGGACAATGCACGCGCCTGCTCGGTTTCGCAGGACCAGACGCAGAAGAACGGCCA
Source organism: Mesorhizobium sp. B2-1-3 (assembly GCF_006442495.1). Lineage (NCBI taxonomy): Bacteria > Pseudomonadati > Pseudomonadota > Alphaproteobacteria > Hyphomicrobiales > Phyllobacteriaceae > Mesorhizobium > Mesorhizobium sp. B2-1-3. The sequence goes on from NZ_VFWL01000034.1 coordinate 15,128, forward strand.
GAGGCTGCTGGCTGTGGAGCTGCGCGCGGGACCGAAGGGTGGATTGACCGGAACCCTGCTTCTGCCGTTCGGCATCCTGTTCGACCCAGGCGTGACGATCCAGATCGACGACCAGCCGCCCCTCGGCCAGTTGCGGTTCCGCACCTGCCTGCCGAACGGATGCGTGGCGCAGTTTCCGATCGACCGGGCGCTGGCGCAGAAGCTGAAGGCGGGCGGCGTATTGACGCTCAACGTCGTCACCGACGCCGAGACCAAGCTCAACTTCCCCGTCTCCCTGAAAGGCCTCGGCGCCGCCCTCGACCGCGTCGCGGCGCTGAGCGGGCGCTGAGGCGGGACGAAGTCGGCTTTAGTCCAGCTCGCGCGGCCTTTGGGCCGCAGCGCCGGAGCCCCACAAGGCGCGCCTGAGCAGGTTCCGTCCGCCCTTGCGCGGGACAAGATTGATATCGCTGACAAGCTTTGCGCCGCCCTCGCGCCGCTCCAATGTGATCTTGCGGCTGTGGAAGGCTTCCAGCTCGGCGCGATGCGCGACGCTTATGATGGTCACCTTCGGTAATTCATGGATGACCGTCTCCATCATCTTGTCCTGGCTCTTCTCATCGAGCGCAGACGTCGCTTCGTCCAGAACGACGATATCGGGATGATGCAGCAGGAGGCGCGCGAAGGCGAGCCGCTGCTTTTCGCCACCCGACAGGGTCTGGTCCCAGGGCGCGTCTTCCTCGATCCGGTCCTTGAGATAATCGAGCCCCACCTTGTCGAGGGCGGCGTTGATCTTCTCCAGCGTCCAGTTGTCGGCGGCGGCCGGATAGGCGACCGCGCGGCGCAGCGTTCCGGAGGGGATGTAGGGACGTTGCGGCAACATGAACAGCCGCCTGCCGGGGTGGAAGTCGACGCTGCCGCCACCCCACGGCCAAAGGCCTGCGACGGCCCGCACCAGCGTGCTCTTGCCCGAACCGGATTCGCCGGCCACCAGCACCCGCTCGCCAGGCTCGATCTCGACCTCGGTTTCCTTGACCACGCCGGTGCCGTCGTCGAGCGACACCGAGAGATTGTCCAGGCTGAGCATCGCACCGTCTTCGGTTTCGCCGTGCCTGATGCGGCCCAGCGCGTCGCTGCGTTCGGCGCGCTCCAGCCCGTCAAGCGACATCATCAGCGAGGCAATACGCCGTGCCGAGGCGTTCCAGTCGGCGAGGCGGGGATAGTTGTCGACCAGCCATCCGAACGCGGCCTGCACGATGGCGAAGGCTGAGGCAGCCTGCATGATCTGTCCAAGGGTCATGCTGCCTTCGAGAAATTTTGGCGCGCAAAGCAAGATCGGCACGACCGGCGCAAACAGGCTCGACCCCTGCGACACCAGCGCTGTGCGCATGTGCTGGCCTGTCAGCAGCGCCCATTGCCGGAGCACCGTGCCGAACGTCTTGTCGATGCCGCTGCGCTCCTCCTCCTCGCCGCCGAGCAAGGCGATGCTCTCGCCGTTTTCGCGCACGCGCGTCAGCGTGTAGCGGAAATCGGCTTCCGCTTGGTTCTTCTGCTCGGAGAGCCGCACGAAATGGCGGCCGATGACCACCATCGAAGTGGAGGTGATGGCGGCGTAGATCACCGCGGTCACGACCAGGAAGCCGGGAATGGTGACGCTCCAGCTTCCGATCGGCAAAGTCAGCGCCCCGCCGATCGTCCACAGCACCACGATGAAAGTGGAGGCCGACAAAAACGCGTTGATCACGCCGGAGATGAAATCGACGGGCGATTCCGTGGCGATCCGCAAATCCTCCGCGATGCGTGCCTCGGGGTTCGTGTGGTCGCCGCCCACGAGGTTCAGCTGATAGTAGCGGCCGCTTGCGAGCCAGCGCGCGATGATGGCGGTGGTCGACCAGGAACGCCAGCGGCGCTGGATCGTCATGCGAAGGTAGACTTGCGCGACGACAAGGCTTGCGCTTCCAACCACGAGCGGCGGGAACACGGCGCTGAGCACATAGACGGTGTGGGCGTTGCGCTGCTCGATGGCGTCGAAGATCGAGCGGTTCCAGATGTTGATCCCATACTGGAAGCCGACATTGATGCATATCAGCATCAACAGCCCGATCGTGAACGGCCAGGCCAGCTTGTCGCCGCGCGTGCTCCAGTAGCCGCGCGCGCTGATCCAGAAGCGCCTCAGCAGGTATCGCTTGCGCGCCTGCTCGGCCTCCTGCGGCGTCAGCTCCGGACCGGGTTCGATGGCCCCGGGCGGCGGCGCAGCCTCGCCCACGACCTCGGACGCAACTTCGACTGTCGAGGCCTTCTCCTGGTGCGACTTCTCTGCCTTGCGCCGCCTGGCGCCGTCGACCGTTTTCGGCATGAGTTCAGCCTCGGATGTAACGGCGACAACGGCCTAAAAATCAAAAAGTTTCACCAGGCCCGCTCCAGACGGCGCCATGGGTCTCCCCGTGCTCCCCTGCTCGACCCGCGATGCCGCCAGCCGCCGCTGGACAATTCGCCAGCCGGCGGGCCCGTTTAGCGACGGTCTCCTCGCAGCCGGAACGAGACCGTGTGCTTGGAACCAATGATGGGCGAGACTGTTTAGCCATGAACTTCGATGCGACGCCGACGTCCCGGCCCGGTCGGGTGAGCAGCGACCTTGAGGAGCCCCTTGTCATGAAGATTTCGTCCAGATTTCGTTCAGTCGCCATCGCCGTCATCACTGCCGCGGGCGTTGGCTTTGCCAGTGTCGCGCACGCCGACACCGGAACGATCCGCTTCTCCATCTACAAGGCGGCCTTCTTCATCGGCGGCGCCGGAGGCGAGGGCACGCTGACCTTCCATGGCCGCCGGTATCCGATCTCGGTCGGCGGCATTTCGGGCGGCCTCGCCTTCGGTGCCTCCAAGACCTATTTCCGGGGCACCGTGCGCCATATCAAGCGCGCCCGGGACGTGACGGGTGTGTACGGCGCGGCGGGCGGCGGCGGCGCGCTCGGCAAGGGCGCCCAGGTGATCGTCATGACCAACGACAAGGGCGCCCAGCTCGAGCTCACGGGCAGGCAGGTAGGGCTGCAAGTCAACGCCGATCTCAGCGGCATGAGCATCACGGTGAAGTGAGGGCGATCACTGCGTCGGTGTTTCCAGGGATGAGCCGGCGGCCCCTCCCTACCGCTCCTCCACGATCCGCAGATAGGCCGCCGTCACGAACAGCACGATCAGGCCGAACAGGATCCTTCTTGCCCCCTCCGGCATCTGCAAAATCGTCAGCAGCGTCGTCAGCACGGTCAGGATCAAGGCACCGATGATGGTGCCGGTATAACCGCCGCGGCCGCCGAAGATGGAGGTGCCGCCGATGACGGCGGCGGCCACGGAGGGCAGCACCAGCGGTTCGGCGAGAGACAGGGAAGGGGCCTTGATCAAGCCGATATAGAGCAGGCCGGTGATGCCGGCGAGCAGGCTGGAGAGGACGTAGAGCGCGGTGATGACCTGCCAGTAGCGCACGCCGGAAAGGCGGGTCGCGCGCTCATTGTCACCGACGGCGTAGAGCAGGCGGCCGAAACCGGTGCGGTTGAGGCCGAAGACGATCAGCACCGCGACGGGGACGAACAGAAGCAGCGCGTTGGGAAACCCTGCGGTCACGCCGGTGCCGAGCCAGGCGAGGAAATCGGGGATCTTGGCGCCCGAGGCGATCACCGTGCGTTGATAGACCTGCAGGAAGCCGGTGCCGATCAGGCTGGTGCCCAGCGTCATGATCAGCGGATGGACGCGGAAGACGCCGACGCCGATGCCGTTGACGAGGCCGATCAGCACCGCCGGCATCATCGCCAGGAGGAAGGCCACGGCTGGCTCCTGGTTGACGGCTTGCGTAGCCATGATGAAGGCGCTCATCGTCGCCACCGTGCCGACAGAGAGATCGATGCCGCCGGTCAGCATGGTCATGGTCTGGCAGCCGGCAAGGATCGCCAAGGGAATGGCGAATTTGATGGTGTTGGCGATCCAGCGCTCGTTGACGATGCCGGGGCGCAGGATCTGCAAAATCACAACCAGGATGACCAGCAGGATGACCAGCGGAATCAGCGGCCGGTCGGCCATGAAGCGTTTGACACGGCGGCCGAAGGGGACGGGTTGGGGCGTGATCGCTGACGTGCTCATGGGGTGGCTCTTGTCTGCAAATGTAGCGCCCTACGGCGGCCCCCTCTGTCCTGCCGGACATCTCCCCCTCTAGGGGGGAGATCGGATGGGGTGACGGCTTTCGCAAATTGTCGGCGTTGCAAGAATGAGCGAGACGCCGAAGCTGCCAATCTCCCCCCTTGAGGGGGAGATGTCCGGCAGGACAGAGGGGGGCGCCGTAGAGCGCTATGCGCCAATTCATTCTCCCTCATCATTGCCGACCCCGCATCGTAATGAAAGCCCCGAACATCACCACGGCGACCATGATCAGGCCCTCGATGATGGCGGTGACGTTGGGGTCGATGGCAAGCAGGGTGAGGTCGGTGCGCACCAGGCGCAGCACGAAGACGGCGACGATGGGGCCGAGCAGGCCGCCCTTGCCGCCGCCCAGCGCCACGCCGCCCAGCACCACGGCCGCGACGCTGGCGAGCAGATAGGGGCCGGGAATAGGAGCGCCGATGCCGGTGCTCATGGTCAGCGCCAGGCCGCCCATGGCCGCGAACAGGCCCGACAGCGCATAGGCGATGATGCGGGTGCGCTTGACCGGCACGCCGCTGCGGAACGCCGCCAGCTCGCTCGAGCCGATGGCGTAGATGGACAGGCCGAGGCGCGAGCGCCGCAGCGGTATCCAGACGATGCAGAGGCAGATGATCAGCACCAGCAGAGCCTTCGGCAGCCAGGCGTCGATGTTCTGCGGCAGGCCGGGTATCGGGACCGTGCCTGAAATCATCGCCTTCAGCCATTCGGCGGCGGCGCCGCCCGGCGCGCCGAGCACCAGAAGGGCCGCCCCTTGCAGCACGAACAGCATGGCGAGCGTCACCACGATGTCGGGGACGCGGGTGACGACAATGAGCAGGCCGTTGAGCGCGCCAAGCACAAAACCCATGGCCAGCACGAAAGGCACCACGAACAGCGCGTATTCTTCCGAGGCGCCGGCCATCATCGAGGCGGCGGTGACGCTAGTCAGCGCCATCATGGCGGCGACCGACAGGTCGATGCCGCCGGCGATGACGACGACGGTCTGCGCGGCCACGGCAAAGGCGTAGGGCAAGACGGCCCGCGCCAGCGAGCCGAAATCGCCGCTGCCATAGCCGGGCTGGATCAGCTTGGTGACGACGAACAGCACGATGAGGAGGGCGAACAGGCCGGCGACCCAGCCCTGGCGGCGCAGGAGATGGCTCATGGCGTCGCCTCCGGTGCATCCGGGGCATTTGCTGTGGGGTCCGCCAAAATGCCGATATCGGCCTTGACGCCGCGCGGCAGGCCGTAGGCGGCGCGCATCAGTGCCGGCTCGTCCGCCTCCTCGACCGGGAAGATATCGACGACGCGGCCGCCGAAGATGACGATGACGCGATCGCAGACGCGTTGCACCTCTTCGAGTTCCGAGGTGTAGAACAGCACCGACTTGCCGTGGCCGGCGAGCTCGCGCAGCAATTTGTAGATCTCCTGCTTGGTGCCGACATCGATGCCGCGCGTCGGGTCGAAGCACAGGATGGTGCGGGCGTCCGCCGCGATCCAGCGTGCGATGGTCACCTTCTGCTGGTTGCCGCCGGACAGGCGCTGCACCTCGCCTTGCGCGCGGGTGTCGATCTGGAGGCGCGCGATGGCGCTCGCCACCGTGGCGCGCTCCTTGCGCATGGCGATCGGCCCCCAGTTGCGCAAGGCGGCGCTGAAGGGCAGCGCGATGTTCTCGCGCACCGAGCGCTGCATGGCGAGGGCCTCGGAGCGGTCGCCCGGCACATAGGCGATGCCGGCGCGGATGGCGTCGATCGGATGGGTGAATTTCGCCGGATGGGCGTCGACCTCGATCGTGCCGCCGGACGGTTTGATCGAGCCGGCAAGGGCGGCGAACAATTCATCCTGGCCCTGGCCTTCGAGCGCGACGACGCCGGCGACCTCGCCGTCGGCGAGCTCGAAGGAGACGTCGTTGAGCTTGGTGCCGACGCGCAGATTGCGCACGGCGAGACGCGGGCGGGCAGGGACCGATGTGGCGGCCTGGCCGGCGGCGCGGGCGGCCACCTTGGTCTTCTCGATGCGGGCGCCGAGCATCAGCTCGACGATCTTTTCCTCCACGCCGGGCTCGATGTCGAGAACGCCGACGGTCGCACCGTCGCGCAGCACGGTGGCGCGGTCGCAGAGCGCCGAGATCTCGACGAAGCGGTGCGAGATGAAGATCACGGCGCGGCCGCTGTCGCCCTGGCGACGCACGACTTCCAGCACTTTTTCAGCGAGGTTGGCGGGGAGCGCCGCGGTCATCTCGTCGAGCAGCAGCACGTCGGGCTCGACGGCGAGCGCCCGCGCCAGGTCGAGCACGCGCAGCACCGCCAGTGGAATGTCGCGCGCGGTGTCGCGCAGGTCGAGGTCGGGAATGCCAAGTTCGCGCACCCAGGCACGGAACGGCTCGACGGGCGTGCCGGTGAGCCGCAGATTGGACAGTATGTCGAGATCGGGGATCAGCGACGGTTCCTGGTAGACCGGCAAAAGGCCAGCGCGGCGCGCGGCGGCGGGCGAGCGTATGTCGCGCGCCTCGCCACGGATCAGGACGCGCCCGGCCGAGGCAGGGACCGCGCCGGTCAGGATCTTCACCAGCGTCGACTTGCCGGCGCCATTGGCGCCCATCAGGGCATGCACCTCGCCCGGCAGGAC
>NZ_VFWL01000035.1:0-11157 GCF_006442495.1 Mesorhizobium sp. B2-1-3
TCCGTCGAAGTGGCCGCGGGCTGGTTGGCGCCATTGGAGCCATAGTTGTCGCTGCCGGCGAAAGCGCTGCCCGACACGGCCAGGACGGCGGCGGCAGCAAGAGCGATCTTCTTCATTTCAAGTCTCCTGAATTCTCAAATTTCGCCAGGACGGCGGAAGGCCCGCCGTCAACTGGAGATCGGCTGTTAGTTGTTGCCGAAGAGGTTGCGATCGGCACCCTGGACAGGCGTCTGGGCAGCCGGTTCCGACTTCTTGGTCGAAGCGGTGTACGAGCTGTCGACGGCGGTGGCCGCAGGGGCATTCGAACCATAATGGTCGCTACTAGCGAAGGCGCTGCCGGAAACAGCCAGAAGGGCGGCGGCAGTGAGAATGATCTTTTTCATTTTTTGATACTCCAGTATTTTTCCGTCCGTCTAGCGGCGTGTCTTGGGAGGAAATCGCGTCGTTCGGACAGCCCCGATGTGGGAAAGCCATACCGCCATTTCCAATCACGAAGTTTTTCCGTGTGGACCAAGTTTCCACCACTTGAAATTGTGCCAGAGCCTTCAACATTCGTTTTTTTCTGTTTACTATCAGTTGGTTATGCAAACGCGTCGCGCGATCACCAACTGTGTCGAAGGCCCAGTGTTCACACCGTCCTGCACGCATCGTCAACAGAAACGAACCGTTCGGTTCGATTTTAGAGGGCGCTAACAGTCACTTTTCGAAACCGTTAACCTTTTTTGCCTCCGCCACGAGACGGAATCCGAGGCGGCGACCTGAGGCTTTCTGCCCTGCAACGGCGGCCGCGCCGTTTCCAATGCGTGTCGCGCGGCATGGATGCGATGTCGTTTTCATGCCGACGACAAGTCGGCGATCATGGTTAGATCCTGCCATCTCAGGTGCCGCCGCGTGACGACGAGGCGGAGAATTGGGAAGCCGGTCAGAATCCGGCGCTGCCCCCGCAACGGTGGTGGAGTTCAGGTCGCAACGGGAGACCACTGGGCAAAGGCCTGGGAAGGTGTCGCGACAGTCCGCAAGGACAGCTCCAGAGCCCGGAAACCAGCCCGAGATGTTGGACTCGACTGATCGCGGCGGGCGGTCAAGAGGCGGATGGTGCATGTCCGGCGCAAGCCGGCGCGCGGCTTGATCCTTCCTCTCTCCCCTCCGTTCAGTCCTTCGATGCGAGGACAGGACTTCAATGCGAGGACAGGACATGGATGCGCGCAACGACATGCTGAAACGGCTGCAAGACCGCAGGGACGGCTTCTCGCTCGAGCAGCCCTTCTATACCGATCCCGACTACTTCAAGCTCGACATGGAGCTGATCTGGTACCGCGACTGGCTGTTCATCGGCCATGATTGCGAACTGCCCCGGCCCGGCAGCTTCATCACCGTGCAGATCGGCGACTATCCTGTGGTGCTGGTGCGTGACCAGAAGGGCAACATCAACGCCTTCCACAATTCTTGCCGCCATCGCGGCAGCCGCGTCTGCAACACAGACAAGGGCACGGCGGCGAAGCTCGTCTGCCCCTACCATCAGTGGACCTATGAACTGGACGGCAGGCTGCTGTTCGCCAGGCAGATGGCCGAGGGTTTCGACAAGAGCCAGTTCGGCCTGAAGCCGGTCGCCTGCGAAAGCGTCGGCGGCTACATCTTCATTTGCCTCGCCGACGAGCCGGCGGATTTCGCGCCGATGCGGACGATGATCGAACCCTATTTGCTGCCGCATCGGCTGCGCGAAGCAAAGGTCGCCTTCGAGAGCACCATCGTCGAGAAGGGCAATTGGAAGCTGGTCTGGGAAAACAACCGCGAATGCTATCATTGCGCCGGCAACCATCCGGAGCTCTGCAAGACCTTCCCGGAGGCGCCGACCGTGACTGGCGTGCAAGACGCCGACAGCGACCCGGAGATGCTGTCGCACTGGGCCAAGTGCGAGGCGGCCGGCCTGCCGAGCAGGTTCCGCATCGACCCGGCCGGACAGTACCGTGCCACCCGCGCGCCGCTGCTGCGCGATGCCGTCAGTTATACGATGACGGGAAAACGCGCGGTCAAGAAGAACCTGTCCGACGGCGTTGCCACCGACCGCATCGGCTCCTTGCTGCTCTATCACTATCCGACGACCTGGAACCACATCCTTGGCGACCACGCCGTCACGTTCCGCGTGCTGCCGATCAGCGCCACCGAGACCGCGGTGACGACCAAATGGCTGGTTCACAGGGACGCGGTCGAGGGCGTCGACTACGACCTTGCCGAACTCACCCATGTCTGGACCGAGACCAACGGCCAGGATCGTCGCATCGTCGAGGAAAACGCCTTCGGCATCCTGTCGCCGGCCTATGAACCCGGCCCCTATTCCGAACTGCACGAAGGCGGCGTCATCCAGTTCGTCGACTGGTACGCGCGTTTCATCGGTCCGCGCCTCGCCGAAGACGGCCGGCCGGCCCTGCGCAGCGTTGCTTGAGAGGTAAGGGATGAATGCGATGACGGATCTCGGCCTCTATCGCCATCTCGATCAGATGGCGCCCTGGAACGACAGGCTCCAGGTGCTGGAAGTGATCGGCGTGAGCGACGAGGCGCCTGATGTAAAGACCTTCACCTTCCGCTCCGACAACCAGACCTGGTTCCGCTACAAGCCGGGCCAGTTCGTGACGCTGGAACTGCCGACAGCGGATGGGTTGCTGATGCGCACCTACACGCTGTCGTCTTCGCCTTCACGGCCATTCTCGATCGCGGTGACGGTGAAGGCGCAGGCCGGCAGCACCGGCACACGCTGGATGTTCGACCATTTGAGGCCTGGTTCGCACGTCAAGGCGTATGGGCCGGCCGGAGACTTTTCGCTGCACAGCCACCCGGCGGCCAAATATCTGTTCATCTCGGCCGGCTCCGGCGTGACGCCGATGATGTCGATGCTGCGCTGGCTGAATGACTGCGCGCCATGGACCGATGTCGGCTTCGTCAACTGCGCCCGCCGCCCCGAAGAGATCATCTTCCGCAAGGAGCTGGAATTGCTCGGCAGCCGCATGCCCGGCCTGTCGCTCGGTTTCATGATCGAGGAGCGGTCGAGCCGGGAAGGCTGGTTCGGCCATATGGGCCGCATCGACGCCATCCGGCTGCCGCTTTTGGCGCCCGATTTCCGAGAGCGCGAAATCTTCTGCTGCGGCCCCGACCCCTTCATGCGTGCCGTGCGCGGCATGCTCGAAGCCGCCGGCTTCGACATGGCGAGATACCATCAGGAGAGCTTTGCAGCGCCGCTGGTGGAGGAAATCCCGGCGCCGTTCGCCTCGCCGACCGGAGACGGCGCAGCCATTCCTGTCGAAGCCGCGACGCCGATCCGGTTCTCGATTTCGGACGTCGATGCCGCATGCGTCGCCGGCCAGACGGTGCTGCAGACGGCGCGCGCCTCGGGAGTCAGAATCCCCGCCGCGTGCGAATTCGGCCTGTGCGGAACCTGCAAGGTCAAGAAGCTCTCGGGCGAGGTCGAGATGAGCCACAATGGCGGCATCCTCGATCACGAGATCGAGGACGGCTTCATTCTCGCCTGCTGCTCCAAGCCGCTTTCGGCGCTTGATATCGAGGCGTGACCGACGGCGCTCGGCGGTCTGCAACGCCGCTTAAAGCGCGTCGCATGAGCCCATTTCGATGCGACACGCTTTGGAGCGAAATCCGACGGCCATTCAGGGAGTGATCAGCGTCACAGAAGGGAAATAAGTCCGGTAGCGGCCGACATCACGCGTCAGCAGCGGAAGGCGTCCGACGGCTGCGTGGGCGCCGATGAAAAAGTCAGGCAACACGCCGGTCTTGGATCCTCCCGATCTGCGATATTGTGTAAATGCTTTTCCGGCAAGGAAGAGGGCTGCTCTTGGCATCGGAACCATTTCTAGACCGGCCGCCTCGACAAACGCCTCCAGATCCTCGATGCGTGCGTAGCGGACGGCAAGCTCGGCATAGACCGCATCATTGATCAACAACGGCCCATCGAGGCTCGCTGCCTCGAGATGGGCGACCGACCAATCCGCCCAGCTCGGATCGTCCGTAACAACGTCGAGCAGAACGTTGGTGTCGACGAGCGTCACCGTTCGGAACGCGTCAGCGCCATGATCGCGTCCGTCGTGAGCCCCTCGCCGGCATGACCTCGCAACTTGGCGAAGCGGCTCGCCGGCTGCTTTTTGTCAGCACGGGTCAGCACCACGCTGCCATCGGCAGCGCGCCGGAAATCGACCTTGCTTCCCGGGACGATCTCCAGGAGATCGCGAACCGGTTTGGGGATGGTCACTTGTCCCTTCGCTGTAACGGTCGTCGCCATCTTCGTTCCTCGGTAATACCATGTCTCCCGAAGGTATTACCTTGCGGTTCGAATTTCAAGGCCTGAAGCGTCAATCCCCGGCCGGGAGGCGGGCTCGTCGACCGACAAGCCCGCCATCCCTGCATTCATGTCAACGCGATGTCTCAGCCATTGGCGAAGGGCACGGCGACATAGATCTGGGCATCGCCTCGTTCCACCAGCAGCAGCACCGATTTGCGGCCTGACTTGCCGGCCTGCGCGATCGCCTGCGTGGCCTGCCTGGCGCTCTTCACCGGCATCTGGTTGACGGCGATAATGATGTCGCCGGGCTGGACGCCGGAAGCCGCCGCCGCCTTGTTGGGATTGACCGCGGCGACCACCGCGCCACGCTGGTTGTCGGGGAGGTTCATCTGCTGGCGAATATCGGGCGTGATGTCCATCAGGCCGAGCCCGATCGCCGGCAGGCGGGCGCCCTGCCCGTTTCCCGGCGCGCCGGAATCACCAGATACCGACGCGGTCTGCGCATCGTCGCCATTGCGGCCGACGTCGACGGAAAGCTGCATGGTTTTGCCATTGCGCCAGACGTCGAGCGTTTCCTTCTTGCCGGGCGAGACATCGGCGACGGCACGCGACAGGTCCTTGGGGTCCTTTATCTCCTGGCCGGCGAAGCCGGTGATGAGGTCCCCCGTCTGGATGCCGGCCGCGGCCGCCGGCGAGCCCTCGGTGACCGAGGAGACCAATGCGCCGCCGGGGTGATCGAGACCTATGGCACTGGCAACGTCCGGGGTCACCGGCTGGATCTGGACGCCAAGATAGCCGTATTCGATTTCGCCGCCCTTCATCAGCTTGGCGACCACCTTTTGCGCCTGGTCGGACGGAATGGCGAAGCCAACGCCGACGCTGCCGCCATTCGGCGAATAGATCGCGGTGTTGATGCCCACGACGTTGCCGCTCACATCGACCAGCGGACCGCCAGAGTTGCCGTGGTTGATCGGCGCATCGATCTGGATGAAATCGTCGAACGGCCCGCTGTGGAGATCGCGGCCGCGCGCCGAGACGATACCTGAGGTGACCGTGGTGCCGATGCCGAACGGATTGCCGAAGGCCAGCACTTGATCGCCCGGCATCAACTTATCAGAATCTCCCCATTTTACCGTCGGCAGGGGCTTGTCGGCCTTGATCTTGATCACCGCAAGGTCGTTCTTGGCGTCGCGGCCGACCAGCTTGGCGGGAAGCTCTGAACCGTCGTCAAGCGTCACCTTGATCGAGCTCGCGCCGTCGATGACATGGTTGTTGGTGACGATGGTGCCGTCGGCGCCGACGATAAAGCCGGATCCGAGCGCTTCGGCGCGCTGCGACTGCTGCGGCGGCGCTTTCGGCCCGGGCATGCCCTGGTCGCCGAAGAACTGGCGGAAATAATCGTCGAAAGGCGAGCCGCCGCCGTCCAGGGGCGAGGCATCGCTCATGGCGTCCGGTTGCCCCTTCATGACGGTCGTAACCGTCACCACGGCCGGCTTGTCGGCTGCCACGATGGGGGCAAAGGAGCCGTTCGGGGCCGCTACGCCGGCTACGGGGGTCTGTGTCGTACCGACGGCGTTGTGGACCTCGTTCGGGCTTTCGGCGAAGGAGGCCACGATGGGAGAGATGATCAGCGCAGCGCCCAGCAGGGCCGCGACGCGATGTCTACGAAGAATGCTTATGGGTGACATGGTCGTTCTGTCCGGGCGAGAGTTGAACCTGGGCCGCGGATGGTTCGGGGGAAAACACCCGTCGGCTGTCGACAGCCGGATTGCCTGTCTCGCCGCGCATGGCAGCCGGCCGGATCGACAAACCAGCATCTAGGGCGCGGATTGGCCCGATTTAGGGTTTTCGGGCGACCTTACGAAGATTTAATTTTAGAGCCGGCTTATGGACCAGCCGCTCGGCTGAGATAGGCCGAGGCGATCTCGCGCATGCGCTCGCCGTCGAAGCTCGGGCCGTGACCGCCATGGCCGATGCGGATCGGCAGGTCGAGCAGACGCCGCATGGTGAGGCAATAGGCCGACTTGTCGGAGTCTGGCAGGTCGTCGATCAGCCGGTCGTCATAGATGGCGTCGCCGCTGAAGAACAGGCCGTCTGCTTCGTCGAACAGCGCGATCGAATCCGGCGAATGCCCGGGCAGATGCAGCACGCGGAAGCGGCGGTCGCCGAGATCGACGACATCACCCTCGTCGAGGGTGCGCGTCAGCGGCGCTGGCGGGATCTTGTAATCCGCAGCCTTCCAGCCCGGTGCCGGCAGTCGCGAGACGGCGCCGTCGAGGTCGTGGAACATGTAGGCGTAGGTCGCCGCCTCATCCATGTTCTCGAACTGCGCGGCACTCACCCTGGGTCCCGCGCGCAGCGCGAATTCATGCAGCGAGCCGACATGATCGAGATGGATGTGGGTGGCGACGACGATGAGCGGTTTGCCGGCCCGGGTTTCGATCTCCGGCGCCAGCGGGCAGATGCCCATGCCGGTATCGACCAAAAGGTCGGCGTCGCGGCCGGTGAGATGCCAGATGTTGGCGCGCACATAGTCATGCACGAACGGCTCGGTCAGCATCGTCGTCTTCTCGTCGACGATGCTCCTGCTGAACCAGTTCTCCATCAGAAGCGGCCCGGCATCAAGCGTGAGCCCGGCATCAGGTGTGAGCCTCGCATCAGGTGTGATCCTGGAATCAAGTATGGTCCCGACATCAGACGAAGGGCTTTCCGACCTTGTATTTTTCCGGCACCAGCCGCTTCAGGTAAGCCATGCCGGCGTCGGACAGATGGTTGGCGTCCGGCTTCATGAAGTTCTCGGGCATGTGACGGGTCTTGCCGGCCACGTTCTTCAGCGGCACCTTCTTCAGCACGGTTTTGGTGCCGTCATATTGCAGCGCCACGGAGCCGCCGCCCTGTTCGGCCACGGTGACCGCGAACGCTCCCGCGTCGAACGCCTCCTGCGCGTCGACGGCGCTGATGGCGCCGACATAGCCGCGCGGCATGTAGCCCAGCGCATCGACGCGGGCGCGCTTGCCCGGCAGCCCTTCGGCGAGCGCCCGCTCGAGTGCCGCCGGCAGGTCGCTGCCCGATAGCTTGACATTGCCATGCTGGTCGCGCTCCAGCTTCTCGGGCGGGACCAGGCTTTCAACCAGCGCCTTGCCGTCGGCGGTGCTCACCCCTTCCGAAACGGCGACGATGCAGCGCTTGTGGCGGTCGAGCGTGGCGCGCACGTCCTCGATGAAGGCTGTGGCCGAGAACGGCCGCTCCGGCACGTAGACGAGATGCGGACCACTGTCGGGATCGAGCTGCCAAGCCGCGGCCGCGGCCGTGAGGAAGCCGGCGTGCCGGCCCATGACGATGCCGACATAGATGCCGGGCAGAGCGCGGAAATCGAGATCGACGGACAGGAAAGCGCCGGCGACGAACTCGGCCGCCGAGATGAAACCCGGCGTGTGGTCGTTCTCCTCGAGATCATTGTCGATGGTTTTGGGCGCATGCACGAACGCGATCTTGCCCCCGGCGGCATCGGTCAGGATCTGCTGCGTGCCCGACGTGTCATTGCCGCCGATGTAGATGAAGGCATCCGCGCCGGCCTTCTTCAGGCCGTCGAGGACGACCTCGCAATAGGCTGCATCCGGTTTGTCGCGCGTCGAGCCAAGGGCCGCGCTCGGCGTTCCGGCGATCAGCCGCAGGCGGTCTTCCGGGACGGCGGAGAGGTCGATATAATTGCCGTCGCGGATACCGCGCACGCCGTGGATGGAGCCCAGGACCTTGGCGCCGGGATGCCGCTTGCGGATCTCCAGCGTCGCCCCGACCACGGTCTGGTTGATGACGGCCGTCGGGCCGCCGCCCTGCGCGATGACGAAAGTTCCGGCCATCGGTGAAATTCTCCCGGGCGATTGGATTTCAGGCACCTTCGCCTGTCTTTGGCCATCGCGCAACGGCAGAAACGACCGGCCGCGCCAGCGGCCGCGAGGTGAGGCTTGAGCTAGACGACGACGACCGGGTTCTTCTTGGAAACGCGGCTGTAGAGGTCGATGATGTCCTGGTTGATCAGGCGCACACAGCCCGACGACATGGCCTGGCCGATGCTCCACCATTCGGGCGAGCCATGGATGCGGTAGCCGGTGTCCTTGCCGTCCTGATAGATGTAGAGAGCGCGCGCCCCGAGCGGGTTGGTGAGGCCGCCGGGCTGGCCGCCCTGCCATTTTACCAATTCCGGCTTGCGGGCGATCATTTCCGGCGGCGGGGTCCAGGTCGGCCATTCCCGTCCGTACTGGATGTTGGCGCGGCCGGACCAGCGGAAGCCGTCCTTGCCGATGCCGACCCCGTAGCGGATGGCGTCGCCCCCCGGCTGGACGAGGTAGAGCATGCGCTCATTGAGATGAACGACGATGGTGCCGGGCGCTTCGCCCGTCTGGTCGACGACGATCTGGCGGCGGAATTCCGGCTTGATCTTGAGGTAGGGCACCTCGGGCACGTTGAAGCCGCCGTCGCTCAGGGACGCGTACATCAGGTCGGGGCTGGTGACGTTCTTGTCGACGCTGATGCTCGGCCGGATCGGCCGCACAGAGCCGGTGACCGTGTCGTCGAGCTCAAGCGCCGGCAGGCCGCCGCCCGAAGTCGAGCAGCCGGCGGCGCCAAGCAAGGCCAACGCCCCTGCCCCGGATAAAACGGCGCGGCGGGAGACAAGACTATCGGTTTCGATTGCGTCGCCGTTTCGCGGCGGCCTCAGACCTTGCGGCAACTCACGCATGTACCCAAACCCTACGCTGTCGGCGGGAAGCACGGTCCGGCCGGATGACGAGCATTTTCATCATTCATGGTTGATAAAGCGTGAAGGCCTTGCGCTGCCTGCATTTGCGAACAGGCTGGGCGCCATTGCGCCCTCTCCGGTATCGCCAACCAGCGTGCCCTGCACGAAATCACCTCGGGCGGGTCATAGTCCCGGCGCCAGCGTGTCAAAAGCGGGGGCCCCCATGTGCAAGACCTGAAAGATCAACCTCGAGCTTCTCGCCGAGATCGTGAACCTGTCGGGCGGCTCGACTGACGCCGAACTGCCGTTGGGGGGGTAGAAACAAACCGCTTTACATTCTCCTGGACCGAAGGATTTATCCTCTTCTTTGAGCTCAAAGGAGACGAGCATGTCCTTCGAAAACTGGGCCGCCTTCGCTGCCGCGTCGACCATCCTCCTAGTCATTCCGGGACCGACCATCCTTCTGGTCGTGTCCTATGCCCTCGGCCAGGGATGGCGCACCGCACTGCCGATGGCCGTCGGCGTGGCGCTGGGCGACTTCACGGCGATGACCTTGTCCATGCTGGGCATCGGCGCCCTGCTGGCAGCTTCGGCCACCGTCTTCACGATCCTGAAGCTGATCGGCGCTGCCTATCTGGTCTATCTCGGCGTAAAACTGTTCCGGGCCGGCGGCGCGCTCAAGGCCGAGCCGCGCACCGATGCCGTGTCCTCCGCCAGGATGATGGGGCATGCCTGGCTGGTCACCGCGCTCAACCCGAAAAGCATCACCTTCTTCGTCGCCTTCCTGCCGCAGTTCCTCGACCGGCACGCCGATTTCTGGACGCAGATGCTGATCTTCGAGACGACCTTCCTGGCGCTCGCCTTCGCCAATGCCTTCGGCTACGCGCTGATCGCGTCGCGAGCGCGCAACCTTGTGCGCAACCCCAGGGCGATCCGCGTCTTCAACCGCACCGGCGGCACGCTGCTGGTTGGCGCCGGCATCGCCACAGTGGCGATGCGTTCAGGGAATTGAACAAGGGGGATTCGCTCAACGCACAGCGTTAGCGCTGCCCCTCACCTGCCTGCCGGCGGATGAGGGGCGGCGTCGACTTTACGCACGAAAACAGCGCCAGCTTCGCCGTCTCACCACTTGATGCTGACGCCGAGATTGCCCTCAAGGATGCGCCGCTTGTCACCGCCGAGATTGGTGGTGTAGTCGCCGGTGGCGAAGAGGCTGACCTTGTCCGTCACCTTGGCGGTCACGCCGCCGCCGAATTCGAACGAGGTCGAGCGGCTTTCGGTCGAGATGTCGGTGGTGTCGAAGTTGACGTGATCCGTGCCACCGGAACCGTGCCAGAGATTGGCCTTGAGGTAAGGTTGCAGCACGGTGCCGTTCAATGTCGTCTCGCCCTGCAGGCGCAGGCCGAGGCGTCCGGTGACGTTGTCGTCGAGATCGAAGGAAACCGACGCGAAGTGATCCTCGGCATCGTCGAGCGATAGATGCTGCCAAATCAGTTGCGCCTGCGGTTCGAGCGTCCAGCCTTGCGCCAGCGCGATCGGGTAGCCCCCTTCCAGCGAAGCGGTGACGCCGGTTCCCTTGACATCGATGCCGATGTCGCGGGTCGAGGTCGCATCGCCGCTGAAAAAAGTGGCCATGACGACCCCGTCCAGGTACCAGCCCCCGGGACCGATACGGGTCCAGTAGCCGCCGACGCTGGTGCCGCCGAGATCGATGTCGCCGACGCCCAGATCGTTCTGCCCCAGCGCCTGGCCGCGCACATCGCCGTTCATGGTGGCATAGGCGATGAACAGGCCGGCACGATCGACGCCACCTGAAGCGGTTTCCTGGCCAAACACGTCGAAGCCGCCCTGGAACCCGAACAAGGTGCCGTCGAACGACGGCGAAACCGTTCCCGACCAGCCCATCTTCGCGTCCTGGCCGAAGATACGGCCCCAGACCGGAGAGAGTTCGGTGTTTGACAACAGGCTCTGTTCGCCTCGCCGTTCATGGAAAGTACCAAGTGTCGTCATCGCCAGATGCTCGGCCACCGGCGGAACCGCCGAATAGACCGGGACCTCGACACGGTAGAGCAGGATCTCCTCCCCTGCCGCGGGCGTCGGAAGATCGGGCACCGCAGTCGGGACGGGCGGGGGC
>NZ_VFWL01000036.1:0-5118 GCF_006442495.1 Mesorhizobium sp. B2-1-3
CGATCTGGCGCTGAGTTCCATCGAAATCCCAGGCTCCGGCTACGAGATACAATGGGAACATCGCAGACGGTCCCTGTTGGATCACTGGATGCTGTCCGTGCCGTTCTCGCAGTCTGCTGCCGGCGAGATGACATCTCGTCGGCCCCGCATGAGGTGTCTGGCCTTGCCCGATGTTGGAGTGAGCAACGATGATCTGTTCATCACACTGTTTCTGCCCCGCACATGGCCGGCAACCAGATCATCGAAAATCGAAGCCAGCGACGAGGCACTGGATTTTCTTGCGCACTACGCCGTTCTGCTGCACCGCTCACTTCCTCATTTGAGAGAAGCGGATCTGCCCCATATCGTCACCGCGACTGCCAACATTTCCGCGGCTGCTCTTATGCCGACAAAAGATCATCTGGCAGAGGCGCAAGGGCCTGTGAACGCGGTGTCTGCCGCTCGGATTGCCAAGCGTATCGCAGAGAGGTTGAGCGATCCCGACTTGACGCCCAACAAACTCTGCCGTGCGGTCGGTGTCTCACGCTCCCGTCTCTACCGGATTTTCGAGCCGGTGGGCGGTGTGTCCAACTATGTGCGGCGCAAGCGGCTGCTGAAAACGCGCGACGCTCTAGCGGACAGTTCGGACAGGCGAACGATCTCCAGCATTGCCGAAGTATGGGGCTTCCAAGATCCGTCTACCTACAGCCGGATGTTCAAAACAGAGTTCGGCATCTCTCCAAGGGAAGCGCGCGAACTCGGGTGGCAGGGCGTCAAGCATTCGACCTGGCTGACTGTGGATGAGCCCCTCGCGGATGCTGGCATCCTGAGCAACCTTCTGATCAACAATTCATTGGGATTGTCCCTTTCTTCAAGACAGTGACGGATTCCTGGCAGAGGTCGGGGCGCCTGGAGATCATCCCACAAGCTACAAGAAATATACGTCAAACCCATATTATGGATTCCTCGCATATTTTTCAAAAATCGATGACCGTTTAAGCTCGGCCGTGTCCTCGTCATTAGCATCACGATTTTCGATAACTCCACTCTGGATTTTTAATTGTCAGGACCGTCTCCTTGCGAAAAGCACATCGTTCATTGTTGATCTGCTAGCTCGATAGGAGCTTGTGATGGAGGTAACAGTACGAAGCGATACTCTTGGCGAGCCGATCGCTGGAGCAGTTGCCATACACGCTGCCGACATCCGCACATCATCGATTCTGCTGGCTGGGCGAGATGTTCTTGTCGACTGGTTCTATACCACCCAAGCAGGTGCGGGTGTCGGGATTTCAAGTCCCATAACCTCGATCTCGCCGCGGCTACATCCGCCGGGGATGAGCCCGATACGTCTGGTCTCTTGATCGAGAATTCCATGGGGTTGCCGTCACCCTCTTTCAAGCAATGAGTTTGCCTCAATGCAAGACAAGCCATCAATTGTCAGCGAAAGCGAAACGATCGGGACCCCAGAACCTCTAAGATGCGTCGTAGACGTTGATACCTCGCAGGCGCCACCGCCCGAGCAATTCGACCTTTTCCGGAGTTGGCACTCAAATATAGCCGACGTCGAATTGCTGCGAGACGAGTTCGGCTCGTTCTCTGCGCGCGAGCGGGCGTGGCGGTTGGAGAGCCTCGTGCTGGCTTTCATCGAATACCCCGGGATGGGGTACCGTCGGCGGTGGCGCAGCAGAAAGAATCCGGTGTTCGACCACTGGGCTCTTTCGGTGCCCCAGACAATCCCCGCGGGCGGCGGCACGCCAAGAATGGGACAGCTGCGCTGGCAATGCCTGGGTGCACCCCATGAAGACCAGGGTGAGGATGACGGTGTCCTTGCGCTATTCCTTCCGCGGGATTTCGCCTTCTCGCAACCCTTCACGCTCGATATCCGGCCCGAGATGGCCGCATTCGTCGCCGACTATGTTCTGCTGCTCTATCATTCCTTCCCCCATCGCACGGAAAGCGACGTCCCGTATGTCGCATCGGCGACCACCAGCCTGCTTGCCGCGTGCATTTCCCCGTCCCGGGATCACTTTTTCGAAGCACAGGAGCCGATCGACGCGGTCATCATGGCCCGCGCGAACAAGATCATAATAGCCAATCTGGCCGACCGGAATCTGACACCGGGAAAGCTCTCGCAAGACCTCGGCATTTCACGCTCTCGACTTTATCGGATTTTCGAACCAGCCGGAGGAATCTCGCACTATATCCGGCGACAGCGGCTGCTGAAAACGAGGGACGCGCTCGGAAACATCGCTGATGGACGCCCGATTTCGAACATTGCGGAGGAGTGGGGCTTCATGGATCCCTCGACATATAGCCGGACATTCAGGCGCGAGTTCGGAATCTCGCCCAAAGAGGCGCGGGAGGCGGGCTGGCTGGGCCTCAAGCACCCTCCGTTGGCGGAGCGGTCGAACAACGGCAAACCTTCTCTGAACAGCCTCCTGGCCAACAATTGCCTTCTCAGCCATCAGCTTTCGACTACGTGATTGGAGTCTTCGGCTGAGGTAATCTTGTCGAAGACAAGAGTGAACCCATTCCTTGGCGAAGCTGGAGATTGGACGCCGGTTCGAACTGCCCGCCGGGAACACCACGCAGTCTGACGAGGCGCTCGTATGACATAAGAGATTGCACCCTCAGCGGAGAGGCCGATGTCAGAAATGTTTGTCCCGATAGCGCAGGCTCATCGAAGCTCATAAAATGCCAGCCAAGAAGTCATTAAATTTCGGAGGTTCATTTGGTGAATTCTTTGAGCAGACGATCCGTGATCGTTGGGGGAATATCATTTCTGGCGCTGTCCGGGCATGCGGAAGCTTCCCAAAAGAGTTGGTATATCGGGAGAATTCCAGATAAGCCTTTTGACATCCCTCTCGTAGACAAGACGCGCATCCCCCAGCAATTCCGTCGGCAAACGGTGCCTTACTTGGGTAGGGAAACCGCCGGAACAATCCTAATCAACAAGCAGGAGCGCTTCCTGTACTATGTCGAAGACGCAGGCAGGGCGATCCGCTTCGGCATCGCTGTCGGTCGGGATGGACAGCGATGGGGTGGAGAGGCCATCGTTGAACGAAGAGCCCAATGGCCGACCTGGACCCCCACCGCCAACATGCGACGCCGTAATCCGAGCTTGCCGCAGCGCGTTCCGGGAGGCCCAAACAATCCTCTCGGCGCCCGGGCGCTGTATCTGTATCGCAATGGCCAGGACACGCTGTATCGCATTCATGGGACCAATGAGCCGTGGACCATTGGAAAAGCTGCATCATCCGGCTGCATCAGGATGTTGAACGAGCATATTTTTGAACTCTTCGGAACGGTGCGCAACGGCGCGCGGGTTATCGTTGTCTAGCCTGCGGCAATCATGAATGCCATTGCGCGGCACCTCTAAATGCCGAGGCCGACGCGTGGAGACATCCTCGTCACAGGACACCGTCTCTCCGGAAGGTTGAGCGCAAAGGAAGCCGGCGCTTCTCCGGTTTCGTTTGGCTACCGTACGACCAATACAGGCACACTTCCATCCGCGAGAACCTCCGACGTCTGGCTTCCCAGCAAAAGCTTTCTGATGCCACGACGGCCATGGGAAGCCATCACAATCAGATCGCAGCCTCGTGACTTGGCGGTGTCGATAATCGCCTTGGCCGGGTAGGTATCCGGGACATGTAGAAATTCTGCGGAAACCCCCATCCGGTCGGCTGCCTCCCTGACTTGATCGAGGACTTGCCCTGCGAATTCCTTGCTCGCGGCCTCAAAACTATCAACCTCCTCCTGCGAAGGAATAGACCCGGAGGTAAATCCGGTTCCATAGTCAATCAGCATTGGCTCCGTGACCGTGACAACTGTCGCCTTGGCAGCCAAGGCTTTCGCCAGGGCTATCCCCTGCTCAACGCCCTTCCTGGCGACGTCGGAGCCATCCGTGCTCACGAGGATATGAGTGTACATCTGAGTTCTCCCTGCCTAGTCGACCACGGTTCCGGCAACACCAACACTCGTCGAGATATGCACGTTAGTGCACTGCAAGCCCTCTCTTGGACATCCAACTCACGCCGCTTGTATCGCGACGCTGGGCACATTCGGGAGCGGACGCACCATCTCCAAACCGCGGAGGAATAGCGCTAGCCCGGCCCGACGATCACCAATTGCCTTTTCGTGTACCAGCTATGGTTAAATCACAGACAAGACGACAGATGTTCGCAATGCCTTTGTTGCCCCCTCAACCTACAATTCATCGAGTCATTGCGTTATGTGCAATTTATCCCAATGAATTGCATCTCGTCCAATTCTCCTTATTGCGACGTGCATATGTTGGCGATTCCCCTTTCGACCCCAAAATCGAACAATATGATTTGATCAATGTATCTTTCGGTGAGTATCTCCATGTGAAAAGAAGCACATTATTGACTGGAGGGGCGGCAGCCGTCACCGCCTGTCTGCAAAGCCCGCCTTTTCGCAGTCGATGGGACGTGCATCTTGGGGTTAAAGGCGACGCGCCCCTGCACCGCGCGAATGACTCGGGCGGAAGCCCCGAGCCCGAGCGACCAATCGATCTTTTCTGATCCCGGCACAGGATCGTTTTCGGTCATAATTCGAAGAAAGCAGACAGCCAGATCCGCGACTATGCCGATTTGCGTCCGGCTTTGGCTTTGGGGCGGTCCTTGATGCCTTCCTTGGCGAGACTCTTGCGGAGAACCGACGCCAGATCGATAACGTTCTCCTTGGGCGGGGGCACCGGTTTGGGCGGCTGCTTGCCCTTGCGTTTTGCGTCGATCAACGCGATGAGCGCATCCTCGTAGGTGTCTTCAAATTTCGACGGATCAAACTTGGTCACTTTTTTGTCGATCAGCAGGCCTGCGATTTCGAGCAGTTCCTGGTCATATTCATGGCTTTCCAGGTCTTTGAATACGGTCTCTTCCGAGATCATCTCGTCATGGGTCCGCAACTCGGTAAGCAGCATTCCCTTGCCATATGGCTGTATCACGACTTCGCGCCCGCGTTGGTACAGCACCACGCAGGACCGCGCCGCCACGCCCTTCTTGGCCATCGCTTCGCGCAGCACGGAGAAGGCCTCGGTGGAAGCGCCGTCGGCAGGGATCAGGTAATAAGGCTTTTCCAGGTAGCGCGTGTCGATATCCTTGATGGCGACAAACTCGT
>NZ_VFWL01000037.1:0-2593 GCF_006442495.1 Mesorhizobium sp. B2-1-3
GTGGTCGCCGTCTCGTCAAGCGCTACCGTAACGCCGGTGGCGGCGACAGCCGTCACCTTCGGCCCGTCGTCGTCGAAGACGATCTTGGCGCCGATGGCGAGCGACTGGCTGACTGTGTCGCCGTCGAAGTCGGTGACGGTGACCACCGCATTGATCTTGCCGGAGAGGTTGACCGGCTCGTCATAAGAGCCGCCCGAACCGTTGCCGGCCAGCGGATGCTGCAGCGACAGATATTGTGCCGTCGAGATATGGCCGGTCTGGGCGACCGAGACCGCGAAGGCAATGGCGCCGCCGGGATTGGCCGTACCGTTCGCGTTGTCGACGCGGCCGACGATCAGATTGCCTTCCTTGAACAGTGAGATCTCGTGCCCGTCGGTCGTCTTCAGGCCCGAATCGGTGCCTGGCTCTGCAACCGCAAGGCTGAGCACGGCCGCGCGCGGCTCGTCCGTGCCGGGCAGCGAGCCGAACAGCACCACCGGCAGGTTGCCATGCGCATAGCCCAGGCTTGCCGGGCCCAGTCCAAGCGAATCGAACTGGTGCGCGACCGAGGCGCTGCTGGTGTCGTCGTTCTGGTTGCCCGCCGTCTCGTCATGCACGACCGACACGCCTGTCGCGGTGATGAACACCTGCGGCACGTCGTCGACCACGGTGACCGTCGCCTTGCCGGTCAGCGTCACCGTATCGCCGTCGCCGTCCTTGGCCTGGAACACCGAGCCGAGGTCGATGCCGGCCACGCTGCCGCTGCCCAGATGCGTCTGCAGCGCGGTGTTCTGGTCCGATGTTCCGGTCGGCGGTGTGACATGGTCGAGTTGGTCGAACTGGCGCACCACGAAGGCGCCGCTCGAGGCATTCAGCGTCACCGTCATCACGGTGCGGTCGCTAAGCCCGTTGTAAGCGCCGTTATGGTTGCTGTCGACAAAGCCGACCAACGTGTTGCCCTGGACCGCCCAGCTCAGCTCTACGCCCTTCGACGACAGCCCGATGGCCGTCAGGTCTGCGGCCGCCGTACCGGTGAAGCCGAAACCGCCGCCGGCGGCCGGGCCGTCGGCGCCGAAGTCGACAAGCCCGTTCAGCGAGCCGGATGCGATCGCCGCACCCAGCGGGAACTCCGTGCCCGAACCGTCGCCGGACCCGTCATAGGGCGAGGTTCCCTGCGACAGCAGGCTGGCAATGTCGTCCTCGTCGATCGTCACCGGCGCGGCATGGCCGCTCAGGACCTTCGGCCCATCGTCCTCGAAGACGATCTTGGCGCCGATGGCGAGCGACTGGCTGACTGTGTCGCCGTCGAAGTCGGTGACCGTGACCACCGCATTGATCTTGCCGGACAGGTTGACCGGCTCGTCATAAGAGCCGCCCGAACCGTTGCCGGCCAGCGGATGCTGCAGCGACAGATACTGTGCCGTCGAGATATGGCCGGTCTGGTCGACCGAGACCGCGAAGGCGACAGCGCCCTTGTCGTTGGGTGTGCCATTGTTGTTGTCGACGCGGCCGACGATCAGATTGCCTTCCTTGAACAGTGAGATCTCGTGCCCGTCGGTCGTCTTCAGGCCCGAATCGGTGCCTGGCTCTGCAACCGCAAGGCTGAGCACGGCCGCGCGCGGCTCGTCCGTGCCGGGCAGCGAGCCGAACAGCACCACCGGCAGGTTGCCATGCGCATAGCCCAGGCTTGCCGGGCCCAGTCCAAGCGAATCGAACTGGTGTGCGACCGAGGCGCTGCTGGTGTCGTCGTTCTGGTTGCCCGCCGTCTCGTCATGCACGACCGACACGCCTGTCGCGGCGATGAACACCTGCGGCACGTCGTCGACCACGGTGACCGTCGCCTTGCCGGTCAGCGTCACCGTATCGCCGTCGCCGTCCTTGGCCTGGAACACCGAGCCGAGGTCGATGCCGGCCACGCTGCTGCCGCCCAGATGCGTCTGCAGCGCGGTGTTCTGGTCCGATGTTCCGGTCGGCGGTGTGACATGGTCGAGTTGGTCGAACTGGCGCACCACGAAGGCGCCGCTCGAGGCATTCAGCGTCACCGTCATCACGGTGCGGTCGCTAAGCCCGTTGTAAGCGCCGTTATGGTTGCTGTCGACAAAGCCGACCAACGTGTTGCCCTGGACCGCCCAGCTCAGCTCTACGCCCTTCGACGACAGCCCGATGGCCGTCAGGTCTGCGGCCGCCGTGCCGGTGAAGCCGAAACCGCCGCCGGCGGCCGGGCCGTCGGCGCCGAAGTCGACAAGCCCGTTCAGCGAGCCGGATGCGATCGCCGCACCCAGCGGGAACTCCGTGCCCGAACCGTCGCCGGACCCGTCATAGGGCGAGGTTCCCTGCGACAGCAGGCTGGCAATGTCGTCCTCGTCGATCGTCACCGGCGCGGCATGGCCGCTCAGGACCTTCGGCCCATCATCCTCGAAGACGATGGTCTGGGAGATGTCGGCGCTTTGTGTGACGTGGTCGCCGTCGCCGTCGGTCGCCGTGACGGTGACCGAGACCGAGCCGGCGCCGAGCGCGATGCCCTCGTCGTTGCTGCTGGTGTCGGGATGCTGGAGCGAGACGTATTGCGCAACCGCGACCTGGCCGGTGGCGGCATCGACATGCAGGGCGAAGG
>NZ_VFWL01000038.1:0-2206 GCF_006442495.1 Mesorhizobium sp. B2-1-3
TTCGCGCTGGCCTTCGCGCGCGGCGTCGGCGAATACGGCTCGGTCATCTTCATCGCCGGCAACCTGCCCTACAAGTCCGAGATCGCGCCGCTTTTGATCGTCATCCGGCTGGAGGAGTACAATTACCCGGCGGCGACCGCCATCGCCGCGATCATGCTGGCCTTGTCGTTCCTGATGCTGCTCATCGTCAACCTGGCGCAGACATGGAGCCGCAAGCGCTATGGCTGATCCGGAGATCAAATCCTACGAGCCGCATCACGACAGCCGCTCGGCGGCGGTGACCGAAAGCCGCCCGGCGCAGGCCGTGCTGATGGCGATCGCCTTCGCCTTCCTCGGCATCTTCCTGCTGTTGCCGCTGATCATCGTCTTCAACGAAGCCTTCGCCAAGGGCGTCGGCGCCTACGCGCAAGCGCTTGCCCATTCCGACACGCGCTCGGCGATCCGGCTGACGCTGCTGGTGGCGGCGATCTCGGTGCCGCTCAATGTCGTCTTCGGCATCTCGGCCGCCTGGGCGATCGCCAAGTTCGAGTTCAAGGGCAAGGCCTTCCTGACCACGCTGATCGACCTGCCGTTCTCGGTCTCGCCGGTCATCTCGGGCCTGGTCTACGTGCTTCTGTTCGGCGCCCAGGGGCTGCTCGGCGCCTGGCTGAAGGCGCACGGCATCGTCATCCTGTTCGCCGTGCCCGGCATTGTGCTGGCCACCATCTTCGTCACCTTCCCCTTCGTGGCCCGCGAGCTGATCCCGCTGATGCAGGAACAGGGCAATGGCGACGAGGAGGCCGCGCTGTCGCTCGGCGCCAATGGCTGGCAGGCCTTCTGGTATGTGACGCTGCCCAACGTCAAATGGGGGCTGCTTTACGGCGTGCTCTTGTGCAATGCGCGCGCCATGGGCGAGTTCGGCGCGGTCTCGGTGGTGTCGGGCCATATACGCGGCCTGACCAACACCATGCCGCTGCATGTCGAAATCCTCTACAATGAATACAACGCCGTCGGCGCCTTTGCCGTCGCCTCGCTGCTGGCCGGCCTGGCGCTGGTGACGCTGGTCCTGAAGACACTGCTCGAGATGCGTTACGGCGCCGAGATCGCCGCGGCGCGTGGACATTGATGCATGTCGCCCAAACGTGGAAAGCGGTTTTGGGATAACGACATGCATGATCAAGGATTTTGATGTCGCCCAAAAGCGGGAACCGATTTTGGGATAACGGCATGCAGCCACTACAAAGGGACTGTTGATGGAAGTTCGCGTTGCCAATGTGCGCAAGGAGTTCGAGCGGTTTCCCGCGCTCCATGACGTGTCGCTCGACATCAAGTCGGGCGAGCTGATCGCGTTGCTGGGGCCGTCGGGCTCGGGCAAGACGACGCTGCTGCGGCTGATTGCCGGGCTGGAGCGGCCGACGCGCGGCAAGATCTTCTTCGGCGACGAGGACGCCTCGCACAAATCGATCCAGGAGCGCAATGTCGGCTTCGTCTTCCAGCACTACGCGCTGTTCCGGCACATGACGGTCTCGGACAATATCGGCTTCGGCCTCAAGGTCCGGCAGGGCTCGACGCGGCCGCCGGCGCAGGAGATCCGCCGCCGCGCCTCCGAACTGCTCGACCTGGTCCAGCTCTCGGGCCTGGAAAAGCGCTATCCGGCGCAGCTATCCGGTGGCCAGCGCCAGCGCGTCGCGCTGGCGCGCGCCATGGCGATCGAACCCAAAGTGCTTCTGCTCGACGAGCCGTTCGGCGCGCTCGATGCGCAGGTGCGCCGGGAACTGCGCCGCTGGCTGCGCGACATCCATGACGCCACCGGCCACACCACCGTCTTCGTCACCCACGACCAGGAAGAGGCGCTGGAGCTTGCCGACCGCGTCGTGGTGATGAGCCAGGGCCGCATCGAGCAGGTCGGCACCGCCGACGACATCTATGACAGGCCGAACTCGCCTTTCGTCTATGGCTTCATCGGCGAATCGAGCTCGCTTCCCGTCAAGGTCGAGAATGGCGAGGTCTGGCTCGCCGATCGCCCGATCGGGCTGTCGGCGCCGGACGCCGCCAGCGGCAATGCCAGGCTGTACTTCCGCCCGCACGACGTCGAATTGCTGAGCGGCTGCTCTGGCTGCATCGCCGGCACGGTGGTCGCCAGCCGCCGCGTCGCCGGCACCCGCCGGGTGGAACTCGAGATCGGCGGCGAACGCCAGCGCGTCGAGATCGAGCTGCCCGTCGACCA
>NZ_VFWL01000039.1:0-1536 GCF_006442495.1 Mesorhizobium sp. B2-1-3
TTCGACGACGACGGGCCGAAGGTGACGGCTGTCGCCGCCACCGGCGTTACGGTAGCGCTTGACGAGACGGCGACCACGAGCACCCCGGCTGGGATCGACACTGGTACGGTCACCAAGGGCGAGGATCCCGATGTCGGCGGCACCGGCGCGATCGCGCACGGCACCAGCGACAGTGCCTTCGTCAACATCACGGCGCTGTTCGGCGCCGACGGTCCGGCCGTTTCGGGCAGCACCGTCTATGCGCTAAGCGTCACCAATGCGGTCTCCGGCCTTGCCGTCACCGACGGCTCGCTGATCACCTTGCAGACGCTGGCCAACGGCGTCGTCGTCGGCGTCGTCCAGGGCGGAACGTTCAATGGCGATGCGGCGTTCGCGCTGTCGATCGATCCGGCCACCGGCAAGGTGACCGTCGAGCAATATCTGTCGCTTCATCATTCGGACGCCTCCAATCCGGACGACACGGTGGTGCTGGGCCTGCATTCGGTCGCAGTGAGCGTGACCGTCACGGATGGCGACGGCGACACCGCCAGCGCCAGCGCCGATGTCTCGGGCCAGATCAGCTTCGACGACGATGGTCCGAGCCTGACCATCTCGCAGCCGAACGGTGCCTTGAACGGCCTGTTCCTGGACGGCTTCGTCCCCAATGGCGACGCCTGGGGTGCGGGCAGCGGCACCACGACCGGTCCCGCCGGCGCCTGGACCGTCACGGCCTCGCCTTACGAGGGCGCCAGCAGCATCGAATTGCAGAAGGTCGGTGACGGCTATCGCGGTGCAGACAGCCCGACCAACAGCGTTATGGTCGACCTCGAGGCCAGCCCCGGCAACATCCAGATCTCGCAGACGCTGCATGGCCTCAGCGCCGGCGAATACCGCATCTCCTTCGAGATCGGCGCCGCCAACGACACCAGCCTCCTACACAGCGCCAAGCTCGAAGTGCTGTGGAACGGCGTCTCGGTCGGAACCTACAATCCCACGTCGGGCGTCATGCAGACCATCGCCATCGACGTCACGGCGACGGCCGGCGACAACTCACTGACGTTCCGTGAAATCGGCGAACAGGGCGACAACACCGGCACCTTCCTTGCCAACATCAAGGTCGGCGACATCATCGTTATCGACGAGACCGCAGGTGTCGATGCCGATTCCGACGACACCACCGATCCTGCCGTGGCGGCCCTGTTTGCCGGCGTCAATGCCGGGACCGATCCCGACATGCCGCTGCACCAATATGCGCAAGGCAGCGGCGGCGTCGTGAACGCCACGGCGCTGTTCGGCGCCGACGGACCGGCAGCGAAAGCTTCGCTCGTCTATGCGCTCACCCTTGCCAGCAATACGGGCGTGGATTCCGGCCTGAAGACCACCGATGGCCACGCAATCTCGCTGTTCAACGACGGCAACGGCCACATCATCGGCGTCTATGACGCCAACAACAACGGCATCACCGCCACCGACAAGGTCGCCTTCGCCCTGCATGTCGATGCCGCCACCGGCCAGGTCGCGGTTGCGCAATACGTCTCGCTCCAGCATCCCGACACC
>NZ_VFWL01000004.1:0-311485 GCF_006442495.1 Mesorhizobium sp. B2-1-3
GCCCCTCATCGCCCTGCCGCTTCTTACCCTCCCCACCAGGGGGAGGGTAAGAAGCGGCAGGGCGATGAGGGGCAGCGCGACGCCAGTGCATGGGGCTGCATCGTGATTTCCTCCCAGTCCAATCGTCTCTCCACTGGCGGCCTCCTCGATCGTTCGTCACCGCTGAGCTTCCGCTTCGATGGCAAGACGTTCTTCGGCTTCGAGGGCGACACGCTGGCGTCGGCGCTGATCGCCAACGGCGTCAAGCTGGTCGGCCGCTCGTTCAAATACCACCGTCCGCGCGGCATTCTGACCGCTGGCTCGGAAGAGCCCAACGCGCTGGTCGAACTGCGCACCGGCGCACGCCGCGAGCCGAACACCAAGGCCACGACCGCCGAGCTCTATGAAGGGCTTGAGGCCGCCAGCCAGAACCGCTGGCCGTCGCTCCATTTCGACGTGATGTCGGTCAACCAGCTCTTCGCGCCGATCTTCGTCGCCGGCTTCTACTACAAGACCTTCATGTGGCCGGCGAAATTCTGGGAGGCGATCTACGAGCCGGCGATCCGCCGCGCCGCAGGCCTCGGCCGCGCCGCCGGCGTTGCCGATCCCGACCACTATGACAAGGCCTGGGCGCATTGCGACGTGCTGATCGCCGGCTCCGGCCCGACCGGGCTTGCGGCGGCCCTTGCCGCCGGCCGCTCCGGCGCCCGCGTCATCCTGTGCGAAGAGGATTTTATCCCCGGCGGCCGCCTGCTCTCGGATGGCGGCACGATCGACGGGCTGCCGGCAGCCGAGTGGCTGTCGCGAACCCTGGCGGAACTCGAGGCAATGCCCGATGTCCGCATCATGACCCGCACGACGCTGTTCGGCGTCTACGATGGCGGCACCTATGGCGCGATCGAGCGGGTCAACGACCATCTGCCCTCGCCGCCCGAGCACCAGGTGCGCCAGCGCATGTGGCGCATCGTGGCCAGGCGTTGCGTCGTCGCGGCCGGCGCCCTCGAGCGGCCGGTCGTCTTTGCCGGCAACGATACGCCCGGCGTGATGATGGCTTCGGCCATGCGGACCTATGTCGCGCGCTATGCCGCCGCGCCGGCAAAACGCATCGCGCTGTTCACCAACAATGAGGATGGCTGGCGCACGGTCGAGACAGTACTCGGCGCAGGCTTGCAGATTGCGGCGGTCATCGACGCACGGCCTGACGTCTCGCCCGCCCATCGTTCGCTCGCCTCGAAGAGCGGCTTCCCGGTGCTGCATGGCGCCGTCAGCCGTGCGGACGGCGGCAAGGACGGTGTGAGGAAAATCTCCGTCTCTCTCACCGGCGGCGCGCGAGCCGAAGTGGAAGCGGACGGGCTTGCGGTCTCCGGCGGCTGGAACCCGGCGGTCGGGCTCACCTCCTATCATCGCGGCCGGCCGAAATGGCGCGACGACATCGCCGCCTTCGTGCCCGACGGCGCGCCTCCCGGCATGGTCGCCGCCGGTGCAGCCAATGGCTCGTTCGGTCTCGGCGCCTGTTTGGCGGGAGGGTTTGCAGCAGGCGCGGCGGCCGCGCTCGACGCCGGGCGCAGCGGCAAGGCCGGCACAGCGCCAACTGCCGATGACGAGGCGTTCTCGTTGACGCCGCTCTGGCATGTCGCCGGCAAGGGCAAGGCGTTCGTCGACCAGCAGCACGATGTCACAGCTTCCGACATCGAACTGGCGCAGCGCGAGGGCTTCGAGTCGGTCGAGCATCTGAAGCGCTACACGACGCTCGGCATGGCGACCGACCAGGGCAAGACCTCCAACGTCGCCGGCCTTGCCATCATGGCCGCGGTGTCGGGCAAGTCCATTCCCGAAACCGGCACGACGATCTACCGCCCGCCCTATGTGCCGGTCGCGATCGGCGCCTTTGCCGGCCATCACCGCGACGAGACTTTTCACGCCACAAGGCTGACGCCCTCGCATCACTGGGCCGCCGAACAGGGTGCCGTCTTCGTCGACACCGGCCTGTGGAAGCGCGCGCAATGGTATCCGCACACGGGCGAGAAGGACTGGCTGGAATCAGTCACACGCGAGGTCAAGACGGTGCGTTCCGGCGTCGGCTTCTGCGATGTCTCGACGCTCGGCAAGATCGACGTGCACGGCCCCGATGCCGGCGCCTTCCTCGACCGCGTCTACATCAACACCTTCTCCAGCCTCGCCGTCGGCAAGGCGCGCTACGGGCTGATGCTGCGCGAGGACGGGTTCGTCTACGACGACGGCACGACCTCGCGGCTGGCCGAGGATCATTATTTCCTCACCACCACCACCGCCAAGGCCGGACTGGTGATGCAGCATCTCGAATTCTGCCGGCAGGTGCTGTTCCCGAAACTCGATGTGCAACTGACCTCTGTCTCCGACCAGTGGGCGCAGTTTTCGGTCGCCGGGCCGAAGACGCGTGATCTGCTGAAGGAGATCGTCGATCCGGCCGAGGACCTGTCGAACGAGGGCTTCCCCTTCATGGGTGCACGCGAAGTCGCGCTGCGCGGCGGCATCAAGGCGCGGCTGTTCCGCATCTCTTTCTCCGGCGAAATGGCGTTCGAAATTTCGGTGCCGGCGCGCTATGGCGAGGCGCTCGTGCGCAATCTGATGCTGGCCGGCAAGCCGTTCGGCGTGACGCCATACGGCACCGAGGCTCTTGGCGTCATGCGCATCGAAAAGGGCCATGTCGCCGGACCGGAACTGAACGGCACGACCACGGCCGCCGACCTCGGCCTGGGCAAGATGATGTCGACCAAGAAGGATTTTGTGGGCCGCATCATGGCCGGGCGCGAGGCACTGGTCGCGCCGGACCGGCAGGTCGTCGTCGGCATCAAGCCGACCGACAAGGCGCGGCGGCTGCGCTCCGGCGCGCACATCGTTCCGAAGGGCCAGACGCCCGGACCTGATAACGACCAGGGCTATGTCACCTCAGTCTGCTTCTCGCCGACATCGGATCAATGGATCGGGCTTGCTCTCGTGGAACGTGGTCGCGAGCGTATCGGCGAGACCGTGCGCGCGCACGATCCGCTGCGCGCAGAGGAGTATGATGTCGAACTGTGCAATCCCGTCTTCTACGACCCGGATGGAGGGCGCCAGCGTGGCTGAATTTACCTGGGATGCGCGCAGCCCTCTCGACCGCACGCTGGTCGTCGGTCCGCATGGCGCGCAGGGCGATACCGGCGTTTCGCTGACCGAGATCCGCAATTTCGACCTCGTGCAAGTGATGGCACGCCGCGGCAAGGCGGGTGACCTGGCCAGGGCTGCGACGGCGTGTTTCGGCATTGCCGGTCCGGATGCGCCCAAGGCGGTGCGGATTGCGGACGCCACGCTGATCTGGTCCGGGCCGGATCAGTTTTTCGTGCTGTCGAAGAGTGGCAAGCACGGGATGAAGGCGCTTGCTCCTCTGCTTGCCGGATCGGCTTCGCTGTCTGACCAGTCGCATGCGCGGGCGCTGATCAGCATCTCCGGTGACAAGGCGCGGGCGATGTTGGCCAAGCTTTCATCGCTCGATCTGCATGCCGGTGTGTTCGCGGTCGGCTCTGCCGCCGCAACCTCGATGGATCACACCAGCGTCACGCTCTGGCGTGGGAATGATCGGGCGGACGGACAGGCGGTGTTCAACGTTCTGGTCTTCGCGACCTTTGCCGAGAGCCTGTGGCACACGATGCTCGATGCGGCGGCGGAATATGGTGTGGATATCAGCCATTCCGAGGAAGTGACGTAGCCTTGCGCACGCCCTTCCCTTCTCCCCTTGTAGGAGAAGGTGGCCTCGCGGAGCGAGGTCGGATGAGTGGTGCTCCAGCTTGGCAATGACGGCACGCCGTCACCCACCCCCTCAACCGTCTCGGCGCTGGGCACTGATCCACCGCCCTGGGGCGAGCCACGGATCTCGCCCCGTCCTTCGGACCCCACAAGGGGAGAAGGAAGAACCTGCCCCACCACCGCCTTGCCAAACCCACCCGCACTGCTATTCTTGCTGCTAAAATAATTTCACGCACAGGCAAACTTGTTTCTCGAACCGCAAGGCTGAGATGAGCCAGTCGCCCTACCCTGCCGTCGCATCCGGACCACCCCGGCCGAGCCTGATCCTGCGGCCCGGCCAGATCGCGCTGCCGCCGGGCATGGAGCGCTATACGGTCCAGGGCAATGGTGCGGTGCTGATCGAGGTCGAGGCCGGCGACACGATCACAGTGCGCAATGTCGAGGGCGGCCAGGCTTGCGAACTGCTGGCATGGGATGGCACCGGTGCGACCGATCCCTCCATCCTCGGGGAAAAATCCAACAGCAATGCCGCCGGCATCAAGGCACTGCTTGCCGAGGGCGATGACAGCCTCGCGTCCCTGCGGCGCGGGCTCGCGCGCCGGCAGGTGCAGCTCGACCAGGCCAAGGCGGTGCGCGTATTCGGCGGCGCCACGCCGGCCGGCACCGAACAGGCTTTCACCATCGTGCGCGTCGGCTCGGTGGTGATCGCCGCGCCCGGCGGGCCGATGCTGGTCGACGGCCATGATACGGCGACGCCGCTTACTGTGATCGTGCGGCGTGCCACCATCCGTCCGGCGGCGAAGTCCCAATTGGCCGACCCGCTCGCCGATCCGGTGCTCGACCTGCGCGTCCATTCGGCGACGGCGGAATCCTATTTCGTCAAAGCCGGCGACTATCTGCAGATCATCGACGTCGACGGGCGCCAATGCACCGACTTCCAGTGCTTTTCGGCGCGCAAGCTGGACAAGGGGCTCGACCATCCGCTCGATGTGACGACAACACGCACGCTGATGGGATCGAGCTATCCGATGCCGGGGCTGCACTCGAAATATTACGACCAGGACATGGAGCCGCTGGTCGAAGTGGTGCAGGACACATGCGGCCGGCACGACGCCTTCGCGCTCGCATGCGCCGCCAAATATTACGATGACATCGGCTATCCCGGCCATGCCAACTGCTCGGAGAACTTCAACCGCGCGCTGTCGGACAAGGGCGTCACACCACGCGCCGGCTGGATGGCTATCAACTTCTTCTTCAACACGGCAATCGACGCGCATGGCGTCATGGTCTCCGACGAGCCATGGTCGCGGCCAGGTGACTATGTGCTGCTGCGGGCGCTGACCGACATCGTCTGCGTGTCCTCCGCCTGCCCCGACGACACAACGCCGGCCAATGGCTGGGACCTGACCGACATCCATGTGCGCACCTATTCCGGCCAGCACAAATTCTCGCGTGCGATCGCCAGACGCATGACGCCCGATTCGGAACCGAAAATGACCCGCGAGACCTCCTTTCATTCGAGCTTTGCCAAGCACACCCGCGACTTCGTCGAGTACAGGGGCTATTGGCTGGCCAATTCCTTCGCCAGGGAAGGCGCGATCGCCGAGTACTGGGCCTGCCGGCAGGACGCCGTGATCATGGACCTGTCGCCGCTGCGCAAATTCGAGGTCACCGGCCCGGATTCCGAAGCGCTGCTGCAATATACGCTGACCCGCGACGTCAAGAAGCTCGGCGTGGGCCAGGTCGTCTATTCCGCCATGTGCTACGAGCATGGCGGCATGATCGACGATGGCACGCTGCTCAGGCTCGGCAAGGACAATTTCCGCTGGGTCGGCGGCGACGATCTGTCCGGCGAATGGCTGCGCGAGACGGCGACAAAGCTCGGCCTCAACGTGCTGGTGCGCTCGTCCACCGACCAGATGCACAATATCGCCGTGCAGGGGCCGAAGAG
Source organism: Mesorhizobium sp. B2-1-3 (assembly GCF_006442495.1). NCBI lineage: Bacteria > Pseudomonadati > Pseudomonadota > Alphaproteobacteria > Hyphomicrobiales > Phyllobacteriaceae > Mesorhizobium > Mesorhizobium sp. B2-1-3. Next base: position 5,693 of record NZ_VFWL01000004.1, read on the forward strand.
CCGCGACATCCTGAGGAAGGTGATCTGGACCTCGCCGCTGCAGCCGTCGATCGAGGAACTGGAATGGTTCCGCTTCGCCGTCGCGCGCATCGGCGGCGGCAATGGCGTTCCGGTCGTCGTCTCGCGCACCGGCTATACCGGTGAACTCGGCTACGAGATCTGGTGTCATCCGGGCGACGCCGAAAAGGTCTTCGACGCGATCTGGGCCGCCGGCCAGCCGCATGGATTGAAGCCGATGGGCCTGCAGGCGCTGGACATGGTGCGCATCGAGGCCGGGCTGATCTTCGCCGGTTACGAGTTCTCCGACCAGACCGACCCGTTCGAGGCCGGCATCGGCTTCACCGTGCCGCTGAAGTCCAAGACCGACGACTTCATCGGCCGCGAGGCGCTGATCCGGCGCAAGGAGAACCCGCAGAACAAACTGGTCGGGCTCGACATCGATGCCAACGTCGCGGTCGGCCATGGCGATTGCGTGCATGTCGGCCGCGCCCAGATCGGGGTCGTCACGTCGGGCATGCGCTCGCCGGTGCTGAACAAGACCATCGCGCTGGCGCGGCTCGATGTCACCCACGCCGCCATCGGCGCGCGAGTTGAAATCGGCAAGCTCGACGGCCACGCCAAGCGGCTGCCGGCGCGAGTCGTGGCCTTCGCCCATTACGATCCGCAGAAGACCAGGCCGCGTTCCTGACCGCGGCCTTCCGGGCATACGGGATTGCCCATCGGCGGCGCCGCGGGGCACATTTGTGCGCCCGCCCGCAAGCGTGATGTGCACGGCGCGACAAAACGCTTGACGTGAAAGCGCGCCGGATCAATCTTCACTCCTAAGAAAAAAATACGACTGAGTGGAAACACTGAAGTCGCGGCGATATTGGCCGGGAGCAAGCTTCGCACAGCCGAGGCGTCGCCGGCGGGGAACATCAAAAAGGGGAATTCACCGACATGAGCACCATAAGCACAGTCCTGGACCAGCCTGCCGAAAGCAAGCTGCTCAGGCATATCGACTGGCGCGGCGCCTTCTGGGTGGCGAGCGGCGTCCCGGCCCTCGTCCTGTTCTCGATCGGCGGCATTGCCGGCACGACCGGGACGCTCGCTTTCCTGATCTGGACGGTGTCCATGGTCATGGGCTTCCTGCAATCCTTCACCTATGCCGAGATCGCCGGCCTGTTCCCGAACAAATCGGGCGGCGCCTCGATCTACGGCGCCACCGCCTGGCTGCGTTACTCCAAGTTCATCGCGCCCTTGTCGGTGTGGTGCAACTGGTTCGCCTGGTCGCCGGTGCTCTCGCTCGGCTGCTCGATCGCCGCCGCTTATATCCTCAACGCGCTGGCGCCGGTGCCGATCTTTACCGACACGTCGCCCGAGGTCGCCGCCTATGTCACGGCACATGCCGGAACAAGCGCCGCCGACGCCATTACCGCGGTGACCGCGGCGGCGACCCCGGCGATCCGCACGTGGTCGGCGTTCAGCCACACGCTGGGTCCGGTGTCCTTCACCTTCAACGCCACCTTCTTCATCGGCGCCGTGCTGATGCTGATGATCTTCTCGATCCAGCATCGCGGTATCCTGGGCACCGCCAATGTGCAGAAATATATCGGCCTGCTGGTCATCGTCCCGATGCTGATCGTCGGCGTCGTGCCGATCTTCACCGGCCAGATCAACTGGGCCAATTTCTCGCCGCTGGTTCCCTTGGCCGCCGCCTATGCGCCAGAGCCCGGCGCCTGGAACATCGCCGGCTGGACTCTGGTGCTCGGCGGCATGTTCATCGCGGCCTGGTCGACCTACGGCTTCGAGACCGCCGTCTGCTATACGTCCGAGTTCAAGAATCCGGGCACCGACACCTTCAAGGCCATCTTCTATTCCGGCCTGCTCTGCATGCTGCTGTTCATCCTGGTGCCGTTCACCTTCCAGGGCGTGCTCGGCCTCAACGGCATGCTGGCGACGCCGATCGTTGACGGCTCAGGCGTGGCGGATGCTCTCGCCGGCATGGTCGGCGGCGGCGGGCTTATCCACAGCCTGCTGGTGATGCTGATGATCCTGGCGCTTGTGCTGTGCATCATGACGGCTATGGCCGGCTCCTCGCGCACGCTCTACCAGGGCTCCGTCGACGGCTGGCTGCCGCGCTACCTCAGTCACGTCAACGAGCATGGCGCGCCGACGCGGGCGATGTGGACCGACCTGTGCTTCAACCTGATCGTGCTGGCGATCGCCTCGGCCGACGCGACGAGCTTCTTCTTCATTCTCGCCGTATCCAATTGCGGCTACATCATCTTCAACTTCCTCAACCTCAATGCCGGCTGGATCCATCGCATCGACAACGGCCATATCGCGCGGCCATGGAAGGCCCCGACGTGGCTCTTGGGGATCGGGGCGATCTTCGCCTATGTCAACGCGATCTTCATGGGCGCCGGCGCCAAGGTGTGGAACCCGATGGCGCTGTGGGCCGGGCTGATCACCGCGGCGCTGATCATCCCGGTGTTCTGCTTCCGCCATTACATCCAGGACGGCGGCAAGTTCCCCGACCACATGCTGGCCGACCTCGGCATGGCGGGAGCGGACCTCTCGGTGAAAAAGGCGGGCATGCTGCCCTATCTGACGCTGGTCGCCGGAGTGGCGGTAATGCTGATCGCCAACTGGTTTTTCGTCATCTGATTGCCTGACGGGCAAGCGGCCTTCGGCTCCGCAAGAACAGAAATTGGCCGGTCTCAAATGAGACCGGCCGATTTGGTTCATTCAGCCGCCAAAGCGAGTTGCGGCCTCTCGACGCCTTCGACGGTTTCCGGTTCGGGCGTCTGTTCGTCGGTCGGCACCTTCTTTCGCTCACGGCCGAAGAACAGGGCGTAGCCAGCGGGCAGCACCAGGATGGTGAGCACGGTTGCAACCAGAATGCCGCCCATCATGGCGTAGGCGAGCGGCCCCCAGAACACGCCGCGCGAGATTGGGATCAGCGCCAGCACCGCGGTCATTGCCGTCAACACGATCGGCCGGAAACGGCGCACAGCCGAGCCGATGATCGCTTCGGAGCGTTCCATGCCTTTCGCGATGTCCTGGTCGATCTGGTCGACGAGGATGATGGAGTTTCGCATGATGATGCCGAGCAGCGCGATGACTCCGAGGATGGCGACGAAGCCGAACGGCGCGCCGCTGATCAAAAGGGCCGCGGCCGCACCGATGATGCCGAGTGGACCGGTGGCCAGAACAAGCATAGCCTTGCCGAAATGCTGCAGCTGGACCATCAGCAATATGACGATGACGGCCAGCATGATAGGCGCCTTGGCGGCGATGGAAGCCTGGCTTTCCGCCGAATCCTCGGCACCGCCCTGGATCTCGATCTTGTAGCCGGGCGGCAAGCCGTCGCGCAGGCCCTTCATGTCGTTGTACATCTTGGTGACGACGTCGTTTGACTGCACGCCGTCGGGCAAGGTCGCCCGCACGCTGATGGTCGGCAAGCGGTCGCGCCGCCACTCGACGCCTTGCTCCAGCACCGGCACAACCTTGGCCACCTGCGACAGCGGCACGAAGCCACCGAAATCGGTCGGGATGTAGATGGAATCGACCGAGGACAGCAGGGTGCGACTGGCATCCGGTTCGCGGGCGACGATGGACACCGTTTCTTCGCCGTCGCGGAAGTCGCCCAACGGCGCGCCGGACATGGACGCCTGCAGCATCTGGCGGATGCGCTGCGAGGTGACGCCCAACGCACGGGCGCGGTCCTGGTCGATGACCAGCTTCATCGCCGGCACAGGTTCCAGCCAGTCGTCATGGACGGCGCCGAGCAGCGGGTTGGCCTGGAATTTTGCCTTCACCTGGTCGGCAATGCGCCGCACTTCCTGGCGGTCCGGGCCCATGACGCGCATCTGCACCGGCCAGCCTGTCGGCGGGCCGAGGAACAAGCGGTCGACCTTGCCGCGGATGGAGGGGAAGTCCTGCGCCAGGATGGTGCGCAGCTTGACGATCAGCCGCTCGCGCGCCGGCTCGTCATTGGCCATCACAAGAAGCTGGGCGAAGTTAGGATTCCTGAGCTGCTGGTCCAGCGGCAGGAAGAAGCGCGGCGCGCCTTCACCGATATAGGTGGCGATGAAGCGCTTGTCCTTGTCGTCCATCATCTTGGCTTCCAGCGCCTTGGCCTGCGTTTCGACTTCCTTGATGCTGGTGCCTTCCGGCAGCCAGAGATCGACGAGGATTTCCGGGCGCGACGATTGCGGGAAGAAGTTCTGCGGAATGAACTGGAAGGCCCACAGGCTGGTGGCGAAGGTCACCAGCGTCATCGTCAGCACGATGATGCGATGGCGCACGGCCCAGGTAACGGTCGAGCGAAGCCGGCGATAGAAGCTGGTGTCGAAGACGTCGTGATGGGAACCGGCATGCTTGCGCTGCTTGAGGATCATATATCCCAGCCATGGCGTGAAATAGACCGCCACGAACCAGGACACCACGAGCGCGATGCCGACGACGTAGAACAGCGTGCGGACATATTCGCCTGCGGTGGAGGCGGCGAAGCCGACCGGAATGAAGCCGGCGGTGGTGATCAGCGTGCCGGTCAGCATCGGGAAAGCGGTCGAGGAATAGGCGAAACCCGCCGCCTCGATCTTGACCAGCCCCTCCTCCAGCTTGCGTTCCATCATCTCGACGACGATCATGGCGTCGTCGACAAGCAGGCCGAGGGCGATGATCAAGGCGCCGAGCGAAATGCGCTGCAGGTCGATGCCGATCTCGTACATGATGGCGAAGGTGGCGGCCAGGACCAGCGGAATGGCGATGGCAATGACAAGTCCGGAGCGCCAGCCGATCGACAGGAACGAGACGACGAGCACGATCAGCAGCGCTTCGCCGAGCGCATGCATGAACTCGCTGACAGCGTCCCTGACGACCTCGGGCTGGTCCGATATCTGATCGACGGAGACGCCATAGGGCAGCGCCTCCTCGAATCGCTTGTAGGTCGCCTCGACGTCCTTGCCGACATCGGTGACGTTGAAGCCCTTGGCCATGACGACACCGAGCTGGACGCTCTCGTGGCCATTGAACCGGTACTTGCGCTCGAAAGGATCCTCCAGCCCCGAGCTCACGGTGGCGATATCGCCAAGGCGCGTCACCTGGTTGCCGGCGCGCAAGCGCAGCTCGCGAATGTCGGCCGCCCTGGTGACGTCGCCCTCGACCGAAATGCGGACCGAGCGCAGGCCGGTGTCGACAGAGCCTGCCGGGTCGACATTGTTCTGTCCCTTGATCGCGTTCTGCAGGTCAGTCAGCGTCAGGCCGCGCTCGGCTAGCGCCTTGGACGAGACGTCGATATAGATCTTCTCGGGCTGGTCGCCGATGATGACCGCCTTCTCGACGCCGGGCGTCGTCAGCAGCATATCGCGGGCCTGGATGGCGAACTTCTTTAATTCGGGATAGCTGAAGCCATCGCCGCTGATCGAATGCAAGGTGATGAAGGTGTCGCCGAATTCATCGTTGAAATAGGGGCCGAGCAGGCCCTGCGGCAGATCGCCTGCTATGTCGCCGACCTTCTTGCGCACCTGATAGAAGGCGTCGTTGACCTGGGCAGCATTGGTGTCGCCCTTGATCTGAACCGTGATGATGGCGCTGCCGGCGCGCGTGTAGGAGCGCACGAAGTCGAGATGCGGCGTTTCCTGCAGCTTGCGTTCGATCTTGTTGACGACCTGGTCTTCCATCTCCTGGATCGAAGAACCCGGCCAGATCGCCTGCACGACCATGACGCGGAAGGTGAAATCGGGATCTTCCTTCTGGCCCATGCGCATCAGGCCGAGCGCACCGGCAAGGATGATCAGGCCGAACAGGAAACGTGCGATGCTCGGATGCCCGATCGCCCAACGCGAGAGGTTGAAAGGCCGCTTTTCAGTGTTGCTGTCGGTGGTCATGGCGCCAGTCCAGTCCAATTGATCTGCAGGGCAGGTTCATCATGCCGTTCATGCGTTCTTCGTCTGGCTTCCGGGCGGCGAAGCTCCCTCAAGCGGAGAGACTCGCATCGCGTGTGACGCGACAGTGATGCGGGGGAGCCATCTTGCCGGCGTCTCGACGATCGGGCGCCTGCCGCCCGGAAACCATGGCCTGCCCGGTCTTGCGGCTCGCGCCGCCAAGACAGGGGGGCTTTCGTAGTGCCTGGCTGTCAGCGCAGGCTGCTGGTGGCAGCGTCGTCCGCCGCCGAGGCGGACTGCTGGAGACTATCGCCGGACAGCTTGACCTTCAGATTGTCGGTCATGAACTGGGTGCCAGCGGCAACCACGACGTCGCCCTGCTTGAGGCCGTCGGCAACCGCGACGCCATCGGCGGTGAAGTTCGCGATCTTGACCGGACGCGAATGCACGGTGTCGCTGCCGCGGTCCACGGCCCAGACGATCTTCTGGCCGTCCTTTTCAGCCAGGGCGCTGAGCGGGATCGAGACCAGCTGGGTCTTGCTGTCGATCGAGGCCTGCACGTTGGCGGTCATGCCGAGCAGCACGCGCGGATCGTTGGGAAGCGAGACGCGAACGGCGAAGGTACGCGACTGCGGGTCGGCGCTGCCGGCCACTTCGCGGACCTTGCCGGCAAGCGTCAGCGCATCGTCCGCCCAGAAGCTTGCCTTGACCTCCTTGCCCGGCCTGAAGCCGGCAATATCCATTTCCGGCACCGCGATCAGCACTTCCTTCTCGCCATCGACGGCAACCGTCATCACGGGCGTGCCGGCACCGACCACCTGGCCGACATCGGCACTGACCGCGGTGACGATGCCGTTCTCGCTCGCCTTGAGGTCGGTATAGTGGACCTGGTTCTGAGCCTGGGCGAGGGTCGAGCGGGCGGCATCGCGCGTCGCGACCGCCTGGTTGTAGGCCAGCGTCGCCTGCTCGAGCTGCGATTTCGGCGCGAAATTCTTGGCATAGAGCTGCTCGGCGCGCTTCCTGGCGAGATCCACCGTCTCGACCTGGCGCTCGGCGGCGTCAAGGCTCGCCGCGGCGCTTTTGACCGAAAGCTCGTAATCGGAGGGATCGATGCGGGCGAGGACGTCGCCCGAGGTGACATGCTGGCCGATGTCGACGAGCCTCTCGGTGACCTTGCCGGCAACGCGGAAGCCGAGATTCATCTCGGTGCGGGCACGCACCGAGCCGGAATAATCGAGCTGGCGGGTGGTCTGCGCCGCGCCGATCTCGACGACCTTGACGGGGCGGATGATATCCTTGACCTCCGCCTTCTCCTGGGAACAACCGGCAAGGCCGAGCGACGCGACGATCAGGCCGGCAACCGGCAGCCAGCGGATAATGGAATTGGACGAAGACACCTTAGCACTCCCAAACTGGAGATTGATTGTCGTTACCGGCGCCCGGCGGGCGGCGGCTACTTCTTCAAGGCCTTGATCGCATAGTCGATGAGGTCGTCGGGCATTGCCCGGTTGGTCTTGGCAAGACACTGGGCCACCATCTGCGGGTGGCACAAAATGACCGTGGCCGCGCCGAAGCAGCGCGACGCAATCACCGGATCCTGCTCCCTGAATTCGCCGGCCGCGATGCCCTCGCGGATCACCTCGGCAAAAAGATCATGGATACTGTCGACATGCTTGTCGATAACGCCCCAATCGCGCTCGAGGGCGACGATGACCATCTCATGGACCTTCTGGTCGTCGAGCATGACCTCCATGGTCATCTTGTACTGCGCGTGCACGTAGCGCCGCAGCCGTTCCTCGGCGCTGATCGGCAAATGCATGATCTCGTAGGCCATCCTGTAGCTGGCCCCGAGCATCCGGCCGCAGACCGCCTGGTGGATTTCGACCTTGGAAGCAAAGAAGCGATAGATGTTGGCTGGCGACATGCCGAGTTCGCGGGCAATGTCGGCGACATTGGTCTTGCCGTAGCCATAGTGCCGGAACAGGCGCTCGGCGCAATCGAGAATGCGCGTTACATTCTCCTGGCGGGCGGCATCGGCGACGAGGTTGGCGGTTTCGGACATAGCCTCTTTCGATTTACTAGTGATGAATTTTGATTTTCGTCACTCGTAAATCGAAAGGAACGCGATGTCAACACGGATTCGGCGTACGCGTACAAAATGGTGACAGATGGTGACAGTGAGGGGGGTGGCTCGCCTCGCACTTCGTCATCCCAGGGTGAAGCAGTCGCGAAGCGACGTAGCGGAAACCTAGGATCCATGCCGTGGCCTTGCGGCCGTGCTCCGGCAGTCGAGGATGGCTGCTGTGGGCTACAGTAACTTCCTGATCCGCCTCATTTTTTGACTGACATCAGGGCATGGATCCTAGGGTCTGCGCCGCGTCGCTGGTCCTTGCGTCGCCCTGGGATGACGAAGTCACAAGGCCCGCCGCAAATTGTCGGGGTCATCGCAAGAGCGGCCATGCGGCCTACGCCTCCTTCGCCATCTCCCTTAGCCGGAATTTCTGGATCTTCCCCGTCGAGGTCTTGGGAATCTCGGCGAACACCACCGCTTTCGGCAGCTTGAAGCGGGCAAGCAGCGCGCGGCAATGCTCGATGATCTCTGCCTCGGTCGCCGTCTTGCCAGGCTTCAGCTCGACATAGGCGACCGGCACCTCGCCCCATTTCTCGTCCGCCCGCGCCACCACGCCGCAAGACGCAACGGACGGGTGCTTGTAGAGCGCGTCCTCGACCTCGATCGAGGAAATGTTCTCGCCGCCCGAAATGATAATGTCCTTGGAGCGGTCCTTGAGCTGGATATATCCATCCGCATGCATGACGCCGAGATCGCCGGAGTGGAACCAGCCGCCGGCGAACGCCTCGTCGGTGGCCTTGCGGTTCCTGAGATAGCCTTTCATGACGATGTTGCCGCGAAACATGACCTCGCCGATGGTCTGGCCGTCGGCGGGCGTCTGCGTCATCGTTTCGGGATCCATCACCGTGAGGCCTTCGAGCGCGGCGTAGCGGACGCCTTGCCTGGCCTTCCTCGTGGCCCTCTGCCCCTTCTCCAGATGATCCCACTCATTGTGCCATTCGTTCACCACCGCCGGGCCGTAGGTCTCGGTCAGACCATAGAGATGCGTGACGGCGAAGCCGGCATCGGCCATGCCGGTGAGCACCGCTTCCGGCGGCGGCGCGGCGGCCGTGTTGAAGGTGACGGCTTGCGGGAACTGGCGCTTGTCCTCATCCCTGGCGTTGATCAGCACCGACATGACGATCGGCGCGCCGCACAGATGGGTGACGCCATGGTCGGCGATGGCGTCGTAGATCTGCTTCGGCCGAACCCAGCGCAGACAGATATGGGTGCCGGCCTGGACGGCCAAGGTCCACGGAAAGCACCAGCCATTGCAGTGGAACATCGGCAGTGTCCACAGATAGACCGCGTGCTTGGCCATGCCGGCATGGACGGTGTTGGCGTAGGCCATCAGCGCAGCACCCCGATGATGATAGACGACGCCTTTCGGGTTGCCTGTCGTGCCCGAGGTGTAGTTGAGCGAAATGGCGTCCCACTCGTCGTCAGGCATCGACCAGGCAAAATTCCCCTCGCCCTCGGCGACGAAGGCCTCGTAGTCGAGAGTGCCGATGCGACCGCCCTTCGGATAGGGAGCGTCCGCGGCGTAGTCGGGATCGTCATAGTCGATGACCAGGGGCTTCACCTTGGCCAGGTCAAGCGCTTGCCGAACCACTTCGGAGAATTCGCGATCGACGATAAGCACTCTGGTCCCGGCATGGTCGAGCTGGAAAGCGATCACGGCGGCGTCGAGGCGAGTGTTGAGCGAATGCAGCACCGCCTTGGTCATTGGCACGCCGAAATGCGCCTCCAGCATCGGCGGCGTGTTCGACAGCATCACCGTCACCGTGTCGCCCTTGCCTATGCCGCGCCCGGCAAGCGCCGAGGCGAGCTGCAGCGAACGCCGCCAGAAATCGCGATACGTCACGCGCTGCCGGCCATGGATGATGGCGACATGATCGGGATAGGTCTTGGCTGCCCGCTCCAGATAGGTGAGCGGCGTCAGCGGCTGGTGGTTGGCAGCGTTCCTGTCGAGATCCTGTTCGTAAGGGTTGCCCATCGTGTCCTCCCCGTATGTCCCTTTGCCGACAAGTTCTAACCACAGGCTGGGGCCGCGTCACCAGCAACGATGCCACGACAAAGCGCGTCTGGCGCAATGATGATCTAGATTTGGCGCGCGTAAAGGCATCGCGTACCTCCGCGCGGTTTGACTTTTGTCGAGAGCCGTGACTAATGTCAGCCGAGGAGAAGGCATGGCGATCCGACCGGCAGAACAACTTATACATAAGGCCGCCTGGCTCTATTATGCGCATGGCCTGCGCCAGGACCAGGTGGCGAGCCAGCTTAACATTTCCCGCGCCTCCGTTGCCATGTATCTGCGCAAGGCGCGAGAGACCGGCATCGTCAACATCTCGACCTCGACCCAGCTTTTCACCGACGACGTCATGGCGCGCAAGCTCGAGGATGCACTCGGTCTCGACGCGGTCTGGATCGCGCCGGAAAACGGCCATATCGCCGATCCCGCCACCGACATCGCGGTGCTGGCGGCGAGCGTCTTTCTCGAACTGGTGAAAAAAGGCGACCGCATCGGCGTCGCCTGGGGACGCACCGTCTACATGATCGCCGACATCATGTCCTACGCCGATCTCCAGGATGTCACCGTGGTGCAGCTCTGCGGCAATCTCGGCGCGCCCTATTCCTATCGTCCCGACCAGTGCACGATGGAGATCGCCCGGCGGCTCAACGCCAAGGGCATCAATTTCTACGCCCCGCTCGTGCTGACCACCGAAGAGCTGGCGCGCGGCCTGCGCGCCGAGCCTGTAATCCGCGAACAGCTGTCGAGCATCCACGAATGCGATCTGGCGCTGTATTCGGTCGGCGCCGTCGATGCCGACAGCCATCTGGTCAAATGCGGCGCGCTGACATCAGACGAAATGGCCGACCTGCGCAAGGCGGGCGCGGCCGGCGTCATTGCCGGGCAGATCATCGATGCCGAGGGCAAGGTGCTCGACTGCGGCTACAACAGGCGGGTGATCTCGGCGGAGCTTTCCTCGTTGCGCGCCATTCAGAAGCGGCTGATGGTGGTGCAGGAGAACAGCAAGTTCGAACCCCTGCTCGCTGCGATCGACGGCGGCCTTTGCACACATCTGGTGGTCGGCGCCGATATGGCGCAGCGGCTTCTGGATGATGCCGGAGCGCCAGGCAAAAAGGTATCCTAGAGACCATTCCTGCCGCGGCCGTCATCAAGGCGTCGCGGCATTCCTGTTTCACCACTATGACAGCAACTGGACGAAGCTAATGAAGAACCTGTGGAATGACGGCGACGCGGAGAAGATGGTTGCCGACTATGCAAAGAAAGGCGTCGGACGCGATCTCGCGCTGCGCGTCTACACGACGCGCCTGCTGGGCGGCGAACCGCGACTGGTACTGCATGGCGGCGGCAACACTTCCTGCAAGACCAAGGCGACCGACCTCGTCGGCGACGAATGGGACGTGCTGTGCGTCAAGGGCAGCGGCTGGGACATGGCCGTCATCGAGCCGCAGGGCCTGCCGGCGGTGAAGATGGGCGCGCTCATCAAGGCGCGCGCGCTGGACAAGCTCTCCGACGAGGACATGGTCGCGCTGCAGCGGGCGAACCTCATCGATCCGTCCTCGCCCAATCCTTCGGTCGAGACATTGCTGCATGCCTTCCTGCCGCACAAATTCGTCGACCACACGCACTCGACCGCCATCCTGGCGATCGTCGACCAGGAAGACAGCAAGCCGCTGGTGAAGACGGTGTTCGGGACCAAGATGGGCTACGTGCCCTACATCATGCCGGGCTTCGACCTCGCCAAGGCGGCGGCCGACGTCTTCGATGCCGACCCTGATGTGGAAGGACTGATCCTCGACAAGCACGGCATCTTCACCTTCGGCGACGACGCCAAGCAGGCCTACAACCGGATGATCCACTATGTGAATGTCGCCGAGGAGTATGTAGCCAAGCATGCCAAGCCCAAGGCGGCAAAGGCCGCGCTTCCGGCGAAGCTCGCGACGCCGGCTTCCATCGCTCCTATGTTGCGCGGCGCCGTGGCGGTGGCACGCGGCGAAGGCCGCTTCGACCGCATGATCAGCGATTTCCGCACCTCGGATGCGATCGTCGATTTCATCAATTCGGCCGAGATCGCCGACTACGCCGCGCGCGGCGTGTCGACGCCGGACCTGTCGATCCGCATCAAGACCGGGCCGATGGCGGTGCCGGCGCCAGATGCGGACAAGGCCGGCGACTACAAGGCCGTCATCAAGAACCATGTCGACGCCTTCGCCAAGGAATACCGCGCCTATTTCGAGACCAATGACGCGCTCGACGACGTCAAACGCACCATGCTCGACCCGATGCCGCGGCTGACGCTGGTGCCGGGGCTCGGCATGTTCGGCCATGGCCGCACGCTGAAGGATGCCAGGATCGCTTCCGATGTCGGCGAAATGTGGATCGAGGCCGTGCGTGGCGCCGAGGTGGTCGGCCGTTTTCATCCGCTTTCCAAGGCCGACCTGTTCCCGCTCGAATACTGGTCGCTGGAACAGGCCAAACTCGCCTCCAACAAGCCGAAGCCGCTGACCGGCCAGGTCGTGCTGATCACTGGCGGTGCCGGTGCGATCGGTGCGGCGACCGCCAAGCTGTTTGCGGACAATGGCGCGCATGCGGTGGTCGTCGATCTCGATGGCGAAAAAGCCGCTGAAACCGCCAAGAAGGCCGGCAACAATTCGATCGGGGTCGCCGCCGACATCACCGATACGGCGCAGGTGCGTGCAGCCTTCGACAAGGCGGTCGCCGTGTATGGCGGCGTCGACATAGTGGTGTCCAATGCCGGTGCCGCTTGGGAAGGCCGGATCGGCGAACTTGACGACGCGCTGCTGCGCAAGAGCTTCGAGCTCAATTTCTTCGCCCACCAGTCGGTGGCGCAGAACGCGGTGCGCATCATGCTCGAACAGGGTACCGGCGGCGCTCTCCTGTTCAACACCTCCAAGCAGGCGGTCAATCCGGGTCCGAAATTCGGCGCCTACGGCGTGCCGAAGGCGGCGACGCTGTTCCTGTCCAGGCAATATGCACTGGATTACGGCGCGCATGGCATCCGTTCCAACGCCGTCAATGCCGACCGCATCCGCTCCGGGCTGTTGACCGACGCCATGATCGCCAGCCGATCGGGCGCACGCGGCGTGTCGGAAAAAGAGTACATGTCCGGCAATCTGCTCGGCCAGGAGGTGACGGCGCAGGACGTGGCGCAGGCTTTCCTGCACCACGCGCTGGCCGACCGCACAACCGCCGACGTAACGACGGTCGACGGCGGCAATATCGCGGCGGCGCTGCGGTAGCACGGTCACGCACAGCGCAGACGGCAGGCTTGCAAGAACACCCGTTTGTAGCTACATTGTGGCTCAACAGTAAGGAGTCGCAACATGGCTACGGATACGGTTGTCCGCGCTCGAATTGATGCCGCGACAAAGGACCAGGCTACCGAAGCCCTGGCGGCAATGGGACTGTCGGTCTCCGACGCCATTCGCCTGCTGCTGGTCCGCGTCGCCGCCGACAAGGAATTTCCCTTTCCGGTGAAGGTGCCGAACGCAACCACCCAAAAGGCCATGGCCGAATTGGAAAAAGGCAAAGGCAAGCGTTTCGCGTCAGCCGACGAATTGTTCAAGGATTTGGGCATCTGACATGCCGACGCCCGTTCACTCCGGGCAATTCCGCAGGGACGTTAAGCGCATGGAGAAGCGTGGCAAAGACCTCGCTAAATTGCGCGAGTTGTTGGGCCTGCTCATCGCCGGACTGCCGGCGCGTTATAAGGATCACCCCTCTAAAAGGCGACTGGAAAGACTATCGGGATGCGCATGTAGAACCGGATTGGCTCTTGATCTACCGCATTGCCGACGATGAGCTGCGGCTTGCCCGCACCGGCTCCTACTCCGATCTGTTCAACGAATGAAGACAGCAAAAAAGCCGCCTGCAGTTGCTGCAAGCGGCTGTTCCAAGTGTGAGCGAATTGCAATATCGATTGGCCTACTTCGCGTTCGGGTTCGGCATCCAGGCCGGCATCGCGACATCGGCGTGGGCGAACTGCGGCAGCTTGGCCGACAGGTCCTCCATATTCTTGATGTCCTTGTCGAGAAGGTCCTTCTGGGTGATCAGCGTCGGCGGCACGACGACGTTGTGGCCTGGGTCTTCGCCGGCCAGCAGCTGCGCCAGCGCACGCACCGAGACCTGGCCGACGACGGCCGGGTTCGTGGCCGCGGTTGCCGCCCAGGCGCTGTCGGGCTCGCGCATCGCCGCAATGTCGGAGGTCGAGATGTCGGCCGAATAGATCTTGATGTCCTTGTTCAGGCCCGCCTCGTCGACGGCGATCTTCACGCCCTTGGCGAACTCGTCATAGGGAGCAAACATCACCTTGATGTCCGGATGGGCGGTCAGCACCGAGCGCGCCTGGTTGGCGACCGAGTTGGCGATCGGGTTGTCCAGCGTGCCGAACATGGCGACTTCCTTGATGCCCGAGTATTTCTTCTTCACGTCGACCCATGTCTCATTGCGGCGGTCGAGCGGGGCGATGCCCGCGACATAGACATAGCCGGCCTTCCAGCTCTCGCCATTATCCTTGACCGCCTGCTCGAGCGCGAGGCGCGCAAGGTCGCGGTCTGACTGCTCGATCTGCGGGATCTTGGGGTTTTCGACGTTGACGTCGAAAGCGACCACCTTGATGCCGGCGTCGACCGCGCGCTGGGCGGCGTCCTTCATCGATTCCGTCAGGCCGTGCTGGATGATGATACCCTGCACGCCGAGCGCGATGGCCTGGTCGACCATGTCGGCCTGGAGGGCGGCGTCCTGGCGGCTGTCGAGCACGCGCAGGTCGACGCCAAGGGCCTTGGCCTGCGCCTCGACGCCGGACAGATAGGCCTGGAAGAAATCCCCGGTCGAGAGATAGCGCACCAAGGCGATCTTGACGCCTGGCTTGTCGAACGGCGCCGGGCGATCGGCAGCCAGGGCCGTCCCTTGCACCAGCAACGCCGCGCCGGCGAGCCCGAGTGCTGCCTTGCCCAAAAGTCTTCTTGTGATGTTCACGTCGTTTCCTCCACTTGTTGAAATGCAACCCGGTCGAAATCTATGTCCTGCCCCTGCCGGAAAGAGCGAAGGTGAAGACAAGGGCGACGACCAGAACGGCGCCCTTGATGAAATCCTGCGTGTAGTACGGCGCGTTCATCATCGTCAGGCCCTGCAGCAGGACACCGACGAACACGGCGCCGACGGCCGTGCCGAACGCGTTCGGCTTGGCGGCGCCGAGCACCGCGTAGCCGATGAGCGCCGCGGCGACGGCGTCGAGCAGAAGGTTATTACCCGAGGCGATGTCGCCGCGTCCAAGCCGGGCGGCGAGCAAAATACCGCCGATCGAGGCAAAAACTCCTGAAATGATATAGGCCCAGATTTTGTATGCCTTGACAGGCGCGCCGGCGAGTTCGGCGGCGCGCTCATTGGAGCCGACGGCATACATCATGCGGCCGAAGCGGGTGTATTCGAGGAAGAACCAGATCAGCACCGCGAGCACCGCGAGGACGACGACCGAGACCGGAACGAGATTGGGAATGAAGAAGTCGAAGCGGTGGCGGCCGAGCGCCAGGAACGCCTCGCCGAACTTGCCGTTGGCGACCGAGCCATCGGGCATGGTCATGCCGGTGGCGATCGAGCGGCCTTCGGTCGGGATGCGCTGCAGGCCGACCAGCAGGAACATCATGCCGAGCGTCGCCAGCAGGTCCGGCACGCGCATATAGACGATCAGCCAACCATTGATGAGCCCAACAATAACGCCGATCAGCAGGCAGACGATGACCGCGACGACAGCGTTCTGCTCCAGCACCACCATCACATAGGCCGCAGCCATCATGGCTGACGTGGCGACCGAGCCGATCGACAGGTCGAAGCCGCCAACGACCAGCGTGGCGGTGACGCCAAGCGCCAGCACGCCGGTGATGGCGACCGACTGAAAAATGAAGACCGCGCTTTGCGGCGAAACGAAACCGTCGGCGGCGATCGCGAAATAAGCGACGAGCCCGAACAACAGGACGATGAAACCGTAGCGGATGGCGTGGTTGCGCCGCGTCATTCAGCGCCCCCGCGCGCCGCTGCCGTTTTTACCCAACTCGAACCCATGCTCTCCATTCCAATTGTCATCGCCAGTTCTTCAATTCCAGCCCGTCACGCCGCGCTGTGCAGCGGCCCGCCGGCCACCTCGGCCAGCAGGCGATCGAGATCGATGTCCGCGTTGCGGTGTTCGCCGACAATGGTCTGCTCCGACATCACCAGGATACGGTCGGCCGTCTCCAGCGCCTCGTCGAGTTCGGTGACGAACAAAAGCGTCGCGCGGCCATTGGCGCTTGCCCTCAGCTTGGCTGCGATGTCGCGCCTGGCCGAGATGTCGACGCCTTGAAACGGCTCGTCGAGAATGAACAGGCTTGCATCCTGCGCCATCCAGCGGGCGACCATCACCTTCTGCTGGTTGCCACCGGACAATGCCGACATTTCGTCCTTCTCGGAGCGGCAGACGATGCCCAATTCCTGGATCTGCCGGCGCGCCGTGGCGCGTTCCAGGCGGCGCTTGAGCACGCCCAGGTTCGACATCCGCCTCAGGAACGGCAGGCTGACATTGCGCTCGATGTTGAAGCCGCCGACGATGCCGCTGGTGGCGCGATCCTTGGCGACGAGGAAGACGCCGGCGGCGATCGCGTCGCCAGCCGAGCGCGGCGCGTAGGGCTTGCCGTTCATCGTCATGGTGCCGGCGAGAGGCCTGCGCACGCCGAACAGCGTCTCGGCAAGCGCTGTCTTGCCGACGCCGACCAGCCCGGTGATGACAACGACCTCGCCGTCGCCAAGTGTCAGCGATATCGGCCTGGCGCCCTGGGCGATACGCAGGCCCTCGACAGTCAGCACCGCCCGGGCCGAATGCCTGACGACGATCTGGTCGAGGTGGATCTTGCGGCCGAGCATGGCATTGACCGCGCCTTCGTAGTCGAGCGGCTTCTTGTCGAAGACGCCGGACACGGCGCCGTCGCGCATCGAGACGATGCGGTCGGCAAGCCGCCTTATGTCGGACATGCGGTGCGAGATATAGAGGATCGCCACGCCTTGCGCGCGCAGCCTGTCGACCAGCGCAAAAAGCCGATCGGCTTCGGCACTCGATAGCGATGAGGTCGGTTCGTCGAGAATCAGCACTTTCGGCTGATGTGCCAGCGCGCGGGCAATCGCCACCATCTGGCGATCGGCCAGCGAGAGATCGCTGACGCGCGCCTTCAAGTCGATCGCCAGGTCCATGCGGTCGGCAACCGCCTTGGCCTCGCGACGCACACGGACCGGGTTGAAGAGCACCGGGGCGCCACTGCCGCTCAGCCTGTCCAATGTCAGGTTGGTCGCCACGTCAAGGTCGGCGACGACACCGTCATTGATGTTCTGGTGAACGGTGACGACGCCAGCGCGGATCGCTTCCGCCGGTCTTCCCGGCGCAAAGTCCTGGCCGGCCAGGGTCACGGTGCCGCCGTCGCGCTCGTAGACGCCGCTGACGATCTTGACGAGGGTGGATTTGCCGGCGCCGTTGGCACCCATCAGGACGGTCACTTCACCGGCATGGAGTTCGAGCGAGACGCCGCCAAGCACCTCGTTGCGGCCAAAGGATTTCCTCAGTCCCTCTACGCGGAACACGGCATTGCCGACCATGCGTTCCTCCCTGACGGTGACGCTATGGGCTACATCGGCAATTGTCAACACGATTGACAATTGCCAGTGCGCTACCTAGCTTGGCCCCGCCGCCGTGGCTCCGCTATTATGAGGGACGAGCAGGAGAGGTGAGGATGACCGGGAAAACGCCGTTCGAAGCACTGTCGGTGGAGACGCTCGCCACGCGGCTCGGCAGCAACGAAGCGCTCACCCAGCGCATCGGCGAGGACACCAGCCGCTGGAAGGTGCGCGAGGTCGGCGATGGCAATCTGAACCTCGTCTTCATCGTCGAGGGCGACAAGGGCGCGGCTGTCGTCAAGCAGGCCCTGCCCTATGTCCGGCTGGTCGGCGACAGCTGGCCGCTGCCGCTGAAGCGTTCCTTCTTCGAATATCACGCGCTCACGCGGCAGGAGGCGCGCGCGCCGGGCTCGGTGCCGGCCATCTACCATTTCGACGAGACCCAGGCGCTGATCATCATGGAGTATCTGTCGCCGCACATCATTTTGCGGCGGGCGCTGATCGAGGGCCGGCAATTGCCGAACATCGCCAGGGATATCGGGCTGTTCATGGCCCGCACCCTGTTCCGCGGCTCCGACTTCTCGATGGTGACCAAGGATCGCAAAGCGGATCTGGCGCTGTTCGCCGACAATGTCGAGCTGTGCGACATCACCGAGAATCTGGTGTTCTCCGACCCCTATTTCGACGCCAAGATGAACCGGCACACTTCGCCGCAACTCGACGCCCTGGTCGCCGAGTTGCGCGCCGACCGCGACCTCAAGGTGGAAGCGCAGCGCCTGAAGCATCTTTTCGCCGCCAATGCAGAGACATTGCTGCATGGCGACCTGCATTCCGGCTCGATCATGGTCACGGATACAGAGACCAGGATGATCGACCCTGAATTCGCCTTCTACGGGCCGATGGCGTTCGACGTCGGCATGTTGCTCGCCAATTTCTGGATGGCCTTCTTCTCGCAGCGGGGTCATGAGCAGAGCGGCAAGCGCGACGCCATGCGCGCTTATCTGCTCGATGTCACGGCGCAGACGTGGTCGGTGTTCCGCACCGAATTCTCGCATCTGTGGCGCACGGAGCGCAACGGCATGCTTTATCAAAAGAGCCTGTTCGAGGATCAGGGCGACAGGCTGGGCGCAGAACAGGCGCTCGACCATGTGCTGCACCAGATATGGGACGACCTCCTCGGCTTTGCCGGCATCGAGGTGCACCGGCGCATCCTCGGCCTCGCCCACAATGCCGATTTCGAAACCATTGCCGACGAAGACCTGCGCGCCACATGTGAAGCGAGGGCGCTGAAGTTCGGCCGCCACATCGCCGTCAACAGGCGTCATATTCACAGCATCGACGAGGTCAACAACCTGGCCGCGCTGATCGAACAGGAGAACCGCATTTGAACGTCGGCGAGCGCCACTATCGCACCATCTGGCTGAGCGACGATGGGCGCTCGGTGGAGATCATTGACCAGCGCTGGCTGCCGCATGACTTCCGTATCGTGAAGGTCGACACCGTTAATGGCATCGCCACCGCCATCCGCGACATGTGGGTGCGCGGCGCGCCGCTGATCGGTGTCACCGCTGCCTATGGCGTTGCCATGCAGATGGCGGACGATCCGGCGGATGCCGCGCTCGATGCCGTCTGGGAGACGCTCCACGAGACGCGTCCGACGGCGATCAATCTGCGCTGGGCGCTGGATGAGATGCGGCGGTTCCTGCGGCCGCTGCCGACGGAACAACGCGCCGCAGCCGCCTATCGTCGCGCCAGCGAGATCGCCAACGAGGATGTCGGGCTCAATCGCGCCATCGGCGAGAACGGTCTCGCCATCATCAAGGACATCGCGGCGCGCAAAAAGCCGGGCGAAACCGTCAACATCCTGACCCATTGCAAC
Organism: Mesorhizobium sp. B2-1-3; assembly: GCF_006442495.1. Classification (NCBI taxonomy): domain Bacteria; kingdom Pseudomonadati; phylum Pseudomonadota; class Alphaproteobacteria; order Hyphomicrobiales; family Phyllobacteriaceae; genus Mesorhizobium; species Mesorhizobium sp. B2-1-3. The sequence continues at coordinate 25,240 of NZ_VFWL01000004.1, forward strand.
GCCGGCTGGCTGGCTACCGTCGACTACGGCACGGCCACCGCGCCGATCTACCTGGCAACGGAGGCCGGCATTCCGGTCCATGTCTATGTCGACGAGACGCGGCCGCGCAACCAGGGCGCCCAGTTGACGGCCTGGGAGATGGCCGGCCACGGCGTGCCGCATACGCTGATCGTCGACAATGCCGGCGGCCATCTGATGCAGCGCGGCGCAATCGACATGGTCATCGTCGGCACCGACCGCACGACGGCCGACGGCGACGTCTGCAACAAGATCGGCACCTATTTGAAGGCACTCGCCGCCGCAGACAACGACGTGCCGTTCTATGTCGCGCTGCCTTCGCCGACCATCGACTGGACGGTGGGCGACGGGCTTGCCGAAATCCCGATCGAGGAACGCTCGGGCGACGAGGTTTCGCTGGTGTGGGGCAAGACCGCGAGCGGCGAGATCGCCCAGGTGCGCGTCTCGCCGGAAGCGACGCGCGCGGCAAACCCCGCCTTCGACGTGACGCCGGCGCGGCTGGTCACCGGCCTGATTACCGAACGGGGCGTCGCCAAGGCCTCGCGCGCGAGCCTAAAGGAGATGTTCCCGGAGCGGGGATAGCCGGCTCTCGCAAAGGCCAGGAACCACCTTTCGCGTTCAGAAGGTGCTGCTCTTTGCGATCTCCAGCGAGTTGACGAAATCCAGTGAACGCCGCAGCGCGCTCCGAATGGTGGCCATATCCACCGGCGCGCTCCGCCGTTGGGGATCACGGCGCTGCGGGCGCCGCAGCCGCAATGGCAGTTCGATGCTGACCGGCAGCGTCGCGGGAAGCGTTGCCCAGTACGGTCCGTAGCCCATCGAGCCGTCGCCGATGGCGCAAAATGTCCATCCCTCCCCGGTGCTGACGACATCCTTCAGATGGGCATGCCCAACGGCATCGATGGCATCAGCGATATCTTGCGCCGGCTGCACCGTCTCGTTGCTGTAGGTAAAGACATTTCCGGCGTCGTGGTTCAGGCGCACGTGTCGCGATCCGATGTCCCGAATGAAGCTTGCCCCCATCCGGGCACTGCCGAGCAGATCGCCTTGGCCATGTCCGGGGTTTTCAAGCGCCAGGACGATGCCGACTTCCTCCAGCCTCGGCAGGAGGGCGTCAATCGTTTTGCGGATCGCCGCGCTGTTTCTCGCCGGGCCGGCATTGGTAATCAGGAAGGACGCGCCAAGACCGGCGGCAAAGCCGATGCGGCGGGACAAGGCGTCGACGGCATCGGCCCCCGACAGGTCGAGATGAGCCGACACGGCATTGATCCCCAGCCCGGCATGTTCCGCTGCCTGGCGCAACTTCGCGGCGTGCGCAGCCGCAAACATGCCTTCGTCGAAATCGACATAGCCGCGGATGAAGGCCGGCTCGACATGGAGGGCGCCGGCCGCCGCAATCTCCTCGAGGGCCAATTCCATGGGATAGCCATCGAAGAGCGCGGTCGATACCGAGGTCCGGCGCGGCGAAGGCAGGGCTCAGGCTCCCTTGCCGTAGACGATCAATTCCGAGGCTTCCTTGACCTTGGCAGGAGACAGCGCTTCGCGCCAGTCGTCCCGGACCACGACGCCTTTGGCGAATCGCATCAGCCTCAGCGCCGCATCGGACGGCACTTTCGGAGAGAAGCCGAACCACATGGCGATCTCGACGTTCAGATGCCCTATCAGGAAGTCCAGCGCGGCCTGTCTGGGAATGCCATATTTGCGCTCACACTCCTCGACGGCCTCGACCATGGTGTCGACGAAGGGCATGGCCACCATTTCGGACAGGCCCGGCTCCAGGATCGCCAGTTGTTCGACCGTGACGCGATGGCTGTCGATGATCGGCGACCACATGGCCCTGCACACTTCCTCGCCAAGCGCATAGTGCTCTTCCGGACCTTGCATCAGGGCACAGACGATCGATTGCCTGGCGATGCCGCCATGGTAATCGCGACGCGCGGCCCATTCCGTCTCTTCGCCGAACAGCGGCGGATGGCAGGGATGGCCGACGAAATAGGTGAGATCCGGCCGATCCGCGGGCAAGTCGCCGGCATAGGGCGCTGCCGCATCCAGAATAAGGATCATGGTGCCCGCGGCAAGCATCGGCGAGATCTGCCGCGCCACCTGGCCGATGGTATTGTCCGGCAGGGCCATTACCACCACCTTGGCGCCGGGAATGCCCTCGTCCATGGCGACGGCGCCGATATCGGCCTCTCCCAGCCGCTTGCGGCCGGCCTCGCCGATCTCCACGGCGCGGACATCGTAGCCCGCTTCGATCAACTTGCGCGTCACGCGGAAGCCCATCTTCCCTCCGGCCCCAAGCACCGCCACGGATGTCGTCATTTGCTTTCTCTCCCATTTGCCTTGATGGCGCGCCGATGGCGCAGATTCAGCCGAACGCTTGCAGCGCGGCTTCGAGCTCCGGATGCGTGGCGGCGTAGTCGCGTGCGGGAACCCCTGCCGCCGCGGCTTCGAAAGCATCATGCAGGCTTCGAACGCCGGCGGCCGGCCCGCCTGGATGCGCCATGATCCCGCCGCCGCAGCAATAGATGAAATCGTCCGAGCCGAGCCTCGTATAGGTCTCGGCCGCCTGCACAGCGGTCTGTCCAGACGAAAACACCGGCATGACCGTATCGGGACGGCCAGCCCGCTCGAACATCGGGGTGAGACAGCCATGGGCCGACGCCATCACCGATTCGTCCGGCTCGCAGAACTTGTTGGACAGCCCGTTGACGTGCATGTGGTCGATGCCCGCCAGACGCCAGAATTTCTGATAGGCGAGATAGCTCATGCCGAGATCGGGAGAGCGGCTGAAGAGGCCCCATCCGGCCCGATGGCCGTGCAGCGCAACGGCGGAGTGGCGGCGCATCTCGATGACGGCGGACAGGCCGACGGAATTCAGGACCAGCATGGCGCAGGTCCCGCCACGGCGCTCGATCAGATCCAGCTGGCGACGCATGGCGTCGATGTCACCGGAAATGTTGGCCGCATACATGACCTTGCGCCCGGTCCTGTCGGCGTGCCTGTCTATCACCGCCATGACCGCTTCGAACCGGTGTTCGAACGGCGAATGCGGAGGGTCCCCCATCAATTCGTCGTCCTTGATGAAATCAAGCCCCGCGGCAATCAGCGTGTCGGCCAGGGCCGCCGTCTCCTGCGGGGTAAGACCAACGCTCGGCTTGACGATGGTGCCGATCAGCGGACGCCCGTCGACGCCGGTCAGGCGACGCGTTCCCTCGACGGCGAAGGCCGGCCCTGGGTAGGCATCCGCGAAGGCATCGGGAAAGGTAACGTCGAGGAGACGCATGGCCGAGAAATGATGCAGCTCGAACAGATTGCCGAGAACCGTCGACCAGACCGAAGCCAGCACTGTCCCCGTATTCTCGATGTTCCAGGAAAGGCCCACCTTGGCCCGGCGCGGCCTCACGGTCGCATTTTTTGGCGAGCGCGAGAACGGCAACGCCTCGCTGTCGACCTCGGCAACATCGCTGATGAATTCGACGCGGGCTCCGAACTTGCGCAGCAGCTCCGGCGTTTCTCCGGGTATGGCGCGGAAAGTCCCGCTTGATTGTTCGCCCGCCATCGCAGCCGCGGCAACCTCCAGCGGGTAGCGGGTTTCGATCAGATAGGTGGCGCGGAGGCGACCGAACAATGCAGGCTTCCCGACTGGAATGACGTTCACGGAGTGACCGTTAGCACCAAAAAGAAATCATGTCATCATATGAGTTTTCTCGGGCAAAAAAATTTCGGCGGCCGCTCAGCCGGCTCCGCCGCCGGCCAGTTTCGAATAGAGCTCGTTGGCGCGGCCAATGTGGTCGGCCATTGCCGCGCTCGCGCCTTCCGGATCGCCGCCGGCGATTGCCTTGTAGATCCGCTCATGCTCCTCGACCGTCAGCCGCTCGGCGCCTTTCATCGCCACCAGATCCCGCTTGAAACGGGACAGCCATTCGAGCATTCCCTTCGCCACCGCCGCTATCATCGAATTGCCGCTCATCTCCGCAATGACGGCGTGGAACTCCATGTCGGCAGCTACAAACCGGGCTTGGTCGCCCTTTGCCTCGCGCAAATGACGCAAGGTCTCCGCGAGGCGTTCCAAACTCTTGGCCGTAGCGCGCCGCGTGGCTATCCGAACCAGGCCGGTTTCCAGCAAGAGCCTGACTTCCTTGAGTTCTTCAAGCCCGCGAGAGTTCGTCGCCAGCATCATGACCATCGCCGCTGAGACCTGATCGACGATGACATCAGGCGTCGGATTGATGACGCGGGCACGTTCTCCGTGCGAGATCCTGATAAGTCCCATCTGCTGCAGCGACAGCATCGCTTCCCGGATCGAGGGCCGGCCGACGCCGATCATCGTCATCAGTTCCTTTTCCGACGGCAATTGAGAGCCGGGCGGGAATTCGGATGTCGAGATTGCCGCCATCAACCGGTCAAGCACCTCCACATATAATTTCTTTTTCTGGACCGGCTCCATCCGTTCCTCCCTGGGTGTTCGCGGCATAATCGATCCCGAGTCGCGTCGGCGGACAAGGGTCGCGCCATCGATTGACATTACATATATGATGACCTAACGTCCGTCTACGGCCGACTTTGGACTGGTCGCCAGTTGCTGGAGCAGGCCGGCTCCGTTTGGCCAAGGAAAGAACGAAGCTGACGGCCGAGCTTCGTCTCGTCCTTAAATCGAAGGAGGTTTCGGCAATCGAGGTTCCGGTGCCCGCTTGCCTATTTGGTATGCTGGTATAACATGTAGCTGGTATGGCGTCTTTCGGAGGACGTCGTAAAGGAATGGCAGAAGGCCGACGTATCGGCCGGTGTTTTTGGGAGGAAAATATCATGAAGTTTTCAACCGTGGCGGCGCTTGCCGGCGCCGCGCTGGTCAGCGTCTCGGCTGTGCCGGCAATGGCGTCACCGGATGCGCCGGTGATCGCGCTCGCCAACGCCTATTACGGCAACACCTGGCGGCACCAGATGGTGGAGGCTTTCGAAGCCTCGGCCAAGGAAGCCAAGGCGGCCGGTCAGATTGCCGACTACATCGTCATGAACGGCGACGGCTCGGTGGCGCAGCAGAACAGCCAGATCGCCGAGCTGATCCTCAAGAAGGTCGACGTGCTCGCCGTCGATGCCGCGTCGGAAACCGCGGTCAACGGGATCATCGAAAAAGCCTGCAAGGCCGGCATCATCGTCGTTTCGTTCGATTCGGTCGCCTCGGCGCCCTGCAACTACCAGCTCAACTTCGACTTCAAGGGCTACAAGGCAGCCCAGGCCGAGGCCGTCTTCAAGATGATCGGCGGCAAGGGCAACGTCATCCAGGTGCGCGGCGTCAAGGGTTCGGCGCCCGACAACGACATGTTCAACGCGCAACAGTCGGTATTGGCCAAATATCCCGATATCAAGGTTGTCGCCACGGTCTACGGCCAGGCGACCGCGTCGGTCGCGCAGGCGGCCATCGCCAACGTGCTGCCCTCCCTGCCGCATGTCGACGCCGTGCTCGCACAAGGCGGCAGCGACGATGTCGGCATCGCCCAGGCGTTCGTCCAGTATGGCGGCGACTATGCCGGCAAGATGCCGATCATCGAAGGCGGCGGCGGCACCGACTTCGTCAAATGGTGGGCCGAGGAGAATGCCAAGAACGGCTACCAGACGGTGTCCATGAACACGACGCCCGGCATTGGCGGCGCCGCGTTCTGGCTCGGCCTGTCGCTGCTCAAGGGCGCCAAGGCACCCAAGATGATGATCATGCCGGTGGCCACCGTCGATGCCGGCAACCTCAAGGAATATGCAAAGCTGCCGGGCGGCCAGATCATCAGCCCCAGCTATTCGCTCGACTGGGTCAAGCAGAACCTGCTGAGCAAGTAAGGTTGGCAATGCCAGGGACCGGGCGCCGCAGAACGGCCGCGCCCGGTCCCTGCCCGTGAAGAAACGGAGGACGAATGTCCCATCTCGCCGTAGCCGCCCCGGAAGGCGCAGCCGCCGCGGTGCTCGCCGATCCGGCCCGGCAGAGCGTTGTTTCGCTTTCCGGGATCACCAAGAGCTTCGGACCGACGCTGGCGAATGCAGAGATCGACCTCGCCGTCTCCGCCGGCGAGATCATCGGGCTGGTCGGCGGCAACGGCGCCGGCAAATCGACGCTGATGCGCATCCTGTGCGGGGCGATGTGGCCGACCCTGGGCTCAATTTCGTTTGCCGGCCAGAATATCGGCTTCGCCGGCTACGACACGGCGGAAGCACAGCGCCGCGGCATCCGCATGGTGCACCAGGAATTGTCGCTGTGCGCCAACCTCTCGGTGGCCGAAAACTTCTTCCTGGAAATTCCGGCGGATGCCGCCAACCGGCCGGGCTGGCGGGCACTCTACAGGGCGCGCGCCCGCTCGGCGCTGGACGCCGTCTTCCCCGCAAACGGCATCGATGTGAATGCCGAAGTCGGCCACCTCTCCATCGCCGAACGGCAAATGGTCGAGATTGCGCGCGCCGCCGCGACCCCCGGTGTCAAGCTGATCGTTCTTGACGAACCGACCTCCTCGCTCGATCTCGATCGCTCGAGACAGTTGCGGGCCTTCATCCGCGAGCGGGCCAAATCCGGCCTCGCCTTCATCTTCATCAGCCACAAGCTTCAGGAAATCATCGACATCGCCACCCAGGTGGTCGTGCTGCGCAATGGACGCACCGCCTGGCGCGGCGATGTGGCCGAGACGTCGATCGGCAGGCTGGTGCAGCTCATGGGGGGCGACGCCAACTCGATCCACCAGCATGGTACCGCCACCACCGGCAGCCGCGAAGCGCTGGTGCGATTGTCCGGGTTCCTGACGGCCGAACTCGGCCGCGACATCGAGATCGGCCGCGGTGAAATCATCGGATTGGCAGGCCTCGAAGGCAGCGGCCAGAAGGAGTTGCTGCACGCAATCTTCAAGCCCGATTCCGGAACGGATGCGGCCGTCGCCAGGAACGGTGAAGCCGGTTTCATCGCGGGCGACCGCCAGAAGGAAGGCGTGTTCCCCTTGTGGAGCGTGCTGGGAAACATCAGCATCGGCGCCCTGGCGCGCCGCCCGGCGCTGGGCCTGGTCTCGGACCGCGCCAACCGCGCGGCAGCGGCGGACGCCGCCGGCCGGCTGCGGCTCGACGAGACCCGCTTCGGATCCAACATATTGGAGCTCAGCGGCGGCAACCAGCAGAAGGCGTTGGTCGCCCGGGCGCTCGTCGCCGACACGCCGATCGTCCTGCTCGACGACCCGACGCGCGGCGTCGACATCGCCACCAAGCAGGACTTCTACCGCCTCTGCAACGACATTGCGCGAGGCGGGCGCACGCTCATCTGGCACACGACCGAAGATGCCGAACTCCTGGCCTGCGACCGCGTGCTGGTATTTTCCGGCGGCTGCATCGTCAAGGAACTGGCCGGCGAAGCGATCACGGAATCAGCCGTCGTTGGCGCGTCCTTTGCCCAGCAGACGGATAAAGCTGCCAGTGCGAGACGCAGCGGCGCTGTCGGCGCCGGGCTTGCCCGCAGGCTGGTGAACGCTGCCCCCTTCATCGGCCTCGCCGCCGTACTGGCCGTGATGATGTCGGCCAATCCGGCGGTCGCCTCCATTTTCGGGCTCGACCTCTTGCTGATGCCGGCGCTGTCGCTGGTGCTGGTGACCGCGGCGCAGATGTTCATCGTCGGCGGCAGCGAGATCGACCTCGGCGTCGGCGCGTTCGCGGGGCTCGTCAGCGTGCTCAGCGCCACGCTGCTCTACGACCAGCCGTGGCTCGGCGCCCTGGCGCTGGCGGCAGCGATCGCCGCCTATGCCGGGCTCGGCGGCCTGATCCAGGCGCGCAAGATCCCGGCCATCGTCGTCACGCTGGGCGCCTCCTTCATCTGGGTCGGGATAGGCTATGCGCTGCAGCCGACGCCCGGCGGCACCAGCCCCGAATGGCTGTCGACAATGTTCAACTGGTCACTCGGCTTTGTGCCAACCTCGATCATCCTCATCGCCGCGGTGGCAGTCGTGATGTTCGTGATCGACCGGCTGCCCCTCGGCGTGGTGCTGCGCGGTTTCGGCAACAATCCGACCGCGATGATCCGTTCCGGCTGGTCGCCGACGCGCTACGCGCTGGTGCGCTATCTCGTCGCCGGGCTGTTCGCCGCCGCCGCCGGCCTGTCGCTGACGGCGATCAACACGGCGAGCGACATCAATTCCGGCAATTCGTTCACCCTGCTCAGCGTCGCCGCCGTGGTGATGGGCGGCTGTTCGCTGCTGGGCGGCGTCATCTCGCCGGTCGGCGCCGTCGCCGGCGCGGTCACGCTGGCGTTGATCGGCGCCCTGCTCGGCACGCTGAGCGTGAGCAGCGACTTCAACGCAGCGACGCAGGGACTGATCCTCATCGCGCTGCTGACCTTGCGCAGCCTGACCGCGGACCGCAGGAGCGAACAATGAACGCATTTGCCGCCTTCAGCCCTTGGGCGCAGAAAAACCGCTGGATCTGGTCGGCGATCGGGGTGCTGCTGCTCTGGCTGGTGCTGTCCATCGTCACCAACCGCTTCAGCCTCTCCAGCCTGTCGGGCATCGTTCTGTCGGCCTCGTTCCTAACGGTCGTCGGCATCGGCCAGATGTTCGTCGTCACCACCGGGCGCGGCAATATCGACCTTTCCGTGGCCTCGGTGATCACGCTCAGCGCCTTCGTGGCGCTGCTGACCATCAAGGGCCAGGACGCCAACCTCGCCGTCGGCGTCGGCGCCGCGATCCTGCTCGGCCTTGCGGTCGGCGCTCTCAACGCGCTGCTCGTCGTCGGGCTGAACATACCGGCCATCATCGCCACGCTGGCGACGGGCTATGTGCTGGCAACCGCAACGCTGCTGTCGAACCGCGCGATATCGGGCTTCGCCGTCAGTCCGCTGTTGAAGACGCTGGCCACGGGCCGCGTCGCGGGCGTGCCGATCATGGCAGTCATCGCCATCCTGGGCGTCGCCGCAACGTCGTTCGTGCTACGCTATACCGTTTACGGGCAACTGCTCTCGGCAGTCGGCCAGAACCGCGCGGCGGCGCGGCTGGCAGCGATCCGCAACAACCGGGTCATCGCCTCGGCCTTCATCATCTCCTCGGTGCTGGCTTCGCTCAACGGGCTGCTGCTGGGCGCCTATATCGGCGGCGCTTTCCTTGAAATGGGCCAGCCCTATCTCCTGCAATCCATCGCCGCGGTGGTACTGGGCGGAACGCTGATCTTCGGCGGCTCCGCGACGGCGCTCGGCACATTGTTCGCCAGCATCCTTTTGATCCTCATCGTCACCACCATGCAGATCATCGGCCTGCCGCCCGGCGCGCAGGACATCGTCCAGGGCATCGTGGTCATTTTCGTTCTGGCGCTGGCCGGCCGGCAGGTGCTGTCGCGGCGCGCCGCCATCGACCCCGCCGCCCTCGAGAGCGCAGCCGGCGACGCCACGGCGAAACCTAAGGCGGGCGCTGCGGCAATCAGGCCGCAGTGACAATGATTTCTCTTGCCAAGATGGTAGAGTGATCATACCAGTATATAAGGTGACGATTGGCGAGACCATCGTTCAATATTTAGGAGCAAGGCTAGATGACGACGATCGCGCTGTTCGGTGCCGGCGGCAAAATGGGCTACCGCCTTTCGACCAATTTCCGCGGCTCGCCCTATACGATCCGCCATGTCGAGGTCAGCGAAGCCGGGCGCGAGCGGCTGAAGACCGGGCTGGGCTTCGATACGGTCAGTGCCGACGAGGCGCTGGAAGGCGCCGAGGTGGTGATCCTGGCGGTTCCGGACACCCATATCGGCAAGGTTGCGGCACGCATCGAAAGCAAGCTTGCGCCGGGCACGATGGTGATCGTTCTCGATGCCGCGGCGCCGTTTGCGGGCCATTTGCCTGATCGTCCCGACCTGACCTACTTCGTCACCCACCCCTGCCATCCGCCGATCTTCAACGACGAAACCGACATGGCGGCCAAGAAGGATTATTTCGGCGGCGTCAAGGCCAAGCAGCACATGGTCAGCGCACTGATGCAGGGACCGGAAGCGGACTACGCCAAGGGCGAGGCCATCGCCAAGATCATCTGGGCGCCGGTGATGCGCTCGCACCGCGTTTCCGTCGAGCAGATGGCGCTGCTCGAGCCCGGCCTTTCTGAGACCGTGTGCGCCTCGCTGCTGGTGGTGATGAAGGAAGCTGTCGACGAGGTCGTGGCGCGGGGCGTCGACCAGCAGGCGGCCCTCGATTTCCTGCTCGGCCACATGAATGTGCTCGGCGCCGTGATCTTCGGTGAAACCAAGGGCGTCTTCTCCGACGCCTGCAACAAGGCCATCGAATTCGGCAAGCCGGTGCTGATGCGCGACGACTGGAAGCGGGTCTTCGAACCGGAAGAGATCGCAGCCAGCATCCAGCGGATTACCTGAGGGCCGCCGCTTAGATACAGATCACCTGAATTAGTGGTTGACTCATTATACCAGTTAGCTTTAGCTGTTCCCGGACTCGGATCGGTCATGCTTCGTTGGAAGTTTGAAGTTGATGCGAGTGGAGGACGGCGGGAGCGGAGCGAGGAGCAGTTCGGATGACAGCCGGCGATCGGCTCTGAAATCCGGGCGGCGCGCTGCCGGCCCTGCCTGACGAATTCAATCGTAGATAGAGGCCTCGAAACGATCGAGGCATGGGTTTCAACGGGAGGACTTCATGAAACTGACACGCAGAATGACGCTTGCTGCCTTCGCAGGCGTGCTGGCACTCGGCACGGCGATGCCCGCCTACGCGGCGGATCTCATCGCCATCATCACCCCATCGCACGACAATCCGTTCTTCAAGGCGGAAGCCGTCGGCGCCGAAGCCAAGGCCAAGGAATTGGGCTACGAGGCGCTGGTGCTGGTCCATGACGACGACGCCAACAAGCAGTCCGAGCTGATCGACACCGCGATCGGCCGAGGCGCGAAGGCGATCATCCTCGATAATGCCGGTGCCGACGCCACCGTCGCCGCCGTGCAGAAGGCCAAGGACGCCGGCGTCCCCTCCTTCCTTATCGACCGCGAGATCAACGCCACCGGCGTCGCGGTGGCTCAGATCGTCTCCAACAACTACCAGGGCGCCCAGCTCGGCGCGCAGGAATTCGTCAAGCTGATGGGCGAGAAGGGTAATTTCGTGGAGCTGGTCGGCAAGGAATCCGACACCAATGCCGGCATCCGTTCCAAGGGCTATCACGACGTCATCGACGACTATCCGGACCTGAAGATGGTCGCGCAGCAGTCGGCCAATTGGAGCCAGACCGAGGCCTATTCCAAGATGGAATCGATCCTGCAGGCCAATCCTGACATCAAGGGCGTCATCTCCGGCAACGACACGATGGCGATGGGCGCCTATGCGGCGCTTGCCGCGGCCGGCCGCAAGGACGTCATCGTCGTCGGCTTCGACGGATCGAACGACGTGCGCGATTCCATCATCTCGGGCGGCATCAAGGCGACGGTGCTGCAGCCTGCCTACGCACAGGCGCAGATGGCGGTCGAACAGGCCAACGACTTCATCAAGAACAAGAAGTCGCCCGAGAAGGAAAAGCAGCTGATGGACTGCGTGCTCATCAATGGCGACAATGCCGCCAAGCTGGAAACCTTCGCGCTCAAGAACTGAGCCGGCGCAACGCGAACAGCGGGGGGCGAACCGAGGTTCGTCCCTCGCTCCTTTTCACCAGGATGCCCTTGACCGCCATGCAGAAAAAGCCGAGTTGGCCGATCCTTGCCCTGACCGCCGGCATCGCGCTCAGCGCCTGCAAGATCCTTCCGACGCCATCGGCGCAAGGCGACGGCAATGCCTCCGCCTTCAACTCCGACAAGATGGTCGAGGACATCTGGGCGGCGAAAGTCATTCCCTATCTGCAGCAGAAGGCTGGACCGTTCGCCGAGGTCCATGCGCTGGCGAAGACCGATCCGGCCGCGGCCGGCGCCAAATACGGCAATCCGAAGAAGCAGGCGAATTCGCCATGGACTTTCGCGGTCCGCGTCGAAGGCAAGATCGTCGCCGCCAATACGCAGTCGCGCGCGGCCACCATCGACGTCGACGTCGAGGGTGACGGCAAGGCGGACGCGCGCGTCCAGATCGGGCCGGCGATGCGCGGCACGGCACTGCGCGACAGCCTCGACTTCGTCCAGTTCAACGACTTCACCAACCAGATCGACTTCGCCCAGTTCGGCAAAGCTTTCAACGCCCATGCGGCCAAGACGGTGCTCTCCAAGCTGCCGCGCGAGGCGCTGGAAGGCCGCACCGCCAAGGTGCTCGGCGCCTATACGATCGAAGGCGGCCAGGACCTGCCGCTGGTGACGCCGGCGGAGGCCGAGATCGGGCCGAAGCCATGAGCCAGGCCAATGGCCATGACGTCATCCTCAAGCTGGAGGATGTCTCGAAAGTCTATGCCGGCACGGTCGCGGTCAAGCAGGCGAATTTCGAAGTGCGCAAGGGCGCGGTCAACGTGCTGGTCGGGGAAAACGGCGCCGGCAAGTCGACGCTGATGAAGATCATCGCCGGCGTCGAGCAGCCGACCGTAGGGCGCATCCTGCTCGAAGGCGAAGAGGTCTCTTTCTCGTCGTCGGGAGATGCGGTCGACCGCGGCATCGGCATGGTGTTCCAGGAGCTGAACCTGTTCGGCAACCTTTCGGTCGCCGAGAATATCTTCGCCACGCGCGAGATCACCAACCGCTTCCGCAAGATCGACCGCAAGGAACAGGAGCGCCGGGCCGGTGAATTCCTGGAGCGGCTGGAAGCCGGCATCCGGCCCGACATGCTGGTCGAGGATCTGCGCATCGGCCAGCAGCAACTGGTCGAGATCGCCAAGGCGGTTTCGCTCGACGCCAAGATCCTCATCATGGACGAGCCGACCTCGGCGCTGAGCGCCGCCGAAGTCGAGATCCTGTTCAAGGTGATCGCCGACCTCAAGGCGCGCGGCGTCGCCATCGTCTACATCTCCCACCGGCTGGAGGAACTGATCCGCATCGGCGACTACATCACCGTGCTGCGCGACGGCCGCATCACCGGCCAGGAGCAGATGAAAAACGTCGATACGCAGTGGATCGTGCGGCAGATGATCGGCTCGGACGCCAAGGACTTCGCCAAGGCCGACGGCCATGTGCCGGGCGCGGAAATCTTCCGCGCCGAGGAGATCTGCCTGCCACGCGTCACCGGCGGGCTGGCGGTCGACCACGTCTCGCTGTCGCTGCGCGCCGGCGAGATTCTCGGCATATACGGGCTGATGGGTGCGGGGCGCAGCGAGCTGTTCGACTGCATCATGGGCCGTCACGGCCATGCCAGCGGCAGGATCTTCATCGCCGGAAAGCAGGTGAAGGAGCGCGACACGACGCGCCGCATCCAGCGAGGGCTGGCCTTGATCCCAGAGGACCGCCAGCGCGAGGGCCTGGTGTCGATCCTGTCGGTCGCCAGCAACCTGACGATGGCCAGCCTGTCGCGCTTCGTGCGCCTGTTTCACATCCGCGGCGGCGCCGAGCGGCAGGCCGTGATGCAGATGGTGCGGGAACTCGCAATCAAGGTCGCCGACCCGGCGCAGGAGGTCTCGTCGCTGTCGGGCGGCAACCAACAGAAGGTGGTGATCGGCAAGGCGCTGCTCACCGGACCGAAAGTGCTTCTGATGGACGAGCCCAGCCGCGGCATCGATGTCGGCGCCAAGGCCGATGTCTTCCGCACCATGCGCAAGCTTTCGCGCGACGGGCTGGGCATCCTGTTCGCCACCTCGGACCTCGACGAGGTGATGGCGCTGTCCGACCGCATCGCGGTGATGAGCAATGGCAGATTGACCGGCATATTCGACCGCGCCGAAGCGACGGAGGCGGCGATCGTCGCCGCGTCGGCGCTGGGCCACGGACCGGCCGCACATGGGGAGCAACGCTGATGACTGACATTCCGGCCAAGGCTGCCGCTTCCTCCGCCTCCAGCGGCTCGGCGCTGCTGACGCTGATGAAGCTCAGAACCTTCATTGCGCTGATCGCCGTGCTGGTGTTCTTCTCGATCGCGGCGCCGAACTTCCTGTCGGCCGCCAATCTGATCCTGATGGCCAAGCACGTGGCGCTCAATGCCTTTCTCGCCATGGGCATGACCTTCGTCATCATCACCGGCGGCATCGACCTTTCGGTTGGCTCGATCGTCGGCCTGTGCGGCATGGTGGCCGGCTACCTCGTGCTCAACGGCATCGACCTGCAGATCGGCTACACCATCTATTTCAATGTCGTCGAGATCGCCTTGATCACGCTCGCGGTCGGCATGCTGATCGGCGCCGTCAACGGGCTGCTGATCACCAGGCTCAACGTCGCGCCCTTCATCGCCACGCTCGGCGTGCTCTATGTGGCGCGCGGCTTCGCGCTGCTTTCCTCCGACGGCCGCACTTTCCCCAATCTCGTCGGCAAGCCGGAACTCGGCACCACCGGCTTCGGCTTCCTGGGTGCCGGCCGGCTGCTCGGCCTGCCGGTCTCGATCTGGATCCTGATCGTGGTGGCGCTGGGGGCGGCCTATCTCGCCCGCTACACGCCGCTTGGCCGCCACATCTTCGCCGTCGGCGGCAATGAGCGCGCCGCGCGCATCTCGGGCGTGCGCGTTAATATGGTCAAGATGTTCGTCTACATGTTCTCCGGCTTCTGCGCGGCAATCGTCGGGCTGATCATCTCGTCGGAGCTGATGGCCTCGCATCCGGCGACGGGCGAGAGCTTTGAGCTCAACGCCATCGCCGCGGCGGTGCTTGGCGGCACTTCGATGTCGGGCGGCCGCGGCACGATCGGCGGCACCATCGTCGGCGCCTTCGTCATCGGCATCCTTTCGGACGGGCTGGTGATGATGGGCGTGAGCTCGTTCTGGCAGATGGTGATCAAGGGCCTCGTCATCATCGTCGCCGTCGTCGTCGACCAGGCGCAGCGCCGGCTGCAGCAGCGCGTTACCCTGATGCAGATGGCAAAGGCGGGCTGAGCATGGCGGAGTTGCGTGGAGCGCTGATCGGTTGCGGCTTCTTCGCGGTCAACCAGATGCATGCCTGGCGCGATATCGAAGGCGCCTCGATCGACGCCATCTGCGACCGCGATCCGGAGCGGTTGCGGATCGTCGGCGACCAGTTCGGCGTGGTGCGGCGCTACACCGATGCGGCGGAACTTTTCGCCGCCGAGACCCTCGACTTCGTCGACATCGCCACCACTGTCGGCAGCCATCGACCGCTGGTCGAGATGGCGGCAGCGCATGGCGTTCCCGTCATCTGCCAGAAGCCGTTCGCGCCGACGCTTAGCGATGCCAAGGCGATGGTCGCGGCCTGCGCCAAAGCCGGCGTGCCGCTGATGGTGCATGAGAACTTCCGCTGGCAGTCGCCGATCCAGGCGGTGCGCGCTGTGCTCGACAGAGGCGAGATCGGCACGCCGTTCTTCGGCCGCATCTCCTTCCGCTCCGGCTACGACGTGTTTTCCGGCCAGCCCTATCTGGCAACGGGAAAACGCTTCATCATCGAGGACCTCGGCATCCACATCCTCGACATCGCCCGCTTCCTGCTCGGCGACGTCACGAGCCTGACCGCGCGGACCACACGCATCAACCCCGCCATCGCCGGCGAGGATGTGGCGACGATGCTCATGGATCATGCCGGCGGCGCCACGTCGGTTGTCGATTGCAGCTATGCGACGAAGCTTGCCACCGAGCCGTTCCCGGAAACACTTATCGAACTCGACGGCGTCGACGGCACGATCCGGCTGGCGCAGGGCTACCGGCTGACCGTCACCGGCAAGAGCGGAACCAGAGTGAGCGATGTCTCGCCGCCGCTCCTGCCCTGGGCCTCGCGGCCATGGCACAACATCCAGGAAAGCGTGCTGGCCATCCAGCGGCACTGGGTCGACTGCCTTGTCGGCGGCAAGGAGCCGGCGACCTCGGGCGCCGACAATCTGAAGACATTCGCCCTGGTCGAGGCCGCCTATGCGGGTGCTGCGAGCCGCGAACCGGTGCAGATCGAAGCCTTGCTGCAATGACGGCCGACGTGTTCGATCTTTACGGCACACGGGCGGCCGAAGCGGCACCGATCCTGCTGCAGGCGGGCGCGCTGAGTGCCGAGCTGGTCAATGGCAATCTGCGCACAATCCGGCATGCCGGCACCGAAGTGCTGCGCGCCATCGCCTATATCGTACGCGACCGCGACTGGGGCACTTATGAGCCGGAGCTCACGGACCTGACCATCGACCAGAAGGTCGACCGTTTCTCGGTAAGCTATGAGGCGAATTGCACCGGCCCGGGCGGCAGCAGCCTGCGCTTCCACGCGACGATCGAAGGCTCCGCCGACGGCAGGCTGGTCTTCGATGTGACAACGCTGCCGGAGAGCGATTTCGAGACCAACCGCTGCGGCTTCTGCATCCTGCATCCGATCGCCGGCCTCGCCGGCAGCCCGGTGACGGTGGAGCACACCGATGGCAGGGTGGTGGACACGGAACTGCCTGATCTGATCGACCCATGGCAGCCCTTCAAGGACCTGCGTGCCATCACCCATGCAGTGCGTCCCGGCGTCAGCGCCGAATGCAGGATGGAAGGCGATACTTTCGAAATGGAGGACCAGCGCAACTGGTCGGACGCCTCCTACAAGACCTATGTGCGGCCGCTGGCCTTGCCGTGGCCCTATGTGCTGCCGGCCGGCGAACCGCTGCGCCAGACGGTGAGCCTGCGCCTCACCGGCGGCGCCGGGATGCCCGCCGCGACCGCGAGTGCCGAACCGGTCCGCATCGAACTCGGCGAGACCGGGCCGAGGCTGCCCGATGTCGGCGTGATCGTCTATCCCGAGGACGTAGAGGCAACGCTGGCCGAACTGCCGATGCTCGCAAGGCTCGGTCCGCAGCAACTCCTGTTCCACTTCGATCCGACGCGCGGCCACGGCCTGGACGCGCTGCGCGCCCATGCCCGGCTCGCCGCGGCGCATCCCGCCTCGACCACGCTCGAATGCGTGGTGGCCTGCACGGGCGACCTCGATGCCGAATTCTCCGATGTCGCCGATATGGTGCGCCGGGTCGGCCTGCGGCTCGATGCGGTTGCCGTCTCGCCTTCGGTCGACCGCCAGTCGACGCCGCCGGGCAGCGCCTGGCCGGCATGCCCGCCGCTGGAAGAAATCTATGCCGCGGCGCGGCGCGCCTTTCCCGGGATCCGCCTCGGCGGCGGCATGTTCAGCTATTTCACCGAGCTCAACCGTAAGCGCGTGCCCGCCGACCAACTCGATTTCGTCACGCACTGCACCTGTCCGATCGTTCACGCCGCCGACGATCTCAGCGTCATGCAATCGCTGGAGGCGCTGCCCTTCATCACCCGGTCGACACGGGCGATCTTCGGCGACAAGCCTTACCGGATCGGCCCGTCGACCATTGCCATGCGACAGAACCCCTATGGCGGCGCGACCAAGGACAATTTTGCCGGCCAACGCATTGCCATGGCGAACCGTGATCCCCGCCATGCCGCGCAGTTTGCCGCCGCCTGGACCATTGGCTATGCCGCGCGCGTCGCGCCGGCCGGGCTGGAGATGCTGACACTGTCCAGCATCACCGGACCATTCGGCGTGCTGGCCGCATCCGGCGAACCTGTCGCCGAGGGATCGCCGCGGCCGATTTTCCGGGCCGTCCAAGGGCTTTGCGAACTGGCTGGGCTCGCGCATGTTGCCGCGAAAACAAGCGACGAGACGCGTGTTGCGGCGCTGGCCGGTCGCGCCGCCTCAGGCGACATTGTCGTCTGGCTGGCGAACCTGACGGCGAACGACGTCCCGGTTGATGTTTCGGCACTGGGTCAGGGCCATCTTACGATGTCGCCCTACGCCATTGTCCGGGTTGGCTAGAGCTACTTATCGGAATTCATCACATAGAGCGCACGCGAGCGTTCGAGATGCTTGATCATCGCCTTTTCGGCGCCGTCGGCATCACGGTGCTCAATGCGGTCGATGATCTCCTCATGCTCGGTAAGCGTGTATTGTTCCTTGCCGGTCCAGATCAGCATCTCGGTGTGGTATTCCTTCAGCCAGCCGAGCGTGGCTTCGCTGACGGCGACATAGATCGGATTGCCCGATATCGCCGATATCTGGGTGTGGAACTTCATGTCGGCGGAGATGAAGGCTTCGGAATCACCGCGCGCGGCGCGCTGCTCGGCCACCGTTGCCCTGAGCCGCTGCACATCCTCGGCGGTCGCCTTTTCCGCGGCTTCCCTGACCATGCCGCGCTCGAAGAAGATGCGCGTCGTCTTCAGGTGCTCCAGCGTGTCCCTCGATGAAGACAGGATGATCTTGGCCGCGCCGTCGACCTGCTTGATGATCGATTTGGCGGTTAGTTGCAGCACCTTGGCGCGCTCGCCATGCGAGATGGCGACCAGTCCCATATTGCTCAGCGCCTGCATGGCCTCGCGGATCGCCGGCCGGCCGACCTCGAAGCGCTCCATCAACTCGCGTTCGGACGGCATGTCGTCGCCCGGCTGCAGCTCGCCGCTGGTGATCAGCCGCTTCAGCCTTGCAAAGACTTCGTCGGAAAGTTTGCGCCGGACGATCGGCTCCGAACGGTTCATCGTGACGAATCACTCCCTGGCCCGGTTCCTGTTTAGCATTCCAGGCAGGATTACCGGAATGCCTGCGCCTGGAGCGGTCCCGCGATTTCATGCAATCGCCAAGCCGCGCCAGCTGTTTGTTCCAGGCATTCCGAACGAAAAACGCCGCTCATTTCCCGGAATTGCCGAAGCCGGCCCTCTTGCCGAAGTCGGGATATTGCTTGCAATACTTAGGTACTCATTATACCAGATTTCCTGCGCGACAAAACTTTTTTCGAACCCTTTTCAAGCGGCCGACAGACCATGATCACGCTTACCTATCGCATCGAAACCTCTGGCAGCATCGAAGCGCTGGCGGCCAAGATCGCGAGCGACCAGTCGACCGGCACCTTCGTCCCACTGCCCGGCGAGACCGAGGAATTAAAGGCGCGTGTGGCGGCTCGTGTGCTGGCGATCAGGCCGCTGCCCGATGCCGAGCAGCCGTCGCTTCCCGGATCCGGGAACGGCCCCTTCCGGCGCGCCGATGTCGATATCGGCTTCCCGTTCGACGCCATCGGCACCGACCTGTCGGCGCTGATGACGATCGCCATCAGCGGCACCTATTCGATCAGGGGCCTGTCCGGTATCCGGGTCATCGACATGAAGCTGCCGGAACAATACCGGGGCGCCCATCCCGGCCCGCAATTCGGCGTTGCCGGCAGCCGCAGGCTGACCGGGGTCGAGGGCCGTCCCATCATCGGCACCATCGTCAAGCCGGCGCTTGGCCTCAGGCCGCACGAGACAGCCGCGATGGTGGGCGAACTGATCGAAGCCGGCGTCGATTTCATCAAGGACGACGAGAAGCTGATGAGCCCGGCCTATTCGCCGCTCGCTGAGCGGGTGAAGGCGATCATGCCGCTGATCCGCGACCACGAGCAAAAGACCGGCAAGAAAGTGATGTACGCCTTCGGCATCTCGCATGCCGATCCCGACGAGATGATGCGCAACCACGATCTGGTGCTGGAAGCCGGCGGCAATTGCGCGGTCGTCAACATCAACTCCATCGGATTCGGCGGCATGGCTTTCCTCAGGAAGCGCTCCGGGCTGGCGCTGCATGCGCACCGCAATGGCTGGGACATTCTCACCCGCCATCCCGGCCTCGGCATGGATTTCAAGGTATGGCAGCAATTCTGGCGGCTGCTCGGCGTCGACCAGTTCCAGATCAACGGTATCGGCTCGAAATACTGGGAGCCGGACGATTCTTTCATCCGCTCTTTCGAAGCGGTGACCACGCCGCTGTTTTCATCATACGATTGCGCGCTGCCCGTGGCCTGCTCCGGCCAATGGGGCGGCCAGGCGCCCGAGACCTATGAGCGCACCGGCCGCACGGTCGATCTCCTCTATCTCTGCGGCGGCGGCATCGTCAGCCATCCGGACGGGCCCGGCGCCGGGGTGCGCGCGGTGCTGCAAGCGTGGCAGGCCGCGGTCGAGGGCATTGCCCTCGACGAATTCGCGCGCGACCATGCCGAGCTGGCACGCTCGATCGAGAAATTCAGCGACGGCAAGGCGGCCTGAGCGAAGCCATGCAGAACCTGCTCCTGAGCTATTATGGCGACGACCTCACCGGCTCGACGGATGTCATGGAGGCGCTCGAGCTCGGCGGCGTGCCGACGGTGCTGTTCATGCGTCGGCCCGATGAGCGCCTGCTGGCGCGATTTTTCCATTGCCGCGCCGTCGGACTGGCCGGCACCAGCCGAAGCGAAACGCCGCAATGGATGGAGCAGAATCTGGCGCCCGCCTTCGAATGGCTGAAGAGCCTCGAAGCGGCGATCTGCCATTACAAGATCTGTTCGACCTTCGATTCCAGCCCGACGGTCGGCAATATCGGCCGCGCCATCGAGATCGGCCGGCGCATCTTCGGCCAGAGTAGCGTGCCGATGGTCGTCGGCGCGCCGCAGCTCAAGCGCTACACGGCCTTCGGCAATCTTTTCGCGGCGTTCCGCGGCGAGTATTTCCGCATCGACAGGCATCCGGTGATGAGCAGGCATCCGGTGACGCCGATGAACGAAGCAGACCTGCTCGTGCATCTCTCGCGCCAGACCAGTCTCAGCTCCGGCCTTGTCGACCTGGCTGCATTGCAGACCGACGATCTCGCGCAAACGGTCGACCAGGCCGTGCAAAACAGGGCGGTCATCCTGTTTGATGTCGAAAGCCGCCAGACACAGAGACGCGTCGGCGAACAGATCTGGCGCATCCATGACCAAGGCCATGGCTTCGTCGTCGGATCCTCGGGCGTCGAATATGCCTTGCTTGCCGAATGGGCCGGCAAAGGCATTGCCTCCGGGCAGGCGTCGTTCGCGCCGCCGGGACCGGTAGACCGCCTCGCGGTGGTCTCGGGCAGCGTGTCGCCGACCACCGAAAAGCAGATCCGCCACGCCCTTGCCCACGGTTTCGACGGCGTCGAGATGGATGCCATGCAACTGGTCACGGAGGGCGCCAAGGAGGCAATCGAGCGCGCCGTCGCGAGCGGATTGGCAAGCCTGGCTGCGGGGCGCAGCGTCATCCTCTACACCGCGCTTGGCCCACAGGCCGACCGTGGCGCCGAGATCGACCGGATCGAAGGTGCGCGAAACACGCTCGGGCGAGCGCTGGGAACAATCCTGCGCCGGTTAATCGTGGAACAGAAACTCAAGCGCGCGGTGATCGCTGGGGGCGACACCTCCAGTCACGCGCTCGGACAATTGGCCATCGACGCGCTGACCGTGCGCATGCCGTTGCCGCAATCGCCGGGATCACCGCTCTGTGTCGCCCATGGCGGCGGTGCGATCGATGGACTCGAAATCGCGCTCAAGGGCGGCCAGGTCGGCACCGACGCCTATTTCGAGACGATCCGGCTGGGAAGCTAGATGTTTGTTTTTGCGCAATTCCATAGGGAAAGCGCTACGCGCTTTTCCCGGAAAACCGTACACACTTTTCCTGGAATTGCTCTAAGCCGTTGCCATGATGACGTGAGCCTGAATTTTGGCGGCCACCGCGCCGCTGCCATGTCTGTCTGCAATCGCGGATGCGGCGTAGTCGGTCGCGGCTTGCAGTTTCCCGGCCTCCCGGGCCTCGATTTCGGTGCGAAGCACAGTTCCCTGGCAATAAGCGACGGCGGGAAGGCGCGGCGAGGATGCACGGCTTTGTTCGGCTCTCGTCTCGATCATTACACCGGAGAACCCAGCATCCTCCAGCTCGTGACGGATCACTGCCTTGTCGTGGTAGCCATGGGGTGTGCGTGCCAGAAAGCGCGGCGGATCGTCGGGGAAGATCCTTGCGAGAGCATTCGTCACATCATCGGCAAAGACGTTCTCCTCGATGCGATCCCATACGCTGAACAGGAAATGTCCGCCCGGCCTCAGGACACGCCTGGCTTCGCGGTAGGCCGATGGCCGGTCGGGAAAGAACATCGCACCGAACTGACAGCAAACGAGGTCGAAGGTCGCATCTTCAAACGGCAGCGCCAAGGCGTCCGCTTGACGCCATGTGATGCGACCGTCGGGAGGTTGTCGCGAAGCGGCATAGTCGAGCATCGGCTGGTTGAGGTCGGTTACCGTATAGCTTGCGCCGGGAGACAGTTTCGGCGCCAATGCACGGGTAACGACCCCGGTGCCGGCGGCCGTCTCCAAAACGGCGGCGGGCGACAGTGACGCTGCTCGTCCTGCAATATCCGCAGCGAAGGGCTCGAAAATCAACGGCACCATATAGCGGTCGTAGTTTTCCGGTATGGAGCCAGCGAATACCTTGTCCGTTTCCAGCATTGCCACCACCCGCCCTCTGCCTAGAGGCTCGGGAGATTAGCATATCATTCCTTGTTTTGCGGCGTTTTCGGCGGAGGCGGCGAGTCCAGCTCCAAATCAAAGAGATAGAGCATGATGTCGTCCGAAAACCGCTTCGCGCTTATGGCATCAGGCCTTAGTACAGAGGCTCGGCCATGTGCTTGGGCGCCGGCCACTGCGTCGTGACGCCGGGCTGCACCGGCCGCTCGAGATAGGTCGACAGCACCACGTAGCTGCGCGTCGAGGTGACGCCGGGTGTCTCGTAGAGGCGCGACAGCAGGCCTTCGAGCGCCCGTGTGTCCTCCGTGCGGACCTTCAGCAGCATGCAGGTGTCGCCGGCAACCGTGTGGATCTCCTCGACCTCCGGATATTGCGAAACCGCCATCAGCTCCGGCGTCTTGCCCCAGCCCTTGGTGTCGATATGCACGAATGCCAGCAGCGGCTTCTTGACCGCCTTGGGGTCGATGATGGCAGCCGTGCCGCGAATGGCGCCGCTGCGCCGAAGGCGCTTGACGCGCTCATGCGCGGCGGGCGGCGAGAGGCCGACACGATCGCCAAGCTCAGCATAGCTGACCGTGGCGTCGTCGACGAGAACGCCTAATATCTTTCTGTCGATCGCGTCGAGATCGCGGGGCGCCGGCCTGTTCTGCGGAATGCCATTTGTTTCTTCGTCCATAGTGGAAATTCCCGATTGCAGCCGAATAAAATACGGCCATTATGAATATATGTCGAACAGCGATCAAGCAGTAACCTTGGGTGCGAATGCCCGGCCGCCCATTCCGGCGCTGGCCTATCTCTTGACCGGATGCATCGCCGTCATCGGCTCGAACTCCCTGGTGCTGGGTCCGATTGCTCCCGCCGTGGCCGTGTCGTTCGCGACCAGCGTGCCTGTCGTCATGATGGCGGCCGCCGCGTTCGGCCTCGGCACCTCGGCGAGCGCCCTGTTCCTGGCACGCTACATCGACCGGGTCGGCGCGCGCCGGATGCTTCAGGCGGCCTTGCTGCTGCTGACGTTGGCGCTTGTCGCAAGCGCGGTGGCGCCGACGGTGACGGCGCTGGTCGCTGCGCAGCTTCTCACCGGCATCGCCGCCGGCGTCGCCATGCCGGCAATCTATGCCAGTTCCGCGGCGATTGCCCCACCTGGACGGGAAAGCGGAACGATCGGCGTTGTGCTGACCGGATGGACGCTGAGCATGGTGGCCGGCGTTTCGCTGTCGGCGGTGCTTGCCGATCTCGTGCACTGGCGGGCCGTCTTCGCCGCCGTGGCGCTGCTGGCGGCGCTGGCGCTTGGCAGCCTTACCGCGTCGTCACTCCCGGATGTCAGAAAGGCCGGCCCGGCTCCAGCGCCGCTCGAGGCGCTCGGCATTCCCGGCATCGTGCCGCTTCTGATCGCCTGCGGCGCTTTCATGACCGCCTTCTACGGTGTCTATGGCTATCTTGGCGACCATCTGCACAGCGGGCTGGGCCAGCCGGTCAGCGCCAACGGCCTGGCCGCGCTTGCCTATGGCGCCGGCTTCGGCACGGCGGCGCTCTTCGACGGCATCATCGATCGCCTGGGGGCCCGCCGCGTCATGCCCTTCGCTTACCTGCTCGTCGCCATCGTCTATGTCGCGATCGCCGCAACAAGCAACAGCTATGGCCTGACGCTCGCCATGGTGGCGGCCTGGGGTCTCGCCAATCATTTCGGATTGAACGTGCTGGTGATGCGCCTGTCGGCGCTCGATCCGTCACGGCGCGGCACGATCATGGGCCTGAACAGCGCGGTGACATATCTGGCGGTCTTTATCGGCACCACCGGTTTCGGGCCGCTATATTCGGATTTCGGTTTTGCCGCATCGGCAATGGTGGCGGCGTTGCTGATGCTGGTCGCGGCTTCGGCAGCGGCATGGCGCACGCGCCAGCCACACAGGACGTGATGGGCCACCAGCCTTCGCCTGGTTGACAGCCGCGCCCCTGCCCTTCCATACAAAGCCGTTAATGTTCTCAGGGCGGGGTGAAAGTCCCCACCGGCGGTAAGGACTCCTGATTGCGCATGGTTTCTTTCCGAAAACCGGTCCGGTTTTCGGGGTCATGCGCGGGACCCAAGCCCGCGAGCGCTTTCCGGCAAAACCGGAAGGGTCAGCAGATCCGGTGTAATTCCGGAGCCGACGGTTACAGTCCGGATGGAAGAGAACGAAACGGAAGACGGACCGCCCCGGCGGCCGGTTTTCGTATCGTGCGTCCTGATTCTGGTTCGAAACGGAAGGATGGACCCATGAATCAGCAATCCCGCAGAGACTATGAAACGACCCGCGTTGCCGTTGTCAGGGCACGCTGGCACGCGGATATCGTCGACCAGTGTGTCGCTGCCTTCGAGGCAGAGCTTGCAGCAGTGGGCGACGGCCGCTTTGCCGTCGAAATCTTCGACGTGCCCGGTGCCTACGAGATTCCGCTGCACGCCAAGACATTGGCCGAGACTGGTCGCTACGCCGCGATCCTCGGCGCTGCCTTCGTCGTCAATGGCGGCATCTACCGGCATGAGTTCGTCGCCGGCGCCGTCATCGACGGCATGATGAATGTGCAGTTGACGACCGGCGTGCCGGTGCTTTCGGCGGTACTGACGCCGCACAATTACCACGACCGCGCCGAGCACCACCGCTTCTTCCTCGAGCACTTCCAGGTGAAGGGCAAGGAAGCGGCCGGCGCATGCCTCCAGATCCTGGCGGCGCGAAAGCACATCGCCGCCTGAAACAGCCGAGAGCGGGGTAGAAATCTCGGTAACAGCCTGTAGTATCTCGGGAAAATGCCGAGTTCGGGAGGATGCCGGTGCAGACCAAGAAGATCATCAATGACGGCAACCGTGCCGTCGACGAGATGCTAGAGGGGATTCTGGCCGCGCATCCCAGCCATCTCAGGAGCGTGGACGGCAACCCGCGCTCGATCATCGCCCGCAACGGACCGCGTCCCGGCAAGGTCGGGCTCGTCGTCGGCGGCGGCTCGGGCCATGAGCCGACCTTTCTCGGTTTTGTCGGCAAGGGCCTGGCGGACGCGGCGGCGATCGGCAATGTCTTTGCCTCGCCGCCACCCGATCCCATCCTTGAATGCGCCAAGGCGGCGAACGGCGGCGCCGGCGTCCTGTTCACGTACGGCAATTATGCCGGGGACGTGATGAATTTCGACATGGCGGCCGAAATGGCCGCCATGGACGATATCGAGGTGCGCACGGTGCTGACCACCGACGATGTCGCCTCGGCACCGCGCGACCAGCGGCAGAAGCGCCGCGGCGTCGCCGGCAATTTCTTCGTCTTCAAAGCGGCCGGCGCGGCCTGTGATCGCATGCTCTCCTTCGACGAATGCGAGCGCATGGCGCGCAAGGCCAACGACCATACCTTCACCATGGGCGTGGCGCTGTCGCCCTGCTCGCTGCCGCAGACCCGGCGGCCGAATTTCGAGATCGGCGCCGACGAGATGGAGATCGGCATGGGCATCCATGGCGAGCCGGGCATCGCGCGCGGCAAGCTCGGGACCGCCGACGAGATCAGCGACGAGATGCTGGACAATATCCTTGCCGAGATGGCGCCTTCGCGTGGCGACAAGGTTGCGGTGCTGGTCAATTCGCTGGGCTCGACACCGTTGATGGAGCTCTACATCATGAACCGTCGCGTCAAGCAGCGTCTCGACGACATCGGCGTTTCCATCCATGCGACCTGGGTCGGCAATTACTGCACGTCGCTCGAAATGGCCGGCGCCTCGGTGACGCTGTTCCATCTCGATGGCGAGTTGCAGACCATGCTCGACCATCCGTGCGACTGCGCCATGTTCCGCGCCGGCTGAGGAGTGACCCGTGAGCATCGATAGCGCTGACCTGAAGAGAATGTTCGATGCGATCGCGGTGGCGATCGAAGCCGACAAGGACCGGCTCTGCCAGCTCGACGGCGTCATCGGCGACGCCGATCACGGCATCGCCATGGCGCTCGGCTTCAACGCAGTGCGCGACGCGCTGGCGCCACTCGACCTGACGGCGACCGAGCCGACCGCGCTTCTCAACATGGCGGCTAAATCGTTCCTCAACGCGGTCGGTGCGTCGTCTGGCCCGCTCTATGCCACCGCCTTCATGCGCGCCGCCGCTGCCGTCAAGGGCAAGACCACGCTAGCTGATGCGGATGTCGTCGCGCTGTTCCAGGCGATGGCGCAAGGCATCCGCGATCGCGGCAAGGCCGAGATCGGCGAGAAGACGATGATCGACGCCTGGTTGCCGGCGGCGGAAGCGGCCGGCGCCAGCAATGCGGCGGGAAAAGGTCTTGCCGAAAGCCTCGACGCGGCAGTGGACGCGGCGCGCCTGGGGGCCGAGGCGACCAAGGACATGATCGCCGTCAAGGGCCGCTCCTCGCGGCTCGGCGAACGCTCGCTCGGCCATATCGACCCCGGCGCCGCCTCGGCCGTGACCGTCATCGAGGCTTTGCGCGACAACCTGGCTTAGGCCTGCTTCGCTTCATCGAGCTTGTTGATCGCCTGGACATTGCCGGCCGACGGTCCCTTCTCGTCGAACTCCGAGGCCAACCAGGTATCGACGATCGCCTTGGCGAGTTCCGGGCCGATGACGCGGGCGCCCATGGTGATGATCTGCGCGTTGTTGGATTTGGCGGCGCGCTCCGCGGAATAGGTGTCGTGGGTGAGTGCCGCCCGGATGCCAGGCACCTTGTTGGCCGAGATCGAGACGCCGATGCCGGTGCCGCAGAACAGGATGCCGCGGTCGTTCTCGCCGTCGATGATCGTCTGGGCGAGCTTTTGTGACAGGTCGGCATAAAAGCCGGCCTGGCTGAGGTCGCTGACGGTGAGGCCGGATTTTGTCGCGAGATGCGCGGCGATGACATCAAGCAACGGCTTGCCGGCGCTGTCGGCTCCAATGGCTATTTTCATGGTCGTGTCCTTTCTTGAATGAGATTTCGTTCGTTCAGATCGCCGCCGAGGCGCGCCTGAGGATGTCGATGTAGCCCTCCGCCTGCCAGGCCGAGCGGCCGATAAAGAGGCCATCGATGCTGGGCTGGCCGATCAGCTCGGCCGCGTTGCCGGGATTGACGCTGCCGCCATAGAGCACCGGCGGGATGGACGGCAGCAGGCCGCCGGCCACTTTCTTGATCAGCGCCTGCTGTTTTTCGGCATAGGCGGAGCTGGCCGGAATACCCTTGTCGCCGATCGCCCAGACCGGCTCATAGGCAAACAGGATTTTTGCCGCCTTCGCCTCGCCTTCGAGGAACAGCAGCGCACCCTCGACCTGGCCGGTCAACACCGCATCCGCCTTGCCGTTTTCGCGCTCCGCCAGCGTCTCGCCGACGCAGATCAGCGGTATCAGTCCGTGCTTGACGGCGGCCGCCGTCTTCAGGCCGACGGTGCGATCGGCCTCGCCGAAATGCTCGCGCCGTTCGCTGTGGCCGAGTTCGACCATGTCGAGACCGCAGTCGCTCAGCATCAGCGGCGAGATCTCGCCGGTCCAGGCCCCGGCATCGGCCCAGTGCATGTTCTGGGCACCGACCTTGACCCGCGTCGACGACAGCGCCTGCTTGACCTCGCGCACCGCCGTGAACGGGGGGATGACGAAAGGCTGGATGCGCTCGTCGAAGCCTGGCACGAAGCCGGCCAATGCCCCGGCGAAATCCAGCGCCTCGGCGAGCGTCTTGTTCATCTTCCAGCTTGTACCGACCCAATAAACCACGCCTGCGCTCCTTGATCCTCAATCCTTGTTGGCGACCACCGTCAGCGAAACGCCGGCGGCATCCAGTGCGGCGCGCATTCCGGGCTCGGGCGCGCGACCGGTGAAGACGGCATCGAACGCCTCGAGTTCGGTCAGGAAATGCAGCGCCGTGCGGCCGAACTTGCCGTGATCGACCAGAAGGTATTTGCGGGTCGCTGCTTCCATCATCAGCCGCTTGATCTGCACCACCTCCTGGTCCTGGTGGAAAGCGGAGGCGCCGTGGATAGCCGATGACGACAGGAAGGCGACGTCCGCGCGCAGCGATCTCAGCGAAGCCTCGGCAAGCAGTCCGAAGAAGCCGTGGAACTTCTTGCTATACTGGCCGCCGAGCGCAATCAGGTCGATGCCCCCGGCGCCGGCCAGGTCCTGGATGACGGCCAGATTGTTGGAGATCACCGTCAGCGGCCTGAAATCGGCGAGATGCCGTGCGATGCCGCCAGCCGTCGAGCCGTCGTCGATGATGACAGTCTGGCCGGGTTCGATCATCGCCACGGCGGCCGCCGCAAGGCGCTGCTTTTCCCCTGTCGCCTGCTTTTGCCGGTAGCGAAAATCGCTTTCGAAGAGACCGCTCGGCTGGATCGAAGCGCCGCCACGCACCTTGCGCAGGAAACCGCTCTCCTCAAGGTCGTCGAGGTCACGATGCACCGTCATCCTGGAGACGCCAAAGCGTGAGGCAAGATCGTCGACGCTCACCGCGCCGACGTCCATCAGAAAGTCCATGATGCCTTGACGCCTGTTGTCGCTCTTCATTGCTGCCGATGTCCGCCAACCGACGCTGGCTCCTCGATAAGATAACATATTTCTTCCTGAAACTATCATGGTTTCTGTGATAATGAGATGTTTTCCTGGGATATTCCCGTGGCTTTCATCACGGCCCTGTAACAAGAATTGCTGCCGGGACGGTGTCTGACGGTTGCGGTTGCGCGGAAATCCGGCCAGAAGCATCGGTGGGCTGGACGATGCGCGGACAGCCAGCAAGCACAGGTTCGAAACCAGATACGGGAGACTATTCGTTGGCTCGCATCACACTGAGACAATTGCTCGATCACGCCGCCGAATACGGCTATGGCGTGCCGGCCTTCAACATGAACAACATGGAACAGGGCCTCGCCATCATGGAGGCTGCGGAGGAGACCAAGTCGCCGGTCATCCTGCAGGCAAGCCGCGGTGCGCGTGCCTATGCCAATGACGTGGTGCTGGCCAAGCTGATCGATGCGCTGGTCGAGATCCATCCCGACATCCCGGTCTGCATGCACCTCGACCACGGCAACAACGAGGCTACCTGCGTCACCGCGATCCAGCATGGTTTCACCTCGGTAATGATGGATGGATCACTCAAGGAGGACGGCAAGTCGCCGGCCGACTACGCCTATAATTCGGGCATCACCAAGCGCGTCGTCGACATGGCGCATTGGGGCGGCGTTTCGGTCGAGGGCGAGATCGGCGTGCTGGGCTCGCTGGAGAGCGGCGGCGGCGAGCAGGAGGACGGCCACGGCGTCGAAGGCGCGATCAGCCACGACCAATTGCTCACCGATCCGGTGCAGGCCGAGCAGTTCGTGCGCGACACCCATGTCGACGCGCTGGCGGTTGCAATGGGCACCAGCCACGGCGCCTATAAATTCTCGCGCAAGCCGGATGGCGCGGTGCTGGCGATGAACGTCATCGAGGAAATCCACCGCCGCCTGCCGAACATGCACCTGGTCATGCATGGTTCGTCCTCGGTGCCAGAGGATCTGCAGGAGATCATCAACAAATATGGCGGGCAGATGAAGCCGACCTGGGGCGTGCCGGTGGAAGAGATCCAGCGCGGCATCAAGCATGGCGTGCGCAAGATCAACATCGACACCGACAACCGCATGGCGCTGACCGGCGCGATCCGCAAGGTGCTGACGGAAAATCCCTCGGAATTCGACCCGCGCAAATATCTGACGCCGGCGATGGCGGCGATGAGGAAGCTGTGCAAGGAGCGTTTCGAGCAGTTCGGCACCGCCGGCAACGCGCCGAAGATCAAGCCGCTGCCGGTCTCGGAAATGGCCAAGCGTTACAAAGCGGGCAGCCTCGATCCGAAATTCGGCTAAACGACCAGTTCCCGGAGCGGTTCAGTGTTGGATAGAACCGCCGAACCGCTCCAGCTCTTTACGGGATGAGAACACCGGCCGAGGTCGCGGAACGTCCTGCGCGGCGAAGCCCAACCGTGTCAAACAGGCTCGCGCCAAGGCTGCATTGCTGTCGATGACGACCAATCCGTTCGTAGGGTTGAGGCTGGCGGCCACCACCGACAGTTCGGTGCAGCCGAGAACGGCCGTATCGGCGCCGGCCGATCGCGCGATTTCAAGCGCGCGCTCGGTTTCGCTCGCCGCCTCCGCGATCGAACCACCCTTGACCAGGCCGATCGCGCTATCGACGCGGCCCTGGAATTCCGTGACGGCGGGAAAGCAGAGCTCAAATCCCGCCGCCGACATCCTGTCCCGATAGAAGCCGGAGACCAGCGTGCCCTGCGTGGCGAGGATCGTAACCTTGCCTCGGCTCAGGCTACGATGGGTTTCAGCCACGACCGCGTCGGCGATATGGATGATCCGCGCCTGCGAGCTCGCCGCCAGCTGCTCATACCAATGATGGGCGGTGTTGCACGGCATCGCGATACAGGCAACGCCGAGCGCATTGAGCGTCGAGACCGCGGCTTTCAAAGACGCCAGCGGACCGTCATGGCCGGCAAGGATCGCCTCGGTCCTGTCAGGCAGCTGTGGCACGCTGAGGATGACGGCGGGCACATGCTCATTGTCCCGGAACGCCTGGGTCATTCGGGTCAGCTTGAAGTAGAAGTCAGCCGATGCCAACGGCCCGAGGCCGCCAATGACGCCGAGCTGGAGGCTGATGCCATGGTCGATCATCGAGCGGGCTCGGCTTCGAGCTGTTCCGACGCCGCTTCGACAGGCTGCATTGTCTCCCTGTGGCTGGGCGCGATCATTGCGGTGCTCGCCGCCACGGTGCAGACGCTGGACAGCGTCATGAACGTGTCGACGGCCGCGTCGACGGCGACGAACAGGGCGAAAGCCGCCTCGAAGGGAATCTTCAGGTAGCCACAGACGATCGACATCTGGGACAGGATGAGCAGGCTGCCCATGCCGCCGGTCGTGAGCGCGAGAAGCGCCGAGGTGATGCCGACGAGCAGGAGGTCGGGAATTGCCAGCGGACGGCCGTAGAGCTGGGCGATGAAAAGAACACCAGACGTGTAAAGCAGCGCCGGGCCTGTCCGCAGCAATGCCGCCTGCAGCGGCACGAGCAGTTCGACGACCACGAGGCTGAACCGCAGACGCTCGCTCAGCAGGTTTATGACCCACGGAAGCGAGGCGACGGTAGAGCGCGTGGTGATGGCGACCATGAGAAGGGGCTGACAGGTCTTGATCGTGGCCCAGTAGCTTCGCCGAGAGCGGATGGCGATAACGGCAAATGCGCCGGCGATGAATGTGAGGCAGGAAAGACCCATCACCAGCAGATAACCGCCCATCAGCGTGAGCGGCTTGGTTCCGGTCGACGCGGTCTGATCCGCGATCAGGATGAAGGTTGCAAACGGCAATCCCCAGATGAACCAGTTGGTAAGGACCGTGCAGGCCCGGTAAACCGCGTTCAGCGCCTGAGACAGGCTCATGGACGAAGGCTGGGGAATCTTGCCCATCGCGAGCCCGAAAAGCAGGCAGAACAGCAGGACCTGGATGGTTTGACCGGAGGCCAGCGCGCTGAAGACGTTGTTCGGTACAAGATCGAGCAGTATCGAACGCCCGGTGTCGGATCCCTCATTGGGTGGTGGTTGGTAGGGGAATGCGAGATCGGTGGATACACTGCCCTGCGAATTGATGAACTCGCCAAGCTCGATGCGCGATTGAGGATTCTCGATCTGGCCCGGCTGAAGGACAAGCGAGTAGGTGCCACTCACCAATACGCTCAGGAACGACACGACCAGCACCGCCATACCCACGCGGCCCAGGTAACGGACCGAGTTCGGATCCTGAACCATCGACATGATCGAGAAGATGACCGACGAGACCAGGTAGGGCAGGACGACCATCTTGAGGAAATTCAGGTAGAGCTGCGCCACAGGGCTGATCGCATGGGCAAATGCTGGATAATAGAGGCCGCAAAGGATTCCCGCCCCGATCATCGCAATCGTCGTCGCGGGCGAGCGCAATATGCGCCTCGCCGCCAGGCGCCAATCGAAAGCCAAGGGTCCGGCTGCTTCCGTGACGGCCATCGTCAGGCTTTGCTCCCCAACCGGTAGCGCGCGATGATCTCGTCAGTGTTGAGAACCTGCTGACCGCGCGCGAGATCGAGGTAAAGGTCGATAAACGCCGCGAGATGCGGATTGTCCGGTCGCACACCGATTGCGATCGTGTCTACCTTGTCGGTCAGCGTGATCGAGCGCGCGGCGACCGTCATCGACGGATCGTCGACCATCAGCTTCTTGATCTCGAAATCGTCGCGATACGCCATGTCGATCGTCCCATCGCGGATCGCATCGACAACCATGTCCCAGCCTGTAAAACGATGAACTTGTGCATGCGGGAAGGTCGTCGCCGCATAGGTTGCGAATGAAGAGCCCTCGATCACGCCGAGATCGCCCGAGAAATCGCGGATGATCTGCTCGGGTGGTTTGCCTTGCGCGATGCGCGCCAGGTTGAGGCGATTGGCGATGAGGCCTTGGTGCAGCATGGCATAGGGCCGGGAATAGAGGATTGAGCGGCCACGGCGAAGGGTTCGGCTGAGCTTGCCGATGGCTATGTCCGCCTGGCCGGAAGTCAGCTGTTTCACCATGCCGTCGAACGTTGCGGCGGATCGGTCGAACACCGGCTCGACGCCGAGCTCCGCTGCTATGCCGCGGGCCAGTTCCATGTCTATGCCGCTGTTCCCCGATCCATCGGCCGGGAAGAATGGATCGGAGGCAAAGGCCGGCATTGCAATGCGAAGCGCATTGTCGCCGACGACGGGAGCGATCTCCGCCTGCTGTCCTGGAGTATTGGCCGCCCGAGCTTGCGCGACCAGCAAGCCGACGCTTCCGGCCGTGAGCAGCGTACGACGTGTAACCGACATGCGGATTCTCTAGTTCGCGAGGGAAGCCGGACAAACAAATCGGACCAATTCGCAGTATGCATGGCGAAGTTAAACAAAAGTATCTTTCGCATTGTACTTTTATAGCAATCAGCAGCGCAGGCTGCCGCAATACTCGCATTATCTAATATGTCATCTGGTTGCTTCGCTGGCGGGCCAACCGGTTGGACGTCAACAGCGCGAGTGGCATCGGCTCCCCACTCCGACCTCTACCCGTTTTTCGGCAGCAGGTCAGGCCTGCCCGTGTCGATAAAGGGCGCCCAGTAGTCGACCGATTCGCGGATCATGGCGACCACCTGGTGGTCGACCGGTTCGCGCTCGCGAAACGACAGTTCGAGGCAGATCTCGTTGTCGGTGCCGCCGCCGCGCCGCACCGTCTCCAGCAGCTTTTCAGGCGTGATGCGGCCGTCCCTGTTGTGAGCCGCGGTGAACGGCCAATGGCCACCCTTGTTCATCGACGATTGCTTGATGTGGATGATCGGCGACTTCCTGGGGAAAGTCTCGGCCCAGGCATAGGGATCGATATCGGCCGGGTTGCTGGAGGTGACGTCGCCATGGTCGATGTCGACCATCATCTCCAGCGGAATGGCCATCCCGGCCGCGTCGATCGCATCCTGCAGCAGCCGGCAATTCTCGATCGTGTGGCCGAACTCGCGGCCGACCGACATCGGCTCCCAGAACAGGTAGTTAAGCCCGGCCGCGCGGGCGTGTTCGGCGACCTCGCGCCAGCATTCCAGTGCAATGTCGAACAGGCGCGCGCGGCGCGCGGGATCATCATAATCGCGATGGGTGAAGATCGCGAATTGGGTACCCATGCCGCCGGCGCCAAGCTCGGCCGAGATGTCGGCAAAGGTCTTGAACCAGTCGACATAGTAGCGGCGCACATCCGCGTCTGGATGGCCGAAATGGTTGAGCCGGCCGTAAGGACCGGTCATGCCCGAGGTCACGCGCACGCCCGTGCGGGAGAGTGCGCCACGAAACAGGCGGACGAATTTCACGATCGTCGCCGCCGGCCAGCCCGGATTGACGAATTCATGCGTGAGCTGAATATCCCTGATGCCGATGTCGTAGGCGATGGTATCGACCAGGTCGTCAGGCTCGGCAAAGCGATTGACCAGCGGATTGGTGTTGAGGGAGAGCGTGAATGCCACGATCGCGATCCTCTCAGCCCTGTCGCGCTACATTGGCGATGATTGCCATCACCCTGCCCTCGCCAGCCGGCTCGCGCACCAGTGTTCGAAGGCCGATCTCTCCTCGGCGGAAAGATGCAGGCCGTGCTTGGTGCGCCGTTCGAGAATGTCGGCCGGTGTCTCAGCCCATTCCAGCTCGAACAGGTAACTGGCCTCGCGCTCGAAGAAATCCTTGCCGAAACATCGCCCGAGTTCCGCGAGCGAACGGGCCGCGCCGACCACAAGACGTGTCCTGGTGCCGTAGAGCCGACCGTAATGCTTGAGCAGCGATGCCGGCATCCATGCATACTCCCGCCCGAGATCTCCTAGAAACTGTTCGAAATCGGCATTGGCGATGTCGCCGCCAGGCAGATGCGCCTTCGCCGTCCAAGGCTTGCCCATCAGGGGGAAGAACGGAGCGATCCTGTCCAGCGCATGCTCGGCGAGCTTCCGGAAGGTGGTGATCTTGCCGCCGAAGACGGACAGCAGCGGCGCCTCAGCATCCGGCGCGTCGAGTTCGAAAATATAGTCGCGGGTCACGGCACTCGGGTTGTCGGCATTGTCGTCATAGAGCGGCCTGACGCCGGAGAACGAATAGACGACATCGCCGCGCGCGAGGCCGCGCTTGAAATAGCGGTTGACCACCCTGATCAGGTATTCGATCTCGCTCTCATCCGCCGCCACGTCCTCGGGTCGGCCGTCATAGGGAATGTCGGTGGTGCCGATCAAGGCGAGATCGCCCTGATAAGGATTGATGAAGATCACCCGCTTGTCGCTGTTCTGGATGAGGTAAGCTTGGCGGCCCTCCCAGAATTTGGGCACGACGATATGGCTGCCCTTGACCAGGCGGACATTGCGCGTCGAGTTCTGGCCAGCAACGCGGTTGATGATGTCGTTGACCCAAGGGCCGGCGGCATTGACCAGCGCCCGCGCCCGCACGGTGGTTTTCACGCCGGTCTTGCCGTCGCGCATCTCCACCGACCAGAGGCCGCCTTCCCGGCGGGCGGCGGTGCAGGCGGTTCGGGTGAAGATCTTCGCTCCGCGCTCGCGCGCATCCAGCGCATTGATCAGCACGAGACGGGCGTCGTCGACCCAGCAATCGGAATATTCGAAACCGCGCTTGAACTCGTCCTTGATCGGCGCGCCCTCGGGCGCGGTGCGCAGGTCGAGCGTGCGGGTGGCCGGCAGCCGCTTGCGGCCGCCGAGATGGTCGTAGAGGAACAGGCCGAGCCGCACCAGCCAGGCCGGCCGGTCGTCAGGACTGTGCGGCAGCACGAAGCGCATCGGCCAGATGATGTGCGGTGCCGATTCCAGGAGTACCTCGCGCTCGATCAGCGCCTCGCGCACCAGGCGGAACTCGTAATATTCGAGGTAGCGCAGGCCGCCATGGACGAGCTTGCCCGATCGCGAACTGGTGCCTTCCGCCAGATCGTCCTTTTCGCACAGGATGACGGAGAGGCCGCGGCCTGCTGCATCGCGGGCTATGCCGGCGCCGTTGACGCCGCCGCCGATGACGAAAAGGTCGACGATTTCGGGTCCGCCACTCATCTCGTCACGATCTCGCTGCCGGATTTACACACCATGGCTGCCGCCTCAGCACGGATTGACCGGAGGCAGCCCGGCGATATAGCGGCGCACTTCCTCGGCGGCCTGCTCGGCCGCATAGGTCACGGTGCGCACCGAGGCGCCGGCGATATGCGGCGTCAGCGTCACGTTGGGAAGCTGCAGCAAGGGCCAGTCCGACGGCACAGGCTCGACCGCGAACGTCTCCAGCATGGCGCTGGCGATCTGGCCTGAAACAAGCGCCTCATAGAGTGCGTCATAGTCGACCAGCGGCCCGCGCGCCGTGTTGACGAAGATCACCCCGGGTTTCATCCGCGCGATGGTGTCCTTGCCGATCAGGCCGCGCGTCTCCGGCGTCACCCGCGAATGCAGCGTGACCACGTCGGAGCGGGATAGGAGATCGTCAAGCGCGACCAGTTCGACGCCGGCGTTGCGGTCCTCTGCGCTCAACTGCACATAGGGGTCGCTGACCAGAACGTGGCAGCCGAAAGCGCGCAGCAGCCTGACTACCTTTGTTCCGATATTGCCGTAACCGACGACGCCGACCGTCATCTCGCTAAGCTCGCGGCCGGTGCGGTCGGCGCGGTAGAGATCGCCGCGCCATTCGCCCCTGCGCAGCGCTTCGTGGCCGACCCGGATCAGCCGCGTTTCGGCCAATATGGCGCCGATGGTGAATTCGGCCACGGCGGTCGCGTTGCGGCCGGGCACGTTGACGACGGTGATGCCATGCGCGCGCGCCGCTTCCATGTCGATGTTGATCGGGCCGCCGCGCGAAACCGCGACGAGCTTCAGCGCCGGCAGGCGCCGCATCATGCCTTCCGACAGCGGCGCGAGCTGGGTGACGAGGATCTCGGCGTCGCCGATGAACTCGACGACCTCGTCGGGACGGCCGAAATACTCCTTGACCTTGTCGAGGCCGAGCGCCGGATCGCCGAATTCCATCGGCTCGTCGGGCCAGGCGGTCTGCAATGTCCTGACATCGAGGTCACCGCTCGCGACCTTCTCGATTTTGGCGCGAAACACCTCCGGAAGCATGAAGTTGTCACCAATGATCGCTATTTTCCTGGGCATACTCGACTTCTCAATTTGCCTGCACCGAAGCCATCGCGCGCCAGACCGGTCGCAGCGCCTGGTGCGCCAACACGTAGGACGGGGTCATCCTGTCGTAGATCGCGGCGAGGTCCCGATCACTCGGCTCCGCCTCGCCAAGCAGCGGCGTCACCCATTCCGCGACGCATTCGTCCATCGACTTGTACAGGCCGACGCAGACCGCGGCTATCATCGCCGCGCCGGCCGCCCCGGCCTCCTCGCGCTGGCTGGTGCGGATGTCTGCGCCGACGGCGGCTCCGAGGATCTTGCGCAGCGCCGGGCTTCGGGCGGCGCCGCCGGTCAGCCGGATCTCGCGCGGCAATGGCCCCATGGCGGCGTAGCAGTCACGCGCGGCGAAGGCCAATCCCTCGAAGACAGCGCGCACCAGGTCGGCATAGCCGTGGCGCGAGGAAATGCCGACGAAGCCGGCTCTCGCATTGGCATCGACGAACGGCCCCCTCTCGCCGGCCTCCGACACATAGGGCTGGTAGAGCAGTGAGGCGGGCTGCGAGGCCGCGATCCAGGCATCGACGAGCGCAATCATTTCGCCATTGCTGCGGGTGATGCCTTGCGAGGCGAGGATGCCGGAGGCAAGCCCAAGCACCCAGTCGATGTTTAGCGTCGCCGCCATGTTGGACTGCATCTGCGCGAACACGCCGGGCGCCGGCATGGCCATGGTGTAGCCGGTTGCCGCCTCGTTCAGTTGCACGTCGTCCGGCGTCTCGGCCAGCCGCATATGCATGCCAGTGGAACCGATGATGGTGCAGCCGGGCTTGCGCTCGCGGTCGAGCAGGCCGGCGCCAAGCGCGGTGCAGACGACGTCGACATAGCCGAGCACGATCGGCGTGCCGGCAAGCATGCCGGTGGCGGCGGCCGCCGCCTGCGACAGACCGGCGCTGTGCCTGGTGCCGTCTGTGACCGGCGGCAGGAGATGCCGGAGGTCCGCGACGCCGAGCACGTCGAGCACATCGTCGCTATAGTCGCGGGTGCGGAAATCACCGAAGGTGAAGGTTCCCTCGGAAGGATCGGTGGCGCGTTCGCCGGTCAGCTTGAAATAGAGCCAATCCTTGCAATGAAACGCCGTCGCCGCCTTGTCGAGCATTTCAGGCATGTTGCGCTTCATGAACACGAACTGCGAGCCCTGCTGGCAGGCGGCGAGCCCGCTGCCGGTCTTTTCGAAACGCAGCCGGTCCTCGGGCCGCGCGCGGATCTCCTCGACGACGCCGGCGGCGCGCGCGTCGAGCCAGAGCCAGCCCTTTGCCACCGGCTCGCCCTTGCCGTCGATCAACCAGGTGCCGTCGCCCTGCCCGGTCACCGCGATGGCGATCGTCCGGCTGGCGAGATCGGGCACCTTGTCGGCAAGCTGGCGCAAGGTCGCCGCCGCATCCGCCCATGTGCAAGCCAGATCCTGTTCGGCGCCGCCGCCCGGCAGCGTCTCGTAATGGTTCGGCGTTGCCGCGGCGGCGATCTGCCGGCCTTTCGTGTCGAAGGCGATGGACTTGATGACGGAAGTACCGGCGTCGATACCGATCAAGAGATCACGCATCAGGCGAGCTCCATGCCGTGCGAAATGGCCTCGCCGCTCGCCTGGTCGAAGACATGCAGGTTCTTCGGGTCGATGCTGACATTGATCGGCGCGCCAAGGTCCAGCCGGGTGCGGTCGTGCTCGACCAGGACCAGCGAGCCGCCGGCGAAATCGGCCGCGATATGGGTCTGGTCGCCAAGCCACTGGTTGGCCGAGACCCTGGCGGGAACACCCTCCTTCGAGCGCCGCACCGCGTAAGGCCTGATGCCGATGACGACCCGCTC
Organism: Mesorhizobium sp. B2-1-3; assembly: GCF_006442495.1. NCBI lineage: Bacteria > Pseudomonadati > Pseudomonadota > Alphaproteobacteria > Hyphomicrobiales > Phyllobacteriaceae > Mesorhizobium > Mesorhizobium sp. B2-1-3. The sequence goes on from NZ_VFWL01000004.1 coordinate 63,991, forward strand.
GCGGCTGAGCAGCTGGTCGCGGACGGGAGCGCTGAAGGCGTCCTTGTCGTAGTCGAGCGACAATCCGTCGGGCAGCTTGAGATTGATGCGGCCGGCGGCGGTTCCAACATAGGCCTCGAAGACATTCATCGGCGGCTCGCCGACGAAGGTGCCGGTGAACAGGTTCGCCGGACGCTCCTTGATCCTGTCCGGCGTATCGAATTGCTGCAGCACGCCGCCTTCCATCACCGCGATGCGGTCGGCAAGCGCATTGGCCTCGGTCTGGTCGTGGGTGACCAGGATCGCGGTCAAGCCGCGCTCCTTGATGAAATGCTTGATGCGGCCGCGCAGCACGGCGCGAAGCTGCGGTTCGAGCTGCCCCATCGGCTCGTCGAGCAGGTGCAAATCGGCGTCGCGGATCAGCGCCCGGCCCAGGCTGGCGCGCTGCTGCTGGCCGCCGGAGATAGAGCTTGGGTAACGCTCCAATATATCCTCGATCTCGAGCAGCTTGGCGATGCTGGCGACCCTGGCCTCAACCTCGCTTCTGGGCAGCCGGGCCGCCTTGAGCGCGAAGGCCATGTTCTCGCGCACCGTCAGCGGCGGGTAGAGCGAATAGCCCTCGAAGGCCATCGCCACGTTACGCCTGACCGGCGGCAGCGTGTGCACCTGGCGGCCGGCGACCGAGATCGCGCCGCGCGACACCTCCTCGAAGCCGGCGATCATGCGCAAGGTCGAGGTCTTGCCGCAGCCGGACGAACCGAGCAGCGCCACGATCTCGCCCTTGCCGATCTCCATCGTCAGCTTCTTGACGGCGTGGACGCCCCGGTCGATCGGGCCATAGAATTTGTCGACGCCGGAAATGGTGAGTGCGCTCGCGCTCATGCGGCTTCTCCGTTGCGCAAACTGACGACATTCTTCGAGCCGATGCGCTCGCCGCCGGCGCGATCGAACAACAGGGCGCTCTTGCCGTCGACGGCAATGTGGGCCTTGCCTTCGCTGCGGCCCGGTGTTCCGGCCGGCCGCGAAACCAGGATCTCGCGGCCGCGCAACGTGCGCACCAGCGTGACGATCTTTTCGTTGAGCGGGGTTTCGGCCTCGACCGTCACCGGAATGGCGCCGGGTTCATTTTCGCCGACGAAATGCAGTGCTTCCGGCCTGAGCCCGATGATGCAGTCGCGGCCGACCGCGGTCTCGGGAGCCCCGGCGAGATGGACCTGCACATTCGACAGGGCGACATGGATTCCCTTGGCGCCAAGCGCCGGCTTGACGTCGAGCAGGTTGATGGTCGGGTCGCCGAACAGCCGGGCGATCTCGACATTTGCCGGCTCGCGATAGATCTGTTCGGGCGTACCGAGCTGGCTGATGACGCCTTGCGACATGACCGCGATGCGGTCGCCGAGCGCCATGGCTTCCTTATAATCCTGGGTGACGTAAACGACGGTGGCGCCGCGGTCGGCAAGCAGGCGCGGCAGTTCGAGCCGCATCTCAAAACGCAGCTTGGCGTCGACATTGCGCAAGGGATCGTCGAGCAGCAGCAGCGGCGGCGAGCCGACCAGCGCACGGGCGAGCGCGGTGCGCTGCTTCTGGCCGTTGGAAAGAGCGCGCGGCTTATGGGAAAGCACATGGGCGATCTTCAACAGCTTGGCGACACTCTCGACGCCGGCCTTGATCGCTCCCTGCGACGACCGCTTGGCCTCCAGCGGCGTCGCGATGTTGTCGAACGCGCTCATATGCGGAAACAGCGCGAAATTCTGGAACGCCATGCCGACGCCACGAAATTCGGCGTCGACGTCGGTCATGTCCTCGCCGCCGATGAGGATCTTGCCTTCGTCGGGGTCGATGACGCCGGCGACGAGGCGCAGCAGCACCGTCTTGCCGGCGCCGGAGGGTCCGAACAGGACCAGCGTCTCACCGTCGGCGACGGTCAGCGAAAGATTGTCGAGCACGGTCTGGCTCTTGTAGCGCTTGACGAGGTTTCTGAGTTCGAGGCTGGCCATGGAACTACCCCTTCACCGCGCCGAGCGACAGGCCTTCGACCAGATAGCGCTGTGCATAGAGGGCGAGCGCCAGCGTCGGCGTGATCGACAGGACGATGGCCGCCGAGATCTGGCCGTACTGGATGCCCGAGGAGGTGATGAAGGCGAGCGCGCCGACCGTCACCGGCTGCTTGTCGGCCGAGGCCAGCACCAGCGCGAAGACGAAATTGTTCCAGGCGAAGATGAAGGCAAGCAGGCCGGCAGCGGCGATGCCGGGGCCGGCGAGCGGCAGCGCGATCTTGCGGAAGGTGGCAAACCAGGAATGGCCGCCGATGCGATAGGCATATTCGATGTCGGCCGGAATATCCTCGAAATAGCCGCGCACGATCCACAGGATCAGCGGCAGGCAGATCAGCTGATAGACCCAGATCAGCCCGATATAGGTGTTGGCCAGCCCGAGCTTCTGGAAATAGAGCGTAAGCGGCAACAGCACCAGCAGGGCCGGCGCGAACCTGAACGACAGCAGCGTGAAGGCGATGTCCTCCGAGCCGCGGAACTTGTGCCGCGCGAAGGCGTAGGCCGCCGGGACGCCGAGCAGCAGCGAGACCGCGACCGAGGTCACCGACAGGAACACCGAATTCCACAGGTTGCGCATGAAGGCGATGTCGAGCGTGCCGGCGGCGGTCGTCAGCTTGCCGGTGATCAGCGCGGTGTAGTTGGCGAGCGTCGGCTCGAAGACCAGCTGCGGCGGAATGCGCAGGATGGTCTCGTTGGTCTGGAACGACATCATCAGGATCCAGACGATCGGGAACATGAAGAAGATCACGACCAGCGTGAGTGCCGCGCCGCGCAGGGTGCGTTCAAGCAAGGAGGTGTGTTCCATGGCTGCCTCCTCCTATGCCTGGCCACGGGCGCGCTCGCGCAGCCTGAGCCAGTTCTTGATGAAGATGTTGGAGAGGAAATAGGTGATCGCCCACAGGATGATCATCAGCGCCGCCGAGCGGCCGACATTGGTCGACTGGAAGAAGTTGAGATAGGCCTCGACCTGGAAGACGGTCAGCGTGTCGCCCGGTCCTCCTTGCGTCATGGCGTAGATGATGTCGAACTGCTGGATGGAATCGAGCAGGCGGAACAAAGTCGCCGTCAGGATATACGGCGTCAGCATCGGCAGCGTGATGCGGAAGAAGACGAAGCTCCTCGGCACGCCATCGAGGGCCGCGGCCTCGAAGGGCTGCGTCGGCAGGCTGCGCAGGCCGGCAAGCAGCAGGATCATGATGAAGGGCGTGTAGACCCAGATATCGACGAGAACGACGGTGAACAAAGCCGTCGACGGCGACGAGGCCCAGCGGAAATCCTGTAAGCCGATGAGGCTGGCAAGATAGCTCAGCACGCCGAAGCCGGGATTGGTCATCAGCTTCCACATCAGCGCGGCCAGTGCCGGCGCCGTCATCAGCGGCATCAGCAGCATGATCGAGATGAAGTTGTTCAGGGTCGATCGCTTCTGCAAAAGCAGCGCGATGGCCAGGCCAAGAAGCAGTTCCAGCACCACCGTGGTGCCGGCATAGAGCAGCGAGATCTTGAGCGTGTTCCAGAACTTCGGATCGGTGAAGAAGGAGATGTAGTTGTCGCCCCAGTTGAACTGCCGCGCCCAGGGCTGGCTCAGCCGATAGCGCTGGAAGGAATAGACGACCGAGGTCAGGAACGGAATCAGGATGCCGATGCAGACCAGCAGAGCCGGCAGGCTGAGCACGTAGGGCAGCACTCTCTTGCTGATCCTGAAGCCCGAGGGCTTGGGCCTTTGCGATACCACCGCAGTCATCGTGCTGCTCCGTTGTCCCTGTCGCTCCGCCCTGCCGGCCGCCCAAGGGAGCAAGGCGGCCGGTCGGGCGAATTGGCGGCCACCTTACGGCCCCGCGTCGCAATCTTGAAAAGGTCAGGTGAGGACCGGCCTGCCAAGGCTGGCCGGTCCTCTGTTACATCTAGCCGAGGCCGGCTTCCTTGAGCTGGCCGTTGATGCTTTCGGCCAGCTTGTCGAGACCCTCGTCCACCGGCACTTCCTTGGCCACCATCTTTTGCAGCGTCGCCGCCCATTCGGTGGTGAGATCGAAGAACAGCGGCTGCGCCGTGAACTTGATCGAGGCGCCCGGCGCCGAGGCGTCGAACATTTCGACATAACCGGGATAGCTCTTGTTCAGCTTCTCGCGGAACGTCTCATCCTTCCAGACCGACTGGCGGACCGGATTGACGAAATCCATCTTGGTGGCGCCGAACAGAGCATGCTCGGGTCCGGAGGCCCACTGCATGAAGTACCACGTGGCGTCCTTGTCCTTGGAGAAGTTGGACATCGACAGCGACCAGATCCAGATGTTCGGCGTTGGCGCCTTGGCCTCCGGGTTGGCCTTGAAGGCGGCAAAGGCAAGCTTGCCGGCCATCTTGTTGTCGCCGCCATTCATGAAGTAGCCGAGGATGTCGGCGTCGAAGATCATCGCCGAGGCGCCGGCGCCGAGATCGGCGCCGACCTGGTACCAGGTGTAGGTCGACCAGTCCTTCGGACCGCTTTCCTGGATCATCTGCACCCATTGCTTGTGGAAAGCCTTGGACTGGGCGGTGTTCATGGCGGCCGACAATTTGCCGTCGGCCGACACGTTCAGGTCCTTCTGGTCGAAATTGGCGTAGGCCGAAAGGAAACCCGGATGGATCGTCGCCCAGGAGCGCGACCCGCGCACGCCAATGCCGTAGACGCCGCCGACATCCTTGGTGAGCTTGGCGGCCGCGGCCACCATCTCGTCCATATTGCCGGGAACCTTGACGCCTGCCTTGTCGAACATCCCCTTGTTGTAGGTGATGTTGTTTTGTTCGAAGCCCCACGGAATGCACCATTGCTTGGCGTCTTCGGACCCCAGGGCCCCGCCCGGCTTGCCGTTCCAGGCGCAGGAGTTCTTGACGCCGGGCAGGAAGTCATCCCAGGCATAGTTGGGGTTGGTCTTGGCCGGATCCTTGATCCATTCATTGAGGTCGGTGATCCAGCCGGCTGGGCCGTAGGTCCAGGTCATATAGGCGCCGGTCATGAAGGCATCGTATTCGGGCGAGCTCGCCGACAACGCGGCCGTGACCTTGTCGAAATAGACGTCTTCCGGGAACACGTCGTAGACGACATTCATGCCGGTCAACTGCTTGAAGTTTTCGAGGTTGGCGATCATCGCATCCGCATAGGGATGCTTGTTGAGCAGGAGCTTGATGGTCTTGCCCTGGTGCGCCTTCCAGTCGAAGTCGGCGGCCAGCGCCCGGGTCTGCCCAAAATTGAGCAGCGTACCGGCCGTGCCGGCGGCAAGGCCCATCGCACCCAGGCCCTTGATCAGCCCACGACGGTCGACTTGTCCGCGCAGGAAAGCGTCAATGAGGTCTTTCTCTTTCTCATGCATTTGGTCTTCTCCTCCACAGGGTAGTTTTAACTGAACCGACGCCGGCTACCCGACTGGCGTCTCCTCCACGAGCGATCGCGCTGTCCGCTCATCAGTTATCAGGCCCTTGAGATAGCGGCCCTCCAGCACCGCTTTGACGGCTCGAACCTTGACCTTGCCGCCGGCGACCGCGACGATCCGGCGGCTGGCGATGTCCTCGCGCGCCAGCGCCAGCGCCCGATTGGAAAGGGTTGTCGCCACCGCTTTGCCGGCATCGTCGAAGAAATGGCCGAGCAATTCGCCGACGCCGCCATTGCGGCGGATCTCCTCCATCTCGCCCTTCTCGATCATGCCGGTGGCGACGAGCGAGGCTTCGCGTTCGGCCGTGCCGATGCCGGCAAACAAAAGGTCGGCGGATCTTGCGAGATCGAAAACCTCGCTGATGCCCTTCTGTCCCAGCAACACCGCGCGGTCGTCCACCGTGTTGGCGAACATTGGCACCGGCATCACATAGGCTTCGGCGCCGGTGCGCTCGGCGAGGCGGTGAATGACGTCATGCGGGTTGGCCGAGAACTTCCGCGTCAAGCCGCCGAGCAGCGAAACGAAGCGGATCTTGTCTGTCGAGCTGCGCGGCAGGTATTCCACGCAGGCGGCGAGCGTGCGGCCATGGCCGACGCCGATCAGCGCCTGCTCGCCGCGTTCGATCTCACGCTTGAGGAATTGCGCGCCGGCGATGCCGAGCGCCTTGAGCGGCAACTCCTCGGAATCGAAATCGGGAACCACCTCGCAATAATCGAGGCCGTAGCGGCGCGACAGCTCGTCCTCGAGCTCGACGCATTCCGAGACTTCGCCGTCGATATAGACCTTCACCAGCCCTTCCTGATTGGCCTTGGTGATCAGGCGGTGGGCCTTGAGGCTGGTCAGCCCGAGGCGCTTGGCAACCTCGGATTGGGTCAGGCCGCCGGCGTAATGAAGCCAGGCGGCGCGTGCCGCCATGCCGGTTTCATCATCGCGCAAGAGGCCGTTTCCAAATCCAACCACGTTCCGCCCTCTGATATTTTTTTCAGGTTCTGCAAAATTTTTCACATGGACGCATCGGAGTCAAGCGCCAAGCGCCTGCAAACGCTGATTTTCAATGAGAATGGACGAGCGAACACCGGGCGTGGCACCGGTCAGGGTAACAGCGGCAGCGAAAGCGCAGGAACCCGATCACCATCGCCGCCGTCCAGGTGAAGCGGCGGCGCCCAGCATTCGCCGGTGAGCGGATCGCACTATTCGGCAAGCCGCTTTCGGGTGATCAGCTCCAGGCTGAACTTGGTGGTGCGCCGGCGACGTCGAGGTGCCCGGCAGCGGCCAAGACCGCTGGCGAGCAGCGCCTATTGCAACGTCCGCGCCGCGAATGGCATGGAATGGTCGTGCGCCATGCCGGCATCGGCATCTTCCACGCCGAGCCCGCGGTCGAGGCCGGTGGCCACCACCGAAACCCTGAACCGGCCTTCCATGCTCTTGTCGAAGATGGCGCCGACGATGATGTCGGCGTCTTCATAGACCTCTTCACGGATTCTCGTGGCGGCCTCGTCGACCTCGAACAGGGTCATGTCGCGGCCGCCGGAAATCGAGACCAGCACGCCCTTGGCGCCCTTCATCGACATTTCGTCCAGCAGCGGGTTGGCGATGGCGGCTTCCGCCGCCTTCATCGCCCGGCTATCGCCTGACGCCTCGCCGGTTCCCATCATGGCGCGGCCCATGCCGCGCATCACCGATTTGACGTCGGCGAAGTCGAGGTTGATCAGGCCTTCCTTGACGATGAGATCGGTGATGCAGCTGACGCCGGCATAGAGCACCCGGTCGGCGATGACGAAGGCATCGGCGAATGTGGTCTTGGCGTCAGCGATCCGGAACAGGTTCTGGTTGGGGATGACGATCACGGTGTCGGCGCTTTCGCGCAGCCGCTCGATGCCCTCTTCGGCCATCTGCATGCGGCGCCTGCCCTCGAAAGTGAACGGCTTGGTGACGACGCCGACCGTCAGGATGCCTGCCTTGCGCGCCGCCTGGGCGATGACCGGCGCGGCGCCGGTTCCGGTGCCGCCGCCCATTCCGGCGGTGACGAAGCACATGTGGGTGCCGGCCAGATGGTCCATAATCTCGTCCAGCGATTCCTCGGCCGCGGCGCGGCCGATCTCGGGAAGCGATCCGGCGCCCAGCCCTTCGGTTACATGCGCGCCGAGTTGGATCAGCCGCGTCGCCTTGGACATGGTGAGTGCCTGCGCGTCTGTGTTGGCGGCAATGAATTCGGTGCCCTGAAGCTGCTCGGCGATCATGTTGTTGATGGCGTTGCCGCCGCCGCCGCCGACGCCGACAACGGTGATCTTGGGTCTCATCTCGGAGATCTCGGGCTTCTTGAACTCGGCCATGCCTCTTCTCCTTCGCCAGTCGCTCGCGCTTCACGCCCCGCCAGATCGATCACACCGCAAAACGGCAATCGACGCAGAGCGGCGTGACGAATCAGTCCGCTCGGATGGGTGTCCCAAAAAGCCAGAGAGCGGCCAGAGGTGCAAGTGCGGGGAAGGTCAAGATTTGTGATAGGGACGTTTCATATCCCCACGACGGCCGCGCATGCCCGAGAGTGATGCCGGCATCCCGGCTTCACCCTGCGCGCGCCGAGCCCGATGCCGAGCCTTGGCTTTCCACGCTCTTGCCTCTATGTTTCGGTCGCAGATCGCGCAACTGGTTTTGAAATGCCTCCCGACATCCCAGCTAATGACTTGAATAAATAGGGAAACATCCGGCTGCGGCCAGATATGGATCCCGAAAACTCACAAGCCATTTTTACCAGGGACAGCGCGGCCGATCAGGGCTCGGGCACCTTCGAAACCAGAGGTTGGAAATTGGGCGATGCAATTGCGGACGTTCTGAACTGGCTTGAGAGCCGAAACGACATCCAGAGCCTGAGGGCCGCGGTGTGCGACCTCAACGGCATCATGCGGGGAAAGCGCATCCCCGTCGAGCAGGCGCGCAAGGCACTGGAGGGCAAGCTGCGCATGCCCTATTCGCTGATCGGGCTGGACATCTGGGGCGAGGATATCGAAGGCAACGCGCTGGTGTTCTCGACCGGCGACGCAGACGGATTGTGCCAATGGACAGGCCGCGGCATCCTTCCGGTGAACTGGACGGCGCATCCGACCGCCCTCATCCCGCTCTGGCTCGCCGACGAAGGCGGCGCACCGTATCTCGGTGATCCCCGGCGGGCACTGGCCCGTATCCTCGACCGCTACAAGGCTTTGGGCCTGACGCCTGTGGTCGCGACCGAGCTCGAATTCTATCTTGTAGACCCGCAATCGCAGCGACCGGTCGGGCCTGTCTCGCCGGTCACCGGGCGGCGTCTGGATTCCGACGCGGCACTGTCAATCGACGAGATCGACGACTTCGAGGCCTTCATCCACGACATCTACGAAGCCTGCCGAGCACAAGACATTCCCGTCGATACCGCCATTGCCGAGAACGGCGTCGGCCAGTTCGAGATCAATTTGAACCATGTCGCGGACGCGCTGCGGGCGGCCGACGACGCCGTCCTGTTCAAGCGCACGGTGAAGGGCATTGCCCGCAAGCACGGCTTTGCCGCCTGCTTCATGGCCAAGCCTTATGGCGACCGAGCCGGCAACGGCTTCCACGTCCATTTCAGCCTTGTCGACGCCAACGGGCGCAACGTCTTCGACGACGGCACCGACCAGGGCTCCGGCATTATGCGCCACGCTGTCGGCGGACTGCTGGCGGCGATGGCCGAGAGCACGCTGGTGTTCGCGCCGCATTTCAACTCCTACCGCAGGCTCCGGCCGAGATCCTACGCGCCGACCGCCGTCGCCTGGGGTTACGAGAACCGCATGGTCGCGATCCGCATTCCCGGCGGCCCGACTGGTGCGCGCCGGATCGAGCATCGCGTGTCGGGAGCGGACGCCAATCCCTATCTTGTGCTTGCCGCCATACTGGGCGCGGCACTGGTCGGCATCGAAAGGCAGATGTCACCGGGCGACCCAACCGGGAATGATGGGCAAGGCCTTGCCCCGGCCAAGTTGCCGCCGGACTGGGCATCCGCGATCGCGGCCTTTGAAAGCGGGACGCATGTGGCGGAGATCTTCCCGGCGATCCTGCGCCACTCTTTCATCGCCTGCAAACGCCAGGAACTGAATACATTCGCGCTCAACGTCAGCGACTTCGAGATCGAGACCTATCTCGAAAGCGTCTGAGGCTGCGCTGACCGACAGCAGCGGCGTCGGTTCAGCACGACCTTCGAACGCAAGGGCTTGCGGTGCTGTCGCTGACCGGGCATAAACATGATCTTTTCTATCATGTTTATGCCCGGGATAAGCAGAATTGACCTTCGTCGCGCGCATGGAGAGCCGGATTCAGGGATTTGCCGTGATCGGCGAGCTGAAATGGCACGTCTGGGACGGCGTCGTCGCCGACCTCTGGGATGTCTCATGCGGTGACAATGCCGAGGGTTATTACGTCTCTCCCGACCCCCGGCTGTTCGTCGCTCTCGATATCGACGGCGACGGTGCCTTCGTCGTCGAAGGCGCCCAGGGCGAACCGCGCCGCCACAACCAAGCGTTTTCCATAGCCTATATACCGGCCGGGGTGCCGATCCGCGGCCGCGTCGAAGGACTCAAACGGATCAGGCATCTCGACCTTCATTTCGACGCGGCGACACTGACCCGCCGCTTCGGCCGCAGCCTCGATCGCGATGCCTTGCAGATATCGCGCCTCCAGTTTCGCGATGATCGGATCGCTACGCTTGCCGGGCTTATCGCCGCTGAATGCGGCAGCGAGTGGAACCTGCATGATCTTTATGGCGAAGGTCTGCTCAACGCCTTGTTCGCATGCCTTTTCCAGATAGACCGGCCAAGTGCCGCCAGGCGCCGGTCGCCCCTGCCCCGCCGCAAACTGCGCCTCGTCACGGATTACATCGACGCCCACTGCCTGGACAGGATCCGCCTTGCTGATCTTGCCGCGCTGACCGGCCTGTCCGAAACCGCGATGAGCCATGCCTTCAAGGCAGCAACGGGCGTGCCGCCGCATCGCTGGCAGATGCAGGCGCGGATCGACAGGGCAAAGGCGATGATGGCGCATGAGGCTGCCTCGCTTGGCGACATCGCCCAGGCCACCGGCTTCTTCGACCAGGCGCACCTTACCCGCGTGTTCAAGTCCGTGGTCGGATTGACCCCGGGTGCGTGGATGAAGAGCGCCGGCCGCCGGTGACATTTCCGCAACACGGCACCGCGATATCAGTGGTTTGGACAAGAATGGACAAGCCGCCCAAATCAGTCCAATGATCCGTTGATAAGTTGAGGTAAAACATCAAGTATCTCAACGACGACAGGCGGGGACTTTCCTGATGAGCAGAATTTACCGGATCAAGGCGCTTCTGGCGGCTGGCGTCGCCGCTGCCGCGACGATCCCGCCAATGCCGGCGTTCGCGCAGACGGCGCAATCCAGCACCCAGCTCGAACCGGTCGTGGTCGAGGGCGAGGCCGGAGACAGCGCGACCGGGCCGGTCGACGGCGTCGTCGCCAAGACAACCAGAACCGGCTCCAAGACAGCGACCGACATCAAGGAGGTCCCGCAATCCGTCTCAGTGGTCGGACGGCAGGAGATCGAGGATCAGGGTGCACAGAAAGCTGACGAGGCGCTGCGCTACACCGCCGGCGTCTTTGCCCAACCCTTCGGTCCCGACAGCGACACCAACTGGATGTACATTCGCGGCTTCGATGCAACGGCCACCGGCACCTACATGGATGGCCTCCAGCTGTTCAGTTATGGTTTCGGCGGTTTCTATGTCGACAGCTTCGGCCTTGAGCGCATCGAAGTGCTGAAGGGGCCGGCCTCGGTGCTTTATGGCGGCAGCAATCCGGGCGGCCTGGTCAACTATGTCAGCAAGCGCCCGGATTTCGAACGCACGCGCTATGTCGAAACCGGCATCAACGATGCCGGCAATGTCTATCTCGGCTTCGACATCGGCGATGTCGCCAGCAACGGCACGGTCAGCTACCGGATGACGGGCAAGGTCGCCGGCGGCGATACCTACAGCGACCTGCAGAACGGCTGGCGCGGCTTCATCTCGCCGAGCATTAGCTGGAAGCCAGACGAAGCGACCACGCTAACCATACTGGCCAATTACAGCCACATCGACGAGAACCATAATGGCGGCAGCTTCCTGCCCTACGATGGCACCGTGGTCGATCACATTGTCGGCGGCGTGAACTATGGCCGCATCGATCCCGATGCGAACTTCACGGAGCCGAGCATCGATCTCTACAAGCGCGAACAGGACTCCCTCGGCTACGAGTTCGAGCACACGTTCGACAACGACTGGACCGTTCGCTCCAGCGCCCGTTTCACCGCCGCCGACATCGACGAGGTCAGCGTCTATCCGAACGGCTGGTCAACCATCGGAGGGCCGACCGAGCTGGCGCGCATCAATTTCGATCACGACACCACGGCCAAGACGTTCCTCGCCGACAACCAGATCGAAGGCAAGGTGGCAACCGGTGCGATCGAACATACGATCCTCGCTGGCGTCGATTTCAAATATTACAACATCGACCAGGTACAGTCTTCCGGCCTCTACGATCCCAATTATGACAATCCGATCGACGCTTTCGATCCGGTGTACGGTTCGCCGCTGACGCCTCGCGTCAGCTATCTCAATCAGGACCTGACGCAGAAGCAGCTTGGCTTCTATGCACAGGATCAAATGCGCTTCGGCGATGGTTGGCTGGTGACACTGAACGGCCGCTACGACCGTGGCTGGCTCGAAGCCGACAACCGCCCGACCTATTACTCGGCGGGCTCCAGCACGCAGAGCAGCACGGTTGGCGACTTCTCCGGCCGCGCCGGCCTGGCCTATGAGTTTGCCAACGGCGTAACCCCCTATGCCAGCATCGCCACCTTCTTCAATCCGATCATCGGCACCGATGCGATGGGCAATCTGTTCAAGCCGGAAGAGGGCACGCAATACGAAGTCGGCGTGAAATACGTGCCGACTTTTGTCGATGGCCTGTTCACCCTGTCGCTGTTCGACCTGACCCGCCAGAACGTGCCGTCGAATGTCACTCCCTTCACCCAGATGCAGACCGGCGAGGTGCGTTCACGCGGCGTCGAACTCGAAGGCAAGGTGAACGTGACGGAGGATTTCCGGGTTACCGGTGCATTCACAGCTTACGACATCGACATCACCAAGGACGCCAACCCGGCGCTCATCGGCAAGACGCCTTTCATCGTGCCGGAAGTGATGGCTTCCGCATCGGTCGATTACACCTTCCGTGGCGACTGGTATGACGGCATCTCGATTGGCGGCGGTTTGCGCTATATCGGCTCCTCATGGGCAGACAATGAGAATACAGCGAAGGTTCCGGCGGTAACGCTGGCCGACCTGAAGCTCGGCTACGAGAAAGAGAACTGGGGCGTCGACCTCAACATCACCAACCTTTTCGACAAGAGCTATGTGTCGAGTTGCCAGACAACGCTCACCTGCTCCTACGGCGAAGGCCGCTCCTTCAAGCTGAAGGCGCACACGAGTTGGTAGTCATGGACCGAACCCACCGGCGATGATCCATCCGCCCAACAGACGGCAGGTGCTTGCGCTAACGGCCGCGGCCTTGCTGCCGCCGGTTGCCGGCAGGACTGCGACCCCAAATGTTGCCGCGATCGATTGGGGCATGCTGGAAACGCTTCTGGCGCTCGGCGTCGAGCCGGCGGCGGCGACCGAACTGATCCAGTTCCGCAGGATTGCGGTCGAGCCTGCCGTTCCCCAAACCGTGACCGATCTCGGACTGCGCGGCACGCCCAACTACGAGCTGTTGCGCATCGTCGCGCCGGACCTGATCGTCATCTCCAATTTCTACGAGTACCAACGCCCGATTCTGGAACGCATAGCGCCGGTGTTCGCGCAAACCGTCTACGAGGCCGGAGTACCGCCCTACGCTCTTGCCGAGGCAGCGACGCTGGCGCTGGGCGAGAAGCTCGGACGACCGGCCGAGGCGAAGCGTTACCTCGACGAAACCGCCGACGACATAGCGCGGCGTCGCGCCGCCTTGCCAACAACGTCTGCCCGGCCGGTCTTTGTCATCAGCCTCGGCGATTCCAGGCACTTCCGCGCCTTCGGCCGCGACTCCATGTTCGGTGACGTGCTCACACGGCTCGGCCTGGTCAATGCCTGGTCCGAAGAGACAAGTTACAGCGCGGCAGCACCCGTTGGCCTGGAGGCGCTGGCGCGGGTGCCCGAGGCCTCCATCCTGATCGTCTCGCCCTTGCCGGCGGATGTCGGGCGCTCGCTTCCCACCAATGCGTTGTGGAACGCGCTGCCGGCCGTGAGCAAAGGCCGCGTCGCGGTGCTCGAAGCGATCAACCATTTCGGCTGCCTGCCGTCGGCGCGCCGCTTCGCGCGGCTGGCGACGGCGGCGCTTGCGGGTCATGCTTCGTGACGGAGCGCGCTGTGGCCCGAAGCGAGATACCTCACCGCACCATCGGCGGCGCGCTGTCGCCCATCATCCTGTGGGGCCTGCTCGCGGGGCTGGCCACACTCTTGTTCGCATGGCGCGTCGGCATGCAGCAGCCGGCATCGGTGCCGGGCGATCTCCAGCATGTCATCCTGTTCTACAGCTCGCTGCCGCGCGCCGTCGTAGCGGTGCTGGCGGGCGCCGTGCTCGGCCTGTCCGGCCTGCTGTTGCAGCATGTGCTGCGCAATCCGCTGGCGGAACCATCGACGCTCGGCATTTCGGGCGGCGCGCAACTGGCGATGACGCTCGCCTCGCTTTACGCGCCGTTGCTGATGGAGCGATCGCAAGGGCTGGTGGCCTTTGCCGGCGGCACCGCCGCTGTGCTGCTGGTGCTGGCGTTCACCTGGCGGCGCGGGCTGGAGCCGGTGTCGGTCGTGCTCGCCGGAATGATGGTGGCGCTGACCGCGAGTTCCGTCAGCGCCGCGCTGATCCTCGCCAATGGCGACTACCTGTTCTCGCTGTTCATCTGGGGCGGCGGGTCGCTGGTGCAGCAGGATTGGCAACCGGCTATCGCCCTGACGATCAGGCTGGCGGCCGGCGCCGCCGCGGCGCTGATGCTGCTGCGGCCGCTGACCATCCTTGGCCTCGACGACGCCTCGGCGCGCGGCCTTGGCGTTGCCCGCCACACCAGCCGCTTTCTCATCATCGCGCTTGCGGTGTGGATGGCAACGACTGTCGCGGCGCAGATCGGCGTCATCGGTTTCGTCGGCCTTGCCGCGCCGGCGCTCGCCACGCTTTCGGGCGCGCGCACCCTGCGGCAGAAGCTGGTCGCCGCGCCGCTGATCGGCGCAGTACTGCTGTGGCTGACGGACGGGCTGGTCCAGCTCGCCGCCGGAGCCGGCGGCGAGCGCATTCCGACCGGCGCGGGAACCGCGCTTCTGGGCGGCCCACTGCTGCTGTGGCTGTTGCCGAGGCTGCGCATGTTCGAATGGCCGCATCTCGGTTCCAATGGCGCGGCACCGCGCAAGGCTCGCCGGCCATGGCTCATCATCTTCGTCCTGCTTGCGCTCACATTTGCCGCCGCCGCCTTGGCTCTCGTCGTCGGGCGTGGACCGGCAGGGTGGTCGATCGCCGGCTGCGACCTGCTGGCCGATCTCGTCTCCTGGCGCGCGCCGCGTGTCGGCGTGGCCGCGGCCGCCGGCGCGATGCTCGCGGCGGCGGGCGTGGTCATCCAGCGCGTTACCGGCAACCCTCTGGCGAGCCCCGAAGTGCTTGGCGTCGGCACCGGCGCGGGCGCCGGTCTGACCGCCGTGCTGACGGTCAGCGCAACGACCGGGCTCGGCTGGCAGCTCGCCGGCTCGGCCGCGGGCTCACTGGCGGCACTGGCCGCCATGCTGGCCATCGCCGCCAAGGCAAAGTTCGGCGCCGACCGATTGCTGCTTGCCGGCATTGCCATGAGCGCACTGTGCAGCGCGCTGATCACCGCGACGATCGCGATGGGCAATACACAGTCCTATGTGCTGTTGCGCTGGCTGAGCGGTTCGACCGGCCAGGCGACCGCCCTGGACGCAGCCGTTGCACTGGCCTGCCTGTTGCCACTGACGCTGCCGCTTTTTCTTGCCGCGCGCTGGCTGGACATCCTGCCGCTCGGGGCCGACAGCGCGCGCGGACTTGGCGTGCCCGTAGCCGGCGGGCGGCTGATGCTGGTCGTCGTCAGCGCGCTCCTGACCGCGCTGGCCGCTTTGATCGTCGGCCCGTTGAGCTTCGTCGGCCTGATCGCGCCACACCTTGCCCGGCTCCTCGGCTTTTGGCGCGCACGCATTCATCTTGCCGGGGCGATGCTTCTGGGCGCCTTGCTGATGACCATATCGGACTGGCTGTCGCGCATGGCGGCCTTCCCGTACGAACTGCCTGTCGGCCTGTTCGCCTCACTGCTCGGCGGGCCGTATCTCGTCTACCTGCTTGCCAAGGGCGTGCCTCGTCAGGGCTGACGCGGTCCGGGCATGTCAGGAAGACCATTCGGCCTTCAGCACCGAGACCGCCGCCTCGCTGTTGTGGACGTAGTCATTGGCGTCCGGCTGCTTCTGCACCAGGAGGATGAACAGAAGGTCGGTCAGAGTCAGCTGCGCATCGCGCGCGGTGATGGACGATGAGCGCGCACGCTCCTCGTCGGCGATGGTGTAGAGGCAGATATCGGCAACGCGGCTCAGCGGATTGTCGTGCAGGCCGGTGACCGCGATCACCATGGTGCCGCGCTTGCGGGCAAGCTCGGCGATGCGCAGAGTTTCGATGCTGGCGCCCGAATGGGAGAGCGCGAACAGCACATCGTCAGGCCCGAGCGTCGAGGCATTGGCCATCTGGATATGGCTGTCGCTGTCATGCAGCACATTGCGGCCAAGCTTCATCAGCTTGTAGGAGAAATCACGCGCCACCAGCGAGGAGGCGCCGACGCCGGCCAGATGTATGCGGCGCGCACCATCCAGCAATTCCAGCGCCCTGGAGATGATCCGCTCGCTGTTGGCGGCGACGGTCCGCTCCATCGACAGAAGCTTGCTGCCGATCAGCTTCTTCAAGATGACCTGATAGCCGTCGCCGACTTCGATCGAACCGTGGATCATACCGGCCGGCACCTGCCATTCCCGCGCCTTGGCTTCGCTGACGGCGAGCTTGAGCTCCTGGTAGCTGGCATAGCCGAGCTTCTGGCTGAATTTGACGACGCTCGACTGGCTGCGCCCGATCTCAGCCGCAAGAGCAGCCGTCGACAGCCGCAGCATCTCCTCGGGATTTTCGACGATGTACTGGCCGATCTCACGATCGCCGGGCGCCATGCCGTCGAGCTTGGCATTGATCCTGTTCAGAACGGACATGATCCCCCTTGCGCTTTGGCGTCCAGCCGCACGGCCAAGGAATAATTTATTCCAATTTCGATTGACAGCCAAGAACGCGGAATTAATTCTTAAGCGGGCCGGATTGAGCTCGGGAACAGCTTTCGAGAGCGCCGCGCCCGGACGCGGCCCGGCGCACAAGGTTTCAGCCATGGACAGACTGCGCATCGTCGGCGGGCAAAGACTGCAAGGCGCGGTCACCATATCGGGCGCCAAGAACGCCGCTCTGCCGCAGATCGCGGCGGCGCTGCTAAGCCCCTACCCGCTCGAACTGACCAACCTGCCCGATGTGACCGACGTCGAGAACATGCTCGGCGTGGTGCGGCTGCACGGCGCCGAGGTGACGCGATCGGCCCATGCCGCGACGATCGACACCCGTGCCGCCGTTTCCAGGGAGACGTCCTACGACACCGTCAGAAAGATGCGCGCGACGGTGCTGGTGCTGGCGCCGCTGCTCGCCCGTTTCGGCCATGCGCGGGTTTCGCTGCCTGGCGGCTGCGCTATCGGCGCGCGGCCGGTCGACATGCATGTCGCCGCACTCGCGGCGCTGGGCGCCCGCATCGCCATCGAGAACGGGCTGATCGTCGCCTCGGCGCCGAACGGGCTCACCGGCACGCGCATCGTCCTGAGCTCGCCGTCGGTCGGGGCGACGGAAACCGCCATGATGGCGGCGACCACGGCCAAGGGCGAAACCGAAATCCTCAACGCGGCGCGCGAGCCCGAAGTGGCCGACCTCGCGGCTTGCCTCAACGCGATGGGCGCGCGTGTCGAAGGTGCCGGCACACATCGCATCCTGATCGCCGGCGACACGGACTGGCGCGCGGCCAGGCACGACATCATTCCGGACCGGATAGAGGCCGGCACCTATGCCATCGCCGCGGCGATCACCGGCGGGCAACTGGAACTGACGCATGCCCGGCTCGAGCACATGGCCTCGGTGGTGCAACTGCTGGAGGCGACCGGCGTCGGCGTCTGGCCGGGCGACCGCGGGCTCATCGTGTCGCGCGAGCGGCCGCTCAAGGCCGCCGACGTCACGACAGAACCCTATCCGGGCTTTCCGACCGATCTCCAGGCGCAGTTCATGGCGCTGATGTGCTGCGCGCAGGGCGCGTCGCTGCTGCGCGAAACCATTTTCGAGAACCGCTTCATGCATGTTCCCGAACTGATGCGGCTCGGCGCCAACATCAAGCTGCAAGGCACCACCGCGCTGGTGCGCGGCGGCGAGAAACTGCATGGCGCGCAAGTCATGGCCACCGATTTGCGCGCCTCGGTGTCGCTGGTGCTGGCGGCCTTGGTCGCCGAGGGCGAGACGACCATCAACCGGGTCTATCATCTCGACCGTGGCTATGAGCAACTGGACCGCAAGCTGCGTCTGTGCGGCGCCGACATCGAGCGGCTGAGCGCATGAACAACGGCCGCCCCGATTATTTTCTCGGCGTCGACGGCGGCGGGACCGGCTGCCGCGCCCGTATCGAGGACGCCGAAGGGATCGTGCTGGGACAAGGCCTCTCGGGTCCGGCGTCGACGCGGCTCGGCATCGACGCGACCTGGGCGTCGGTTGCCAAGGCCTTTGGCGCGGCGATCGAGGAGGCAGGGTTCGGCGCGGCCGAGACCACCCGGATCCACGCCGGCATCGGTCTTGCCGGGATCGGCCGCAAGGGCGCGCTGGAGGCGCTGCGGGCGATCGCGCATCCCTTTGCCAGCATCGATTTCGTCAGCGACGGCGTCGCCGCCTGCCTTGGCGCGCATTCGGGCCAGGACGGCGCCATCGTCATCGCCGGCACCGGTTCGATCGGGCTCGGCTTCGTCGAAGGGCGCGACCTGCGCGCCGGAGGCTATGGCTTTCCGATCTCCGACGAAGGCAGCGGCGCCGATTTCGGCTTGAAGGCCGTGCAGCTGGCGTTGCGCGCCCATGACGGCCGGCATGAGCGCACGGCACTGCTGGCGGAAGTCATGCAGCGTTTCGAGAACGACCCGATGCAAGCCGTGGCCTGGATGGACCGCGCCAGCGCCACCGACTATGCGGCCCTGGCGCCGATGGTGATGCGCCACGCCGACCAAGGCGATCCGGCAGGGCGGCGCATCGTGCAAAAGGCCGCCGAACAGATCGACACGCTGGTGCGGGTTCTGGTCGAAAAAGGCGCGCCGCGCGTGGCCCTGCTGGGCGGGCTCGCCAGTCCGCTCGAACCATGGCTCGCACCCGACGTTCGCCGGCGCCTGAAAGCCGCCGATGGCGACGCGGTTTCCGGGGCGATCATTCTTGCCCGCAGGTCACTCGGCAAGCATTAGCGCGAAAGGAATAATTTATTCCATCTTTCCGTTGACGGACCGAATATTGAATTCTAATACGTTAACGAAACGGGGTAGCATAACGAAATACGCGTGTGCCGGAGCCAAAGAGGAACCACTTCCGAACAGGCTGAGCGGCCTGATTTTTGAAAGCACTGGGATGAGCGAGCAAGGTTTGATGTCCGAGCTGGACCGGCTGGTTTCCGAAGGCCGGAATCCGCGGACCATGGACATCGACCTGCTGCCGACGATCGATGTGCTGCGCAAGATCAACGACGAGGACCGGGTGGTTCCGGCAGCGGTCGAAAAGGTGCTGCCGGACATCGCGGCCGCGGTCGAGCGCATCGTCCTCGCCTTCCAGAAAGGCGCTCGGCTTATCTATATGGGCGCCGGCACCAGCGGCCGGCTGGGCGTGCTCGACGCCTCGGAATGTCCGCCCACTTTCGGCGTGCCGGAAGGCATGGTCGTTGGCCTGATCGCCGGCGGGCCCGACGCGCTGGTGCGCTCGACCGAAGGGGCCGAGGATGATCCCAAGATGGGCGCCAGGGCCTTGCAGGACATCAAGCTCACCCCGGACGACGTGGTGGTCGGCATCGCGGTCAGCGGGCGCACGCCCTATGTGATCGGCGGGTTGAATTATGCCAAGCAGGTGGGGGCAACGACGGTCGCCCTGTCCTGCAATCCGGCATCGACCATAGCAGGCATTGCCGACATCGCCATCTCGCCGGTCGTCGGTCCCGAGGTGCTGACCGGCTCGACGCGGCTGAAATCCGGAACGGCGCAGAAGCTGGTGCTCAACATGCTGAGCACGGCCTCGATGATCCGCATCGGCAAGAGCTACCAGAACCTGATGGTGGACCTCAATCCGTCCAACAGGAAACTGGTCGCCAGGGCAACCAGAATCGTGATGCAGACCACAGGCTGCACGGCGGCGCAGGCGCGCCAGGCGCTCGGCCGGACCGGCAACGACGTGAAGCTGGCGATCCTGCTGACCATCACCGGGCTTGAGGTCGAGGAGGCGCGCGCAGCCCTCGCCAAGGCAAGGGGTTTCCTGCGAAAGGCAATCAGCGACGAGACGCATGAAGGCGCTTGAGACCAGACGGCGTGAAGCTGCTTTACACAAGACGGCGCGAAGCCGCATAGACTGGGCCGATGCTCCAAAGCGCGTGTGTCTTGGAAGCGGTCCGCAGAAACTGCAAGGGCATCGGGTTCAAGCAAAGATGGGAGACGAGAATGGTTCACCTCACAAGAAAGCTGCTGTCGGGCGTCACGCTCGCAGCCATGCTCGGCATCGCCACGGTCTCGACGCAGGCGGCGACGCTGCACATGGCCTGGTCGCAGGACGCAACGGGACTTGATCCGCACAAGCAGACGGCCTTTTCCTCGCTGCGGCTCCTGGAGCTGATCTATGAGCCGCTGGTGCGGGTCGATGCCAGCCTGCAGATCATCCCGGCCATCGCCACGTCCTGGGAATTCTCCAAGGACGGCAAGGAGCTGACCTTCAAGCTCGATCCCAAGGCGAAATTCCAGGACGGCGCTGCCGTGACCTCGGCCGACGTCAAGGCGTCTTTCGAGCGCATCCTGGACGAGAAGACAGGCGCCGCCGCCCGCGCCAACTTCCTGTCGATCGCCAGCATCGACACGCCGGACGTTGGAACCGTCGTGTTCCATTTATCGCAGCCCGACGCGCCGATCCTGACGGCGATGAGCGACATCAACGCGGCCATCGTGCCGGCGGCCGAGATCAAGGCCGGCTCGATCGGCACCAAAACGGTCGGCTCCGGCCCGTTCAAGCTCGATAGATGGGACCCCAACGCCAAGGAAGTCTTGAGCGCCAACAAGGAATGGGCCGGCGGCGCGACCGGCGTCGACGGTATCGAAATCAGCGTGCTGCCCGATGAAGCGGCGATCCTCGCCGCCATGCGCACCAAGCAGGTCGATTTCGCGCTGCTCAACGATCCGCTCGTCGCCACGCTGGTGCCGAAGGAGGCTAGCCTGCAACTGAACCGCGCGCCGGTGCTGGCCTATAACGTGCTGCAGCTCAATCCGTCACGCAAGCCGATGACCGAACTCAAGGTGCGCCAGGCGATCTCCTGCGCCATCGACCGGCAGGAGGTTCTGGACACCGCCGCGCTCGGTGAAGGCAAGGTCACCGGACCGCTGACCATCCCAGCACTTGCGACCGATCCAAGCCAGCTCTTCTGCTACAAGCGTGATGTCGAGAAGGCCAAGAAGTTGATGGCGGAGGCAGGCTTTGCCGACGGCTTTTCGGCGACCGTGATCGGCGCCACCGGCGAGCCGCCGACGGCGGCGGCAGAAGCCCAGGTCATCCAATCGCAGCTCGCCGAGATCGGCGTCAAGCTCGACATCAAGATGATGGAGCTCAACGTCTATGTCGACGCCTGGCTGAAGGGCGATTTCGACATGGCGATCGCGCTCAATGGCGGCCGCGCCGACCCCTACACCATGTATAACCGCTACTGGACCAAATCAGGCAATCTGCAGAAGGTGGCCAACTACATCGACGATACGCTGGACAGCCTGATGCAGAAAGGCCGCGCCGAGACCGATCCGGCCAAGCGCAAGGCGATCTTCACCGAGTTCGAGAAGCACCTCGCCGAAGTCTCGCCCTGGATCTGGCTCTACACGTCCTACAGCTATACCGCCCAGCAGAAGAACGTCGCCGGGTTCGTGCCGACGCCGACGGGCACGCTGTTCAGCCTCAGCAAGGTTACCATCCAGCAGTAGCCGTGGGCGGCCCTGGAGACGGATGATTTCAGGTTGAATCGACCTGAAATCTGAATCCGCCTCCAGATCAAAGGGATAGAGCATGATGTCGTCCGAAAACCGCTTCACACTCGGCATCATGCTCTAGACGAGAGGTCTTCTTCGCGTGAACTATCTGATGCGACGACTTGCGGCGTTTCCTCTCGTCCTGCTTGGCGTGTCGATCCTGGTCTTCGTGGCGATCCGGATGGTGCCGGGCGATTCGATCACCGCGATGCTGGGCACCGAAGCCGGCCTGCTGACGCCGGCACAGCGCGATGCGCTCGCCGCCTATTTCGGCATCGACCAGCCCTGGTTCGTCCAGTACTGGCGCTGGATCGGCGGCATCCTGCACGGCAATTTCGGCATCTCCGTCACCTATGGCAGGCCGGTATTGGACGTCATCCTCGAGCGCTTCCCGCTGACGCTGGAACTGGCCGTGCTGTCGATGATCATCGCACTCGCCGCCGGCATGCCGGCGGGCATCTACGCCGCCACGCATAGTGAGAAACTGTCCGACCTCGGTGTGCGCGTCGTCGCTATGATCGGCCAGTCGACGCCGAGCTTCGTGCTCGGCCTTTTGATCATCTACGCGCTGTCGGCCGGCTTCGGCGTGCTGCCGGCCATGGGCGAATTCGCGCCGCTCTGGCAGGATCCCTTGCGCAATCTCAGCCAATTGATCCTGCCTGCCATCACGCTCGGCTTCGCCTTCGCCGCATCGGTCACCCGCATCTCGCGCTCGGCCATGCTCGACGTGTTGAGCGACGACTATGTGCGCACCGCCCGCAGCAAGGGCGCCTCGGCGCGCAGCGTCATCTGGCGGCATGCGCTGCCCAACGCGCTGATCCCCGTGGTGACGCTGAGCGGCATTGAATTCGGCTATCTCCTGGGCGGCGCGGTCATCGTCGAGCAGATCTATGCCCTGCCCGGTCTCGGCCGCATGGTGCTCGACGCCATCCTCCAGCGCGACTACGCGCTGGTGCAGGGCAGCGTGCTGTTCATCGCCTTCAACTTCATGATCGTCAATCTCCTGGTCGACCTCGCCTATGTCGCGCTCGATCCGCGCATCCGGCTGGGCGAGCAGTGATGCGCATGCTGCGCGCCATCTTCGGGCACGGCAGCGGCCGTGTCGGCGGCGTGATCGTCGGCGTCTATCTCCTGGTCGCCATCCTCGGCCTGTTGGGACTGACCCCGCACAATCCGATCACGCAATACCGGGTCGACCGGCTGCATGCGCCCAGTGCCGCCTACTGGATGGGCACCGACCTGTTCGGCCGCGACGTGGCGAGCCGGCTGATGGCGGGCGTCGGCCAGTCCTTCACCGTTGCCTTTCTTTCGGTCGCCTTCGCCGCGCTTGCCGGCACCGTGCTGGGGCTCGCCGCCGCCTGGCTCGGGCGTCGCTGGGACGGCGTGCTGATGCGGATCATGGATGTGCTGCTGGCTTTTCCTGCCATTCTTCTGGCGCTGCTGATCGTCACCGTTGCCGGACCGGGCACATGGACCAGCGTGGTCGCCATCGGCATCGTCTATACGCCGATCTTCACACGCGTGGTGCGCGGCCCTGCTTTGTCGCTCAAGGCGCGCGAATTCGTCGACGCCGCGCGCACCTTCGGCAGCAGCTCCAGCTACATCATCACGCGGCACCTGCTGCTCAATCTGATCGCGCCCTTGACCGTCCAGGTGACGCTGGCGCTCGCCTGGGCATTGCTGACCGAGGCTGGCCTCAGCTTCCTCGGTCTCGGCACGCAGCCACCGGCCGCCTCGCTCGGCCTGATGCTGAGCGACAGCCGCAATCTGATGGAAACCGCCCCATGGCTGATGATCTTCCCGGGCCTGGCGATCATGATCAGTATTCTGGGCTTCAACCTCTTGGGCGACGCCTTGCGCGACATCCTCGATCCCAGAATGCGGAGAGCGCTCGCATGATCCCGCTTCTGTCGGTCCGCGATCTGCGCGTCGGCTTCGGCCGCCACCCGAAAGCCAATGAGGTGGTGCGCGGCGTCAGCTTCGATCTCGCCGACGGCGAAACGCTGGCCATTGTCGGCGAAAGCGGCTCGGGCAAGTCCGTCACCGCGCTGTCGATCAACCGTCTCATCGATTTCGGCGGCGGCCGCATCACCGGCGGCGCCATGACGCTGAAACGGGCCGACGGCAGTCTCTTCGACCTGACGACCGCGACCGAGCGGCAACTGACCGGGATTCGCGGCGCAGAGATCGGCATGATCTTCCAGGAGCCCATGACCTCGCTCAATCCTGTGCTGACGATCGGCACCCAGATCGAGGAATCGTTCCGGCTGCATCGCGGCCTGACCGGCCGGCAGGCCACGGCGGCGGCCAAGGACGCGCTCGACCGGGTGCGCATCCCCGATGCGGCAAGGCGGCTGAAATACACGCCCAACCAGCTGTCGGGCGGCATGCTGCAAAGGGTAATGATCGCCATTGCGCTCGCCTGCAATCCGCGTCTGCTGATCGCCGACGAACCGACCACGGCGCTCGATGTGACGGTACAGGCGCAGATCATGGCGCTGCTTGCGGAGCTCAAGCAGGAAAGCGGCATGTCGATGATCTTCATCACCCACGACATCGGCCTTGTCGCCGGGATCGCCGACACTGTGATGGTGATGCAGAACGGGCAGGCCGTGGAACAGGGCGAACTGAACCAGGTCCTCGACAGGCCGCAGCACGCCTACACGCAGCATCTGTTGCAGGATGTGCCGCATTTCGCCCACGGCCGCGCGACACGCACGGACGGGCAGCGCGACAAGAACGCAAGGACGGACCCGGCCCTTGAGGTCAACGGCCTCGTGGTGCGGTTTCCGCTCAAGAGCAGTTTCTTCAGCCATGCCAGCGGCGCGGTGCACGCCGTGGACGGTGTCGACTTCGACCTGATGCCGGGAGAGACATTGGCCATTGTCGGCGAGAGTGGCTCGGGCAAATCAACCACCGCGAAAGCAGTCCTTGGGCTGGTGCGCTCGACGCGCGGCAGCTTCTCGGTCGGCGCCCGGACGGCCTCGGCAAAGCACGGCGCCAAGCCCGTGCAGATGGTTTTCCAGAATCCCTACGCTTCGCTCAACCCGCGGCTGAGCATCGAGAGCATCCTGGCGGAGCCGGTGATCGCCAATGGCGGCCGGGCGGACGCCGAAACGCGAGCCAGGATGGCGAGCCTGCTGGAGCGCGTCGGCCTGCCGCAGAACAGTTTGCAGCGCTATCCGCACGAATTCTCCGGAGGCCAGCGGCAAAGGCTGTGCATCGCCCGCGCGCTGATGCTCAACCCGTCGGTCGTCGTTCTGGATGAAGCGGTTTCCGCCCTCGATGTTTCAGTGCAGGCCAAGGTGCTGGAGCTGCTGGTCGACCTGCAGCGCGAGTTCGGGCTGGCCTATCTGTTCATCTCGCACGATATGGCTGTCGTCGAGCGGATCGCTCATCGCATCGCCGTCATCTATGCCGGCCAGATCGTCGAGATCGGAGACGCGGCCTCGGTGCTGTCGGCGCCGAAACATTCCTACACGAAGAAGCTCATATCAGCGGTTCCGGCCATCGACCGGCGGCATGAGCGTTTCGAGGTCGACACACGCCAGGTGCCTTCCCTGGTGCGCCCGCAAGGGTTTGAGCCGGCGCCGGCGAGATGGGAGGAATTTGGGGTAGATCATATGGCGAGGGTGGAAGGGTGATGCATGGTGCCCTGGGCTCGGTTAGGTCGGCGGGACAGCACCCCCCTCTGTCCTGCCGGACATCTCCCCCGCAAGGGGGGAGATCGGATGTCGCGTCGGCTTTCGCCAATCTCCGATGTTGGAAGGCTGGCGGGACATCAACTCTGCCAATCTCCCCCCTTGCGGGGGAGATGCCCGGCAGGGCAGAGGGGGGTGTGACGGAACTCGGCCTTTCAGGAGGCCCGCATTGACCAACCTCGCCCAGATCTTCGACCGCGCGTTCCAACCACTCGCAGCGGCAGTTGCCGCCAAGCGCATCCCCGGTGGCGTGCTCGGCATCGTTGACAGGAATGGCGACCGCATCACCAGGGCGATCGGCTCAGCCCAACTCGTGCCTAAGCAGCGACCGATGCGTGAGGAGACCTGGTTCGACCTGGCATCCCTGACCAAGGTGATCTTCACCACGCCGCGCATTCTGGCGCTGGCTCAGGACGGTGCCATCGATCTCGACGCACCACTCGTCTCGGTGCTGCCGGACCTTCGCCAATATGACGCGAGTGCCTGGGAGCGGAAGGTGACGTTTCGCCAGTGCCTCGGGCACCAGACGCCCTTCCCGGCCGTCGAACCGATCTACACTTACGGGCGCGACCCCGACTTGCTGCGCGCCTTCATCCTGCAACGGGAATGGCGGGCCCGCGATCCGGTCTATTCCGACATCAATTTCATCCTGCTCGGCTTTGCGCTCGAACGGCTGTCGGGAAAAAGCATCCGGGGCATGGAGCCCGGCCCGGGCTTTGCGTGGTCCGCCGAGCCAGATCTCGCCGCGGCAACAGAAGACTGCACCTGGCGCCATCGCGTTCTGTCCGGCGAGGTTCACGACGACAATTGCGCGGCGTTGCAAGGCGCTGGCCATGCCGGCCTGTTCGGCACGGCGGCCTCGGTGCTCGATTTCGCCCAAGGGCTGCTGACCGGCGCATCCGAACGGTCGATCGCGCCGATGCGCACGCCCTTGTCCGCCACCCGCACCCATGGCTGGGAGCGTCCCTATGACGGCTGGTCCGGCGGCGCTTTGTGCGGCCCCGGAACGATAGGCCATACCGGCTTTACCGGCACGGGGCTGTGGATCGACTTCGACAAGGGAAAGGCCTGGACCTTGCTTACCAACCGGATCCATCCGACACGTCACTTCGACAGCGGAATCGTCGCGCTTCGCCAAGCGGTCGGCGATCTCATCAATGGAGTTCGATAATGGAATCCATCTGGGCCGTCGGCCTGATGACCGGCACCGTGCTGGACGGCAACATCGATGTCGCCCTGATCAAGACAGATGGCGAGCGCATCGACGATTTCGGCACCTACCGGCTGATGCCCTACCCCCCGTCGATCCGCTCGCTGCTGGAAGAGACGCTTAAGCAGGCGCGGGGCTGGAATTTTGCCGGACCGGAGCCGGCGATCTTCCGCGAGGCCGAGGAGGCGCTGACGCGCGCGCAATCGGCGGCGGTCAGGGAGCTCGTCGAAGGCCATGGGATGACAATGGCGGATATCGGCGTCGTCGGCTTCCACGGCCAGACCGTGCTGCATCGCGCGCCGCAAATCGGCCGGCTCGGACAGACCCGGCAGCTCGGCGACGGCGAGTTGATGCATGCGATCCTCGGCACCAAGGTCGCCTATGATTTCCGCTCTGCCGACATGCGCGCCGGAGGACAGGGCGCGCCGTTGGCGGCCGCCTATCACACCGCGCTGATGCGCAGCGCCGGCGCCAGTGGCGAGGTAGCCGTGCTCAACCTGGGCGGCGTCGCCAACATCACCTGGTGGGACGGCGGCGACAATGTCGTCGCCTTCGACACCGGCCCCGCCAACGCGCCGCTCAACGACTTCATCAAGTCAAAGGGGCTCGGCGAAATGGACCGCGACGGCGCGCTTGGCCGGGGGGGAACGGTCGACGAAGCCCGGCTCGCCAAGCTGCTGCAACACCCCTATTTGACCAAACCCTATCCGAAATCGCTGGACCGTTTCGACTTCGGCGCCACCATGGCGGATGGCCTGAGCGCCGAGGACGGCGCCGCGCTTTTGACCGCCTTCACCGCCGCCGCGGTCGGCAAGGCACTCGATCTTCTGCCGAGCCGGCCGAAAAGACTGGTGGTCAGCGGCGGCGGCCGCCACAACCCGACGATGATGGCAATGATCGCCAGCCGCGCCGGTGTCGAGGTGGTGCAGGCCGAAAGCCTCGGCTGGAGCGGCGACGCGGTGGAGGCGGAGTGTTTTGCCTTTTTGGCGGTGCGCGTGCTGCGCGGCCTGCCGATCAGTTTCCCCAGCACGACGGGCGCGCCGCAGCCGATGCGCGGCGGACGGTTGGCCGGTTGATCAGCCCGCCGACAGTTTTTTCTGCAGGAAGACGCGGCTGCGGCCGACGGGGAAATCGGCGAGTGTTCCGAAGGGCTGATAGCCCTGGCGCCGATAGACCCTGGCGGCGTTGGGGTTGAAGGTGTCGATCCAGGCGTTCTGGCAGCCGCGCGCCATCGCCTCCTTCTCAGCCGCGTCCAGCATCGTGCCGGCCATGTGCCGACCGCGCAGCCTTTCGTCGACCCACAGCCATTGCACGTAGAGCCAGCCCCAGGCGGTGTAGCCCGAAGTGCCCGCGACAATCGCGCCGGCTTCATCACGCACGAACACCGCAAGGGCCTTCCTTTCGGAAGCGCCGACATCGCCGTCGTTGAACGCCATCAACCGCTCGCCGAGAAAGGCGAGCTCCTCGGGCAAGGGGGTTGCCGTCGTTTCAAGTGTCGTGATCATGGCTCATCCGAAATGCGCAACGGGAGATGAACAGAGTTACGAAGGCCGGAGCGCCTGCGCAACGCCTATGTCCGTCCCCGAACAGGGTGCTGGTCCGGGGCGCCACCATTGCGGAATTCGGAGGCGGAAATGCCGTAGCGCTTGAGCTTGTCGTAGAAAGTCTTGCGCGGCACGCCGAGTGCGTCGATGGCCCCGCGCACGTCGCCGGCATGATCGCGCAAAGCCTCGCGGATGAGTTGCGCCTCGTAGCGGCCGACCCGTTCGGGCAGCGCCGCCGAGGGCTCCGGCAAGCGCGCGGACGTTGCCCTGGCCTCCTCGTCGGGCCCGAGGCCAAGCGCGACCCGGTCGGCAAAATGCGCGAGCTCGCGCACATTGCCGGGCCAGTCATGCGACTGGAGATGGTCGCTCACCGCGGCATTCACGGCCGCGACAGGACGGCCGAAACGCTGCGAGGCGTTACCCAGGAAATGCCCGAACAGCAGCGGGATGTCGCCGCGCCGCTCGCGCAGCGGCGGGATGCGCAGCGTCACGACGTTGAGGCGGAAATAGAGATCCTCGCGAAAATCGCCGCGCTGGTCCGGCCGGCCTAGATCGACCTTCGTTGCCGCGACGACCCGCAGATCGAGGCGGCGCGTTTCGTTGGAGCCGAGCGGGGTGAGGCTGCGCGTTTCCAGCACCCGCAGCAGCTTGACCTGTAGCGGCGGCGGCATGGATTCGATTTCGTCGAGGAACAGCGTGCCGCCGCTCGAATGCTCGATGCGACCGATCCGCCGCCGCTGCGCCCCGGTGAACGCGCCCGGCTCGTGGCCGAACAGTTCGCTCTCGATGACGGTCTCCGGCAGAGCGCCACAATTCAGCGCCACGAAAGGCTTTGCGCGGCGCCGGCCCCATCGGTGCAGGAGATCCGCCACCACCTCCTTGCCGGTGCCGGTCTCGCCTTCCACCAGCACGTCGACATCCATGTCGGCGATCTGACGCAAGGTCTCGCGCAGGCGGCGGATGGCGGGCGCCTCGCCGATCAGCGGCAGGCCGTCGGCGGCCTGTGCGGCGGCCTCGTGCAGCCGCCGGTTCTCCATCACCAGCCGCCGCTTTTCGCTTGCCCGCTTCAGTGCCTCGACAAGGCGCTCGCCCGCATAGGGTTTCGGGATGAAATCGTAGACGCCGTCCTTGAGCGCCGCCACCGCGAGATCGATATCGCCATGCCCGGTGACCAGGATCACCGGTATGTCGATGTCGATCGCCCTGATGCGATCGAACAGCTGCAAGCCGTTCATGCCGGGCATGCGGATATCGCTGACAACCACGCCCTGGAAATCCCGGTCGACGGCGGCAAGCGCTGCCTCCGCGGCCTTGAACGCGATCACGCTGAAGCCGGCAAGCTCGAGCATTTGCGTGGTGGCGTGAAGCAGATCCGCGTCGTCTTCGACGAGCGCGACCAGCCCTGATCCCTCAGTCATTCAATTCGCCTCAGCTCTATGGTGAAGGATGCGCCTTTCGTGCTGCCCGGATCGAGGCGCAGCGTGCCGCCCAGTTCCTGGGCGATCTCCTGCGAGATCACCAGACCGAGGCCAAGCCCCTTTTCCTTGGTGGTCTGGAACGGCATGAACAAATTGCCGGCCGCTTCCGGCCCGAGGCCAGGTCCATTGTCGCGCACCGAAACCAGCACCCTGTCGTCGCGCTCGGCAAGCTCGATCTCGATGCGCGGATCGGGCCGGTCCTTCAGGGCATCCAGCGCATTCTGCAAGAGATTGACCAGGATCTGCTCCAGCCGGATGCGGCTGGCCATGACCGCCGGCGAGGCGGTGCCGCGCGGCTTGACGACGGTCACGCCGGAATCGCGGATGCGGCCGGACAGGAGCGACAGCGCGCCGTCGATCGCTTCGCGCACCGGCAGCGGCGAGGCGGCGACGCCTGGCCGCCGCGCGAAACTGCGCAGCGTGCTGGTGATGGCGCCGATGCGCTCGGTCATCGACACGATCGATGTCAGGTTGCCCGAGACGGATTCGACTTTGTCGCCATGCAGGAAGCGGCCGGCATTCTCGGCGTAGGTGCGTATCGCCGCCACCGGCTGGTTGATCTCATGCGCGACGCCGGCGGCGATCTGGCCGAGGATGGAAAGCCGGTTGGCCTGGGCGAGGTCGTCGCGCAGTCGGCGGACCTTGGCCTCGGCGTTTTCGCGCTCGGCGATCTCGCCGGCAAGGGCGGTGTTGGAGCGGGTCAGTTCCGCCGTTCGCGTGCTTACCCTGCTCTCCAGTTCAGCATTCATGCGCGCCAGCGCTTCCTGCCTCACGCGGCGCGCACGGCGGCGCCTGAGAAGCACGTAGGCAAGTAAACCCGTGAACAGCAGCGCCAGCAGCGTGGTCAGGCGTGCCGTGTTGGCGGCCGACGTCAAAGCGGCATCGGCAGGCGTGAGCAGCCACAGACGCCAACCGGGAACGGCGCCGGGCAGGTCTTGCGCCACTTCGACGAACTGGCGCGATTTTCCGGCATTGTCGATTGTCGCCAGGCCATCACCGGCACCGCGTCGTATCGGCAGCGGTTCGAAGCCGGTTTCGGCAAGTTGAAGCTGCGCGTGGGCTGTCGCGGCATCCGCGGCCGAGAGCGGCGCAAGCGCGTGGAAACGCCACTCGGGCCGGCTGGTCGCCAGCACGACACCGCGCTCGTCGGTGACGAAGACGACAAAGCCGCTGGAGCGCCAATTGGCTTCGACTCCGTCGAGTTCGACCTTCAGTACGGCAACGCCGAGCGGCGTCTTGCCGTCATCGACGCGGCTGGCGAGATAAAGTCCCGGCCTGCCGCTGATCGTGCCGAGGCCATACTGGCTGGCGGCGCCCTTGGTCATGGCGTCGGTGAAATAGTGGCGGAAATTGTAGTCGATGCCGACGAAGCTGCCCGGCTCGCCGGCGTTGCTGGCCGATATCGCGATGCCTGCCGTGTCGATGACATAGATGGCGGATGCCGAGGCGTCGGCGGCAATGGCGCGGAGCTTGTCGTCGAGCGCTGTCTCTTGGGTTTTGCCGGCCCGGCGCAACGCGTCGCGCACCGCATCGTCGCGTGCCAGCACCAAGGGAACGAGACGCTGCTTTTCGATTTCGCCGGTCAGGGTGCCCGCCGCCAGCGGCAAGGCTGCCAGTGCTCCGTCGCGCAGATTGCCGGCGGCCTGGTTGGCGGCAAGGCGCCCGGCAATCGCGACCGCTCCCGCCAGCATTGCCAGGGCGACCAGGAGAATGAGCCAGCGGCCGTCACGCAGCCTGGCCATCGCTTCGCGCAGCAGGTCGCGGCCGGCGAATTCCGGGGATGCGCTATCGATGTCTGCCTGCGGCGTCTGCCCTCTCCACCGTTCGCTGTTCAGCAGCCACTGTAATGCGAAACTCCGCCCAGGCAAACAAGGGTGAGTGCGGAAATCCGCACAGGCCTCCATTGAAACGGGGACAAAACCGCCGGAAATCCAGGGTTCCGGCCTTTTCTCGATCTGGCACGGCGCTTGCAAAACTCTCGACAGCGGCGAGCGACCGGAGCGCCGCGATGGGAGAAGTCTTGCGGGGCGGCGCGTGCCGTTCCCTCCGGCCAGGGAGATAGCAGATGCACATGGCAGACCAATCACGCGCGCCCGCCGCGCAGCGCAAGCCGCTTTACGCCCAACTCTACGTGCAGGTGCTGGTGGCGATCACCGTCGGTATCCTGCTCGGCCATTTCTATCCGTCGCTCGGCGAGAGCATGAAGCCGCTTGGCGACGCCTTCATCAAGCTGGTCAAGATGATCATCGCCCCGGTTATCTTCCTGACGGTCGCCACCGGCATCGCCGGCATGAGCGACCTGCAGAAGGTAGGCCGCGTCGCCGGCAAGGCGATGCTCTACTTCCTCACCTTCTCGACACTGGCGCTCATCATCGGCCTGATCGTGGCCAATGTCGTGCAGCCCGGGGCCGGCTTCAACATCGACCCGGCGACGCTCGACGCCGCGACCGTCAACAGCTACGCCGCCAAGGCGCACGACCAGTCGGTCACCGGCTTCCTGATGAACATCATCCCGACGACCATCGTCGGCGCCTTCGCCGACGGCGACATATTGCAGGTGCTGTTCTTTTCGGTGCTGTTCGGCATCGCGCTGGCCCTGGTCGGCGACAAGGGCGCGCCGGTGCTCAATTTCCTGCAGGCGCTGATGGCGCCGATGTTCAAGCTGGTCAGCGTGCTGATGAAGGCAGCCCCGATCGGCGCCTTCGGTGCCATGGCCTTCACCATCGGCAAATACGGCATCGGCTCGGTCATCAACCTCGCCATGCTGGTCGGCACCTTCTACATGACCGCTTTTCTGTTCGTGTTCATCGTGCTGGGCGCCGTCTGCCGCTACAACGGCTTCTCCATCCTGTCGCTGATCCGCTA
Source organism: Mesorhizobium sp. B2-1-3 (assembly GCF_006442495.1). Taxonomy (NCBI): domain Bacteria; kingdom Pseudomonadati; phylum Pseudomonadota; class Alphaproteobacteria; order Hyphomicrobiales; family Phyllobacteriaceae; genus Mesorhizobium; species Mesorhizobium sp. B2-1-3. The sequence continues at coordinate 96,607 of NZ_VFWL01000004.1, forward strand.
CATCAAGGAGGAGCTGCTTCTGGTGCTGGGCACCTCGTCTTCGGAAGCGGCACTGCCCTCGCTGATGGAGAAAATGGAGAAGGCCGGCGCGAAGCGCTCGGTGGTCGGGCTGGTCATCCCGACCGGCTATTCCTTCAACCTCGACGGCACCAACATCTACATGACGCTGGCCGCGCTGTTCATCGCGCAGGCGACGAACATCCACCTCTCCTTCGGCGACCAGATCCTGCTGCTCCTGGTGGCGATGCTTTCCTCCAAGGGGGCGGCCGGCATCACCGGCGCCGGCTTCATCACCCTTGCCGCCACGCTTTCGGTGGTGCCGGCTGTGCCTGTCGCCGGCATGGCGCTGATCCTCGGCGTCGATCGCTTCATGTCGGAATGCCGGGCGCTGACCAACTTCGTCGGCAATGCGGTGGCGACGCTGGTGGTGGCGCGCTGGGAAGGCGAGCTCGACGAGGCCAAGCTGGCCAGGGCGCTGGCGGGAACGGCCGACGACAGCCTGCCGGCGGACATCGTTCCAGCCGAGTAATCACAACGGCCGCACAGCGATAGCAAACGGCCGGAGGCATCGCTGCCTCCGGCCATTTTTCGTATGTTCACCGCGTGAGGCGGCAGGACTTGCGCACGCCGCGCAGCTTGACCTCGACCATCAGTGTCCGTCCTCGTGTCCGGGATATCTGCTCGGCCCGTCGACAGGCAGGCGGGCCGTGCCATCGGCGAACAGGACAAGGCTTGCCGCGCCGATCAGCCCGGCGTGGCGGCCGAGCTGGGCCTGAACCACCGGCACGTCGCGATAGGCGCGCATGGCGCGCTGGCGGATTGTCGCCTCTATTGCCGGAGCCATCAGATCGAGGCCATTGGCGATGCCGCCGCCGACGACCAGCACGTCGGGCGAATAGAGATGCAGGAGGTTGGTGAAGCCGACGCCCAGCCAGCGCGCTTCCTCCTCGAGCAGGGCCAGGGCGAGATCGTCCTGCAGCCGCGCTGCATCGACGACATGGCGGCCCGTCACCTCGGCATTAGCCGAGAGGCGGCGCAGCGTCGAGCCGTCGAAGGCCGACGTCGCGGCATTGGCGCGGCGGCCGAGCGCGGTGCCCGAGGCGATGGCCTCGAAACAGCCGACGACGCCGCATATGCAGCGCTCGCCTTCGTTGGTTATGGTCATGTGGCCGATCTCGGCGGCAAGCCCCCGGCGGCCATGCAGGATGCGCCCGTCGACGACGACGCCGCCGCCGATGCCGGTCGAGACGGTGACGAAGACGAGCGAACGGGCGCGGTGGCCGACGCCGAAGCGCCACTCGCCGAGCGCTGCCGCATTGGCGTCGTTCTCCAGCCGCACCGGCAGGCCGAGCCGCCGCTCGAGGATGTCGGCCAGCGGCACGTCCAGCCAGCCGGCAAGCGTCGGCGGCCCGACCGCGATGCCGGCCAGCGGATCGAGCGGTCCCGGCGCGCCGACGCCGACACCGAGGATGGCGAGCGCCGGCGCCTCGGCATGGATGGTCGCGGCGAGAGCCTCGATCTGGCCGATCACCACTTCGGGACCGGCCTGCGCCTGCGTCGGCACCGCCGCGAACGCCAGTATCTTGCCATCACGGTCGACCAGGGCGGCACGAAGCTCGGTGCCGCCCAGATCGATCGCGAGAGCGGCCTCGTTGCTCATGCCGCGACTTTCAGCCCGTGCAGCCAGCCAATGCGGCCGGCCAGATCCTTGTCACCGAAGGCGAGCGAACCAAGAACCACGGTCTCGGCACCCGCGGCACGCAGCAGCGGCACGGTCTCATGGCGGATGCCGCCGTCGGCGGCAAGAACCACGTCCGCCTCGCGTCCGGTCTTGCGCAGGATGGCGCGGGCCTCAACCAACCTGTCGCAGGCTTTCTCCGAAAGGCCTTGCCCCTTGACGCCGATCGCGGTTCCCAGAAGCGTGACGAACGCGACTTCGGACACGAAGGGCCTCACCGCTTCGACCGGCGTTTCCAGCCGCAGCACGACGCCGGCTTCGGCGCCAAGTTCGCGCGCCAGCCGCACAGCGCGCAATCCTGCTTCGCCATTCTCGGCATGGACGCTGATCATGTCGGCGCCGGCCTCGATGAATTGGCGCGTCTGTTCCCCGACGATTGTCCCGTCGACCATCAGATGGACATGGATGGGCTTGGCCGTCAGCTTGGCGATGCGAGCGACCAGATCGGGAAAGAACAGGAAGGACGGCGCGAAGTGGCCGTCAGCGACATCGATGTGGTGAAGATCGACATAGGGTTCGATGCGCCTGAGGTCGCTCTCGAAATTGGCGAGATCGGCCGACCACAGCGAGAATTCGGCGATCAGACGATCGCGCGGCAATGCGGCGATGGCGGCCGGGCCTGAAAGGAGTTTCGAGATCATGACTGGTCCTGGTTGTTGAAATTTTTATCGAGAAAGCCGCCGATCGCGGCACGGATTTCGGCGAAGTGGCGATCCTTGTCGGTGGCCTTCGGTGTCACCTCGGTGAAGATCGCGTTGAGGATTGTCTTCGCCAGTTCGCGCGCAATCGCCAACGGATGGACGAGATCGGTACCGCTGCCGATGACCAGTGTGGGGACAGCGAGCGAGCCGGCCACGCCACGCGAGACGCCGGGTCCATCGCCGGCGACTGCCTGCATCATTTCGGCGAAGTCCGCTGCATTGTCGCGTTCGAAGAAACCGAGCAAGGACGCCAGATTGTCGGGTGCCTCGGCGCGGAACCGGGCCGCCGTGGCCGAAGCGGCAAAGATGGCGCGCGCCTCGTTCGGCGGACGGTTTCGGATGAGCTCGGCCACTGCCGCATAGGGACGCATGTTTTCAGGGGCCGCGTCGAAGGCCCAGGCAGGCCGGACCAGCACCAGGCCGCTGACGCGCTCGGGATGCCGGACGGCCAGGCGCAGCGCGATCGCCGCACCCATCGAGATGCCGCCGGCGACGAAGCGTTCGATGCCGGCCGCATCGGCGGCGGCCAGCACGTCGTCGGCGAACATGGCGATCGAAAAGGGGCGCTTATGGCCGGCACCGGAGCCGCCTTGGGCCCGGCATTCGACGGTGAGCCGGCGTCGCGACGGGCTGTCGGGAAAATTCTGCGCCACCTGGGCGGCATCACCGCCGAGACCGTGCTGGAAGACGACGGAAAGCCTGCCTTGCTCCGTGTCGAAGATACGAAGCGCAGCATCGTCGCGAAGCATCATTGTCGGTGCGACGCTCATCGGAGCAGCCCGCGCAGAAACGCGGCGACGGCGGGAGCTTCGTCGGCCGACAATCCGTGCGTGACAAGCGGGCCATCGAATTTCACAGCGTTCAGCCGCGCGACGAAATCCGGAAAATCGACAATGCCCTCCCCTGTTGTGGCGAAGCGGCCGTCGCCATGCCTGTCCTTGGCATGCGCCATGGCTATATGGGCAGCGGCCTCGTCGATCGCCGCCGCGACGATGGCGCGCGCCTCGCCCGGCGTCGCATGCTCGAACAGGTTCGCCGGATCGAGCACGACCTTCAGATGCTTCGAGCCCATGTCGGCGATCAAGCGGGTGGCATCCTTCGCCGAGGTGACGATGTTGGCCTGTTCGGGCTCGATGCCGAGATCGACGCCTGCCCCTTCGGCCAGCGCCAGCGCCTTTTCCATCTCAGTGGCCATGTCGGACCAGGTGGCCGGTGTGGCGTTGTCGGGATGATAGGCCCATTGGTCGGCTGCATTGCGCGAGCCGGTGCAGAGCGTGACCAGCGGAATGTCGAGGGCGGCGGCTGTATCGATGACGACGGCAAGGCGGCGAAGACCATCATCGCGCACCGCCTTGTCTGGATGCGCCATGTTGTAGGTGCCCGACAGGGCGGCGAGCGATACGCTTGTTGATCGGGCGGCGGCGCGGATGGCCGGAATGGCTGCGTCAGGCACCGCATCGGGCATCGACGGCAGGCCGGCGCAAGCGAGATTGAATTGCGTCGTCTCATAGCCCGCCTGCCGCACGGCCGCCAGCACAACAGCCGGCTCGGTGCCCGCAAAGGTCTTGGCGAAGACGCCGAGACGCATCAGACCGCACCCGAGACTGAAGCGAGCTCAATCCGTTCGCCGGTCTCGACGGAGCGGGCAATGGCGACCATGGCGCGGATCGAGGCAATGCCGTCCTCGACATTGGCACCGCGCATCGGCGCGCCGTTCAGCACCGTGTCGGCGAGACCTTCCAGCTGGCGGCGGAAGAAATGGCCGTCGGCGCCGAGCGGTTTTCGCGAGGTCGCGTCCTTCTCATGGAAGATATCGACCTCGCTGGCGCGGAAGTACCAGGGATTGAACGTCTTGGCGATGACGGAGCCGTTCTCGCCATAGAGCTGGAAACCCTCGTGCCAGTCCATGCGTACGGCGACGGTGAGATCGAGATGGCCGAGCGCGCCGCTGGCGAACTCGGTCTCGACGAACCAGCAATAGGCGCCGAAGCGTTCGTTGAGACGGGCGCGTACGGCCGTGATCTCGCCGCAGAGGAAGCGGGCCGTATCGACCAGATGCGAGCCGTGCGCCAGCATGAAATACTGCCGGAGATCCGCCTTCGGATTGCCGGACGGTTTCTTCGCCAGCTTGCTGGTGACAGGCAGCGGCTGCACCGCATCCGTATTGGTGTAGCGGTGGGTGGAATCGCAATACCAGGCCTTCAGCGCCAGCACCTCGCCCATTTCGTCGCGGACGAAGTCGCGCGCCGCCTCCAGCGCCGGATCGAAGCGTTTCATGTGGCCGACCTGCAGGATCCTGCCGGAGCGTTTCACCGCCGCCGCCAGCGCCTCGCCTTCCTCGACCGAAGTTCCGATCGGCTTTTCGCACAGCACATGCTTGCCGGCGTCGAGCGCCTTGACCGACATCGGCACGTGATAGGCGTCCGAGGTGGCGACGATGACCGCTTCCAGCTCCGGATCGGCGAGCATCTCGTCATAGTCGGCATACATCTTCCGCGGCTCGTAGGTGGCGCCCATGCGGGCGAGCAGGTCGGGCGCGGCGTCGCAGATGGCGTAGAGGTCGGCATTGCCGGCCTTTGCACAGGATTCCAGATGCGCGAACTGCGCGATGGGGCCGCAGCCGAGCACGCCGACCCTGAGGCGTCTGTCCTGTTTCCTGATCATCGTCTCAGGCCCCGTAGCCGCGCATCGTCTGGCGGTTGGTCTTGACCGCGCCGGCAGGATCGGCCGCGGCCGTGTCGGATTCTTCTTCAAGCACCAGCCAGCCGTTGAAGCGCGGCGCAGCACCGACGATCTCGATCACTTCAGGCGTGTCGCAGACGCCTTTACCCAGCATCGCCCAATCGCCCTTGGCGTCGACGTCCTTCAGATGGATGTAGCGGATGCGGTCGCGGTAGGTGGTAAGCGTATCGGCCATGTCCTTGTGGCCGCGCAATATGTGGCCGGTATCGGGCACCCAGCCGACCAGGTCGGGTTCGAGCAAGGCAAAGATCGCGTCGTAGTCGGCGCGGTCGAACAGCAGCGTGTTGTGGTGCGAACTCGGATGCACTGCGACCTGGACGCCGGCCTTGCGCCCGAGCTCGCCGGCCCTGTTGTAGACCTCCGCGGCGATAGCGAATTTGTCGTCGCGCGAGCCGTTGGAGACGACGGTCGCCGAGCCCATCGAGACAAGCGCACCTGGGAACGCGGCAGCGAAATCGATCCAGCGCCTCGCGGTTTCGAGATCGGCGCCGATCTCGTCCTTCAGCGTGAAGCCGCTTTTCGAACCGAAGGCGAAGGAGACCAGCGTCAGGCCGGATGCTCCAAGCGCCGCGGCGAACTCCGTCGGTTTGCCTGCATAGCGGCCGATCATGGTGTCGGTGATCTCGATGCCGGCATAGCCGCCGTCGGCGATCGCCTTCAGGAGATCGTCGGGGCCGCCGGTCCAGGCCTTGCCGAGCATCTCCCAGGTGAAGGTCTGGCAGCCGATCTTGAGCTTCGTCTTCGTCATGTCGTTCATTCCTTGACGCCGCCCTGGGTTTCCTTGGCGCCCCTGGGTTTCGCATGGTCTATAAAAATTTTACGCGCGTCAATATTCAATATGTTGTATAGCGGCTGCGAGGGATGATCCATTGGCGGGCAACGGATCGGGCAGAGCGTGGCCGCATCGGAGGAACGACAAGAAAATGCACGGACAATCGAAGACGAAGCTTGGGATCGGCGTCGTCGGATGCGGCAACATCTCGATGACCTACCTGCGCAATGCCGCGCTTTTCGGCGGCATCGAGCTGCGCGCCTGCGCCGACATCTCGGCCGACATGGCTACCTTGCGCGCCAAGGAATATGGCATCCGTGCGCTCGGCGTCGATGCGATGCTGGCCGATCCCGAGATCGATCTCGTCCTCAACCTGACCATCCCGGCTGCGCATTTCGACGTTTCGCTTTCGGCGCTTTCGGCGGGCAAGCATGTGTTCACCGAAAAGCCGCTGGCGACCTCGGCCAGCGACGGGCGCCGCCTGGTGTCGGAGGCGGCCAAGCGAGGGCTGCTGCTCGGCTCGGCCCCCGATACTTTCCTCGGCGCCGCCGGCCGGCGGGCGCGCCGCCTGATGGATGAAGGCGCCATCGGCCGCGCCGTGACCGGCACAGCCTTCATGATGGGCCGCGGCATGGAGCACTGGCACCCCAACCCACAATTCTACTACCAGCCGGGCGGCGGCCCGGTGTTCGACATGGGCCCCTACTATCTGACCATGCTGGTCAATTTGCTCGGTCCCGTCCAACGCGTCATGGCAATGGCGACGCGGGGCCAGCAGGAGCGGCTGATATCAGCCGAGGGACCGTTCAAGAACACGACCTTCAAGGTCGGCACGCCGACCAACGTGCTGTCGCTGCTCGAATTCCGGTCAGGCGCGACAGTCACCTTCGGCGCCTCATGGGACGTCTTCAAGCACTCCAACCATCCGATCGAACTGCACGGCACGGAGGGCTCGCTGCGCCTGCCCGACCCCGACACGTTCGGCGGCACCGTGTCCTTGTCCGAGCGCGGCGCCGAGTGGAAGGATTTCCCCAGCGAGGGCGAACTCTACGGCGCCCGCAACTGGCCCTATGCCGCGCCCGACCGCGCCAATTATCGCATGCTCGGCGTCGCCGACCTCGTGCGTTCGCTCGCGACAGGTGCCACGCCCCGCGCGTCCGGCACTCTGGCGCTGCATGTGCTGGAGATCATGGAGGCGATCCTGCACTCCGGCGAAACGAAAAGCCCGGTCGCCATTGCTGGCGACGTCGTCCAGCCGGCCCTGCTCTCGGAGGACGAGGCGCGCGGCCTGCTCGCCTAGATGCAATCATGACGGAGATTGCGATGACGCTCGATCCTGATGCTCTGCGTGCCCTGGAAATCGGCCGCGCGGCCGGCGGTGCGCCGTTCGAGAACGGCAGCGTGGCGGCGGCGCGGGCCGCCTACAACGCTTCGTTCCCGGCGCAGCAGGGCGAACATGAGCCGGTCGCGGCGACGTCGCAGCGGCAGATCGACGGACCGGACGGCCCGGTTCCGATCCGCATCCATCGCGGCATCGGCGCACCGCGAACCGGCGCGCGCGCCGTGCTCTATCTGCATGGCGGCGGCTGGGTCATCGGCAATCTCGATTCGCATGACGAGATCTGCCGCTGGCTGGCCAATCTGGCCAATGCCCTCGTCGTCTGCCCCGATTATCGACTGGCACCAGAGCACAAATTCCCCGCCGGGCTCGAAGACTGCGCGGCAGCGCTCCGCTTCATCGCGCAAGACGCCGGGGATCTCGGCATCGATCCTGCCCGTATCGCCGTTGCCGGCGACAGTGCCGGCGGAAACCTTGCCGCCGTGCTGGCACTGCTCGCCCGCGACGGGCAAGCACCGCCGCTTGCCGCACAGATCCTGATCTATCCCAACACCGATGCCCGCCAGACGGCGGACAGCTACCGCCGTTTCGGCAACGGCTTTGGACTGACCGCCGCCACCATGGCCTGGTTCCGCGACCACTATGTGCGCACCCCGGACGACATCAAGGATTGGCGCGTTTCGCCGCTGCTGGCATCGAGCCTTGCAGGCGCGGCGCCGGCGTTTGTCCTGACCGCCGGTCACGATATCCTGGCCGACGAAGGGACCGCCTATGGCGAACGCCTGCTCGCTGAAGGGGTGCCGCTGGTCCTGCGGCACTGGCCGGGCCAGATCCACGGCTTCGTCTCGATGGGCCGCTACATTCTCGCCGCGCGGCAAGCGATGAGCGAGGCCGCGGCCTGGCTCCAATTGCAGACGCGCGCTCAGGCCGACTGACGCATCACCAGGGTCGCGCCGAGCTTGACGTTTCGCACGAGGTCATGCGCGGGCGGGCGGGCCTCGTCGAGCAAGGCCAGCAATATCTCGACGCTGCGGCCGGCCATTGCGGCGAAGTCCTGCGCCATGGTGGTGAGCGGCGGACAGGTGTAGCGGCTCAACGGGTGGTCGTCATGGGCGGCGACACGGAAATCGCAATCGGGCTTGCGGCCGATCTTCAGCCCGCGCGTGAAAGCGGCCGACATGATGCCGAAGGCGAGCCGGTCATTGGCGCACAGGATCGTGCGACCAGGCAGGCCTCCCTTGTCGAGCGTCCTTTCCATCCATTCATGGCCGATCCGCTCGAAGTCCCAGGTGTAGTCGCGCGCCGCGTTGATGACGACAGGCTCAAGGTCGGCGGCCCGCATCGTCTCGATATAGCTTTGCAGTCGCTCGCCCGAATTGTGGTTGACGTGCGGGATGTCGACATACACCGGCGGCTCGCCGGACCGGCAGAGATAATCGACCATGATCGACGTGCTCTGGTGGTTGTCGTTGCCGACGAAGGGCGTGTCACCCTCGATATAGGTGTCGAAATAGACGATCGGGATGTCTTTGCCCATCCGTTCGAAGACGCCCGGCTCGGAGACCGATCCCAGCGGGGCCACGATGGCGCCGGCCACCTTCAGCGAGGTGAGCGTCTTGACCGATTCCGACTCAAGCCTGGGCGAACCGTGCGAGGAGATGACGATCGGCCAAAAACCCTCGTCGCGGCAGCGCAGTTCAATGCGGCTGACCATCTCGGCATAGAACGGATCGGTGATCGCCGGCACGACGATGCCGACATTGCGGGTGCGCTTGCGGTTGAGATTGCGGGCGAAGAGGTTCGGCTGATAATCCGAGGAGCGAAGCGCGGCCTCGATGCGGGTGCGCGTCGCCGGCTTGACGCTCGCCGGATCATCGAAATATTTCGACAGGGTCGGCCGTGACACGCCGCACGCCCGGGCGAAGTCATCCATCGTGCGGTGCGTCTTTTCCGCCATCGATATTCAGGGTCCCTTGCCCTCGCCCGCCGCCCCGGCCGACACGAGTCACGTGGCCGTTGCCCGGAAGCAGCAATGCTCGACCGAACTTGTCCAGTCAAGTTTTAACGGTTCCCAATAGATCGCAGAGTCATTACGCGCGTCAAATTATCTATTGACGCTTTCAAAGCAACACTGAAGCTTCGGAAGGAAGCCAATGGGATAGGCCCGGTCTTGCATCGACGATGATAAGTTCGCATTGGGCGCATCCATGGGCGGGAGGCGTACGCGACGCCTCCCGCCCCGAACATCATTCGCCCCGCATCGTCGCCTGGAAGGCCGGCAGGTGCTTCTTCTGCGCTTCCAGCATGCGTTCGCGGTAGACGCCGTAGATGACATCGGTGTCGTGCAGGGTCACGCCCGCGATCGTCGGCGAAGCGAAGACCGGCAGTTCGATGCCGCGCTTGGCGAGCTGCTCGGCGGTACGCGCGATCAGCTCATGCGCCAGGATCATGGCGAGTACTGTCGAAGAGCCGGAGACCGGACGGCTCCAGCCCTCGACCGGAACGATCGCATCCTCGATCGGAGAGCAGGTGTCGATGACGAGATCGGCCGCGTCGGCCAGTCGCTTGCCGGAGGAGTGCGTCGCGGGCTTGTCGAGATTGTTCTTGCTGGTGACCGCAACGACGAAGATGCCGCGCTTCCTGGCATAGAGCGCCGTGTCGATGCCGGAAGAGTTGCGGCCGCTGTGGCCGAAGATGATGATGGAGTCGCCCTTGTTGAGCGGCTGATGATCCAGAAATTTTTCGGCGTATTTCTCGGTGCGCTCCAGCCACAGCAGCTCACGCACGCCGCCGGCGCCGAGCACATTGTGCCACATCACGCGCGGGTCCGTCAGCGGGTTGAAACCGACATAGCTGCCGTAACGCGGAAACACTTCTTGCACCGGCAGCACCGAATGGCCTGAACCGTAGAGATGGATCAGACCGCCGCCTTCAAGCGAGTCGGCAAAGCGGCTGGCTGCCTGGCCAAAGGCCGCTTCATTGGTTTTCGCTGCCTGGTCGATGAGGGCGGCGAGACGGTGAATGTAGAGGTCGGACACGTGGGTACTCCTGTTAAGTGTGTGCTTGGGGTGATGATGGATCAGCTTCGCGGATTTGACGGGACGCGCCCGGCGCGCAGCGTCGAGCGTATCTCGTAGCGGTCGCCGCGCATGATGGAGACAGTGAACTCGAACGGACCGCGCTCGTCGGTGGCGATACGCTCGACCACGAAGGCCGGACTGCCGACCGGCAGATCGAGCAGCTCGGCGTCCGCCGCTCCGACCGCGCCGACGCGATAATTCTCGCGCGCCGCCACCGGCACGATGCCGTAGTGGCGCTCCAGCGCCTCGTACAGCGATCCCTGCAGCAGGCCGGCGTCGAGGAAGCCCGGCACGCGCGCGGCTGCGAGCTGCGCCGTCTGGATGCCGATCGGCTCGTTGTTGCCGAGCCGCAGCCGCCGGATGCGCACCACCGGGTCACCCTCCTCAATCTCCAGCGCGCCGGCCGCTGCCGCATTGGCGGTGGTGAGGCTGCAATCGAGCAGGCGCGAGCCGGCAACGACGCCGATATTGCCCATCTCCTGAGTGAAGCTCGTCAGTTCGCGGGTGCCGGCGACGAGCGTGGTGGAGCGCACGAAGGTGCCGCGTCCGTGTTCGCGGCGCAGCAATCCGCTTTCCTCCAGATTGCGCAAAGCGTGGCGCAGCGTGATGCGGCTGACCCCGAACAGCGCGCCCAGCCGGTCTTCGGCCGGGATCTGGTCGCCCGTCGCCCATTCGCCGCTCTTGACGATGGCGCGGATGGCCTCCTCGACCTGATACCAGAGCGGCTCGGGCCTTCTGCGATCCGGCTGCTGAAAACTGGCTTCACTCATCGGATCTGTCTCCACCCGCTTCCGGCCTGCCCGGCCACTGCCGCACCGACCAGGCCTGCGCCAGGGCCGAACGCGCCAGCCTTGAGAGAAATGCCGCGCAGATGCGGCGGCAGTTGGCGCCGCAGCGCGGCAAGCAGCGGCGGTCCGATGACGTCAAGCGCATCGGCAAGGCCGCCGGAAACCAGGATCACCTGGGGGTCGAGCAGCGCGACGGCGCCGGCAAGCGCGGTGCCCAGCCGGCGCGCCGGCAGCTCGAGCAAGGTCTGTGCCGCGAGTTCGCCCGCCTGGGCAGCCGCGATCAGCTGGCGGCCGCTGGCAAGGCCGACCTGACCGGCAAGCGCGTCAAGCGCACGGCCCGATGCAACGCGCTCCAGCCAGCCGCTGCGCTCCTCGCCATGGTCCTTGATGTCGGCGCAGGCCCAGCCGAACGAGCAGGCGCCGCCATGCGTGCCGGCGACGATGCGGTGGTTGGCGAGCACCGCCGAGCCTATGCCCGTGCCGATTGCCAGCAGGATCGCATCCGACATGCCCTTCGCGCTGCCTTCAACGGCTTCCGCCAGCAGGGCGATCTGCGCGTCATTGCCAACGGCGACGCGCAATTGCGGGAACAGCGCCGCGATGTCGACACCGTCGAGCCAAGGGAGATTCGGGATCCAGCGGCAGACCGACCCCTCGACGAGACCTGGCACCGCCAGGCCCAACGCCTTGACCGCGCCAGCCTCGGCGCAAAGCGCCGCGATACGGGCGACGAAGGCATCAAGGCTTGCCGGCGCCGGTTCGCGGCTCGGCCTCTCCAGCGCGCTGACATTGCCGGACTGGACGGCGGCGCGCAGATTGGTGCCGCCGAGATCGATGGCCAGAACCCGCGTCATCGGCGCCCTCCGGCAGCCGGTGGCGCGAACAGACCGCTGCCGGCGTTCCAGGAATGCGAGGCCGCCGCGAAGGCCTGCGCATGGCGCGTGCCGCGCAGGCAGCCGCGCAGACGGTAGAGCGCGCTGTAGTAATCGACATAGGGGAAGCTGCTCAGGCCCCGCGCCAGCTCGTATTCATGCACCGCCTCGCTCCACGCCTCGAAGCCGTCGCTGACGTCGACCAGGTGCTCGGGGCGGAAACCGTCATCGTCCTCCCAGTTCTCGCCGAACAGCAGCAAGCCCGGCGTAAAGGCGGCATGGTCGCGCGCAACAGTCGGAAGGGCGGCGAAGAAGATGCCGGTCTGCGTCAGCTTGGCTGCGGCGCGATGGTCCTTGTGCCAGCTGCCGTGCCAATGGGTTATGACCACTTCCGGCTTCAGCTCGCGAATGACATCGCACAGTTTCAGCGCCGTCTCGTCGTCGGAAGGCAGGAAGGCGTCATGCAGGCCAAGATTGCGTATGGCGACGCCGAGGCGAGCGGCGGCCCTGCCCGCTTCCTCTTCCTTCTGGGCGCAATAATGCTCGGGGATCAGGCACGGATGGCCCTGCTCGCCCATGCTCAGGTGCAGGAACGTCACCGTGGCGCCCCTCATTACGGCGGCCGCCGCCAGCGGTCCGGCGATCACCTCGGCATCGAAGGCATGCGCACCGACGACGAGGATGGATTTGGCGTCATAGATCCTGTCCTCGATCATTTCATGCCTCCCCCGGCGCCTACGCCCTCTCGAATCTGGCGGGCGAGCAGACAATACATGATCAGGATCGGCGCCATGGAGATCGCCAGCGAGGCGAACACCAGGCCCCAATCGGTGCGGTACTGGCCGACGAAGACGCTGATGGCCAGCGGCACGGTCTTGTAGCGGTCGTCGAAGATGAAGATCAGCGGGAAGAAGAAGTCGTTCCACACGGCGATTGCCGTGAAGATGGCGACGATCGACACCGCTGGCTTCACCATCGGCAGGATGATCTGGAACAGGATGCGGACCTCGCCGGCGCCGTCCATGCGTGCCGCCTCGTCGAGTTCGGAGGGCAGAACGCGCATGAAATTGGCGAAGATGAAGACGGCGAAGGGAATGCGGATCGCCGAATAGACGAGGATCAGTCCGGTCAGGGAATCCAGCAGGCCGAGATTGCGCATCAGCGTGAACAGCTCGACCGAGGCGAGCCTTATCGGCAGCATGATGCCGGACAGGAACAGGCCGAGCATGATGGCGTTCCAGCCCAGCCGGTAACGGCTGAGCGGATAGGCGGCCATGGCCGAGACGACGATGGTGAGGATGACCGTCCCGGCGGTGACGATCAGGCTGTTGATGAAATTGTGGCCGAGGTCGGCGCGCGTCCAGGCGTTGACGAAATTGTCGAAGGCCCAGCTTGCCGGCAGGCCGAGCCGGTTGTCGTAGATTTCGGCCGTCGACTTGAAGCAGGAGACGACGAGGATGTAGAGCGGCAGCAGCACGGCCGCCGTCCACAGGGCAAGCACCGTCCAGCCGGGCAGCCGCGAAAGCCGGCGCGAGATCACGGGATTGCCTGCCATGGTCAGCGCGCTCATAGCTGCACCGTGCGGCGGTCGAAGAAACGCAGCATCAACAGCGTGCCGACGCTGAGGATGAGGAACAGCATGGTGCCCAACGCCAGCGCCAGGCCGATGTCGGTGATGCCGACGGCGCCCTCCGCGCCGAAGGCCAGCCTGTAGAAATAGGTCACCAGCGTGTCGGTCGAATAGCTCGGATTGCCCTGCACGCCTTGCATCACATAGACGATGTCGAACTGGTTGAAGGTGTTGATAAAGGACAAAGTCGTCAGCGTGCCCAGCGCCGGCATCAGCAAGGGCAGCGCGACGGAGAACAGCATGCGCGCATTGCCGGCGCCGTCGAGTTTCGCCGCCTCGAAGATCTGGCCCGAAATCTGCCGCAGGCCCGCCGTGTAGATCAGCACCGGCAGGCCCATCCAGTTCCAGGCGTCGACGGCGACCAGCATGGCCAGCGCGGTGTGGCTGTTGCCAAGCACGGTCAGGCTGCCCTGGTGCAGGCCAAGCCCGTTCAGCGCCCATTCGACCACGCCGCCCGGCGCCAGGAGCAGGCGCCACAGCGCACCGACGATGACCGGGCTCAGCACCGCGGGGAAGAAAAAAACCGACTGGAAGAAGGCCGCACCTCGATCACGCAGGAACAGCAGCCAGGCGAACAGCAGTCCGATGCCGTTCTGGAAGACCATGATGCCGAAGAACCAGGCGGTGTTGTGCCAGAGCGCGCCGTAGAGCCTGGCGCTACTGGGGAAAACGAACAGGCGCGAAAAATTCGACAGGCCGGCGAACTCGGTGATGCGCAGCCCCTTCCAGATGAAGAAGCTGCCCCACAGCGACATCGCCAAGGGATAGAGGACGAACAGGGCGTAGACGGCCAGCGCCGGCAGGATGAAAAGCACGGCCATGCGCTGCTGCGTTCGCTTCAGGCTGCTTTTGCGGCGACGATCGATCATGCGTGGCTTGCCCGGTGGGAGGCCGGCCGCATTGCGGCCGGCCCGGCTCCTTACTGCTTCGGCTTGAACCAGGTGGCGACGGCGGCCTGCATGTCGGCCGCCAGCTTCTCCGGTGCGATGTTGCCTTCGACCATGTCGATGATCTCCGCTTGCAGGACGGAAGAGGCGGTCGGCGACTGCCAGCGGAAGCCGACCAGCGTCAGGTAAGGCGTCGAGTTCTTCGACATCTCCATCATCTCGGCCAATACCGGGTCCTTCACCGTGACATCGGTGCGGGCCGGCGGCCAGCCGAGTTCGTCGGCGAACATTTGCGCGAATTCGGCCGAGGCCATGAAGTCCAGCACCTTGATCGCGGCTTCCTTGTTCGCGCTTTCGGAGACGAGGCCGTAGGAGCCGTCCGAGAAGGCCGAGGTGTAGAGCTTTGCCCCCGCATCGTCGGCGGGGAACGGGAAGATCGAGAATTTCAGCTTCGGGTTCTGCGATTTGAAGCTGCCATTCTCGAACGAACCGCCAAGGAACATCGCGGCCTTGCCACCAATGAACTGCTGCGTGGCGGTGGTGTAGTCGATCCCGGCGAAGCCGTCGGGGAAATAAGGCTTCAGCTCGGCGAAGCGCTTCAGCGCCGCGACATAGCGCGGATCCTCGAAGGTCGCCTTGCCGGTCATCATCTCGTCGTAAAAGCCGGGGCCGTAGACGGTCGGGCCGATGACGCCGACGCCGATCTCCAGCTCCCACGCCGAGCCGTTGGCGCCGCCGGTGGCGATCGGCGTGATGCCGGCCGCCTTCAGCTTGTCGCAGGCGGCGACGAAATCCTTGTAGGTCTTGGGGACCTCGATGCCCTGCGCGGCAAAGATATCCTTGTTGTAGAAGACGCCCATCATCGGCACCGAATAGGGCACGCCGTAGAGCTTGCCGTCGGCGCGGCCGCGCGCGCCGCCAAGGGCTGCGTCCGGCATGCTCTTCAGTTCCGGCACGCTCTCGTCGAGCGCGTCGAGATAGCCCGCCTCGACGAAAGGCTGCAATTCGCCATAGGCCTTGAGCTGGGCGATGTCGGGCCCGCGCCCGCCACGCAACGCCGTGCTCAGGCGGTTCTGGTAGTCGGCATCCGGCGTGAACTGGATGTTGACCTTGATGCCTGGGTTCTTGGCCTCGAAGGCATCGAAGATGCGGCGCATCGCGGCTTCGTCCTCGGTGCGCCAGCTCCACAGCGTCACCGTGCTGTCGGCCCGCGCCGGCAGGCTGGTGAACAGGCCAGCGCAGGCGGCAAGGCCGCCGATCAGGCCAAGGGCTGCGCGTCGGTGAATTGAAAGCATGCTCATTGCCAGTCTCCCATTTTTATCTGTCCTTGGCGTCCCGCGGCCCTATCGACGCCGCGGAGAGTCATTCCTCAGGAAAGTCATTATAACGACATAGCAGCCTCCGCAAGAGGTCTGACACTCCCTCCGGGAACGGCTGGGCTAAGCCAATCAACCATGATTCCTTCACAGCTAACTGTATTTCCACCGTAAATTTCGTATGTGAACGGACAGCAGAGAAATCAGGGACAGCGCCATGCGCAGCTTTTTCGCAATCGGGCCCTTGCGCCAATGCTTCATGTTGTCATAACGTCATCGTGATCGCTAGCCTGAGGGAGGATGAGGATGTCTCTTGCCTGGACTTCGAAACTGGCTCTGGCCGCGAGCCTGGCCATCCTGCCCGCCAGCGGCTGGGCGCAGTCGGTCAACATCTCCTATCTCACCCATTGGTCGCCGGAGACGGTCGCATTGCTGGAAGCGGCGGCCAAGGACTATGCGAAGACAAATCCAGATGTCAGCGTCACCGTGCGCGCCGTTCCCTTCGGCGATCTCCTGACCACGCTGCGCTCCCAGGGCGGCGGCGCGGACGGTCCCACGATCGGCGGCATCTACGATCTCTGGTTGCCTGAGCTCGCCCGCGACAAGCTCGTCGCGCCCGCCCCCGACCCCGTCGCCGAAGAGGTCAAGGGAGCATGGCCCGCTGGCGTGGTGAGCGCCGCGTCGGTCGGCGGCAAGCTCTACGGCATTCCCAACGAGATCGACGTCTACGCGCTGAACTACAACAAGGCACTGTTCAAGCAGGCCGGCATTACTGCTGCGCCGAAGACCTGGGACGAGTTCAAGGAGGCGGCGAAGAAGCTGACCAACAAGGATGCCGGCCAGCAGGGTTTCGGCATGATCAATTCCTGGGCGGCGGGCGTCGTCCACCCCTTCGCCTCGCTGCTGGTCTCCAATGGCGGCGACCTGGTCAAAGACGGCAAGCCGGCGCTGGACACTCCGCAGGCCGCGCAGACCTTCCAGCTCTATGAGGATCTCATCAAATCGGGCGCCAGCGTGCCGGCCATGGCGACGGCAGACGCCAACACCACCGGCCCCTTCCTCGACAATTTCGTCTCCGGCAAGACCGGCATGATCATCATGGCCAATTGGTGGGAAAGCGCGCTGAAGGCAGGCATGGGCGACAGGTTCGCGGATATCGCCACCGCACCAATCCCCGTCGGCCCGAGCGGCGACAAGCCGCATTCGATCTCCTATTCCTGGATGACCGTGGTCAACGGCAATGCCGGCGAGGCCGAGCAGAAGGCCGCATGGGAATTCCTGGCCTGGCTCAACAATCCGAAATCCGGCAAGAACGGCGCCTCGGCGATGTCCGACATCTTGATGTCGATGGGCATCCTGCCCTCGCGCTCCTCCGATATCGAGGCCCACAAGGACAAGCTCGGCTCGGAATTCCTGTCGGGCTATGTCAGCGTGCTGGCCGACGCCAAGCCCTTCCCGGTCGTGCCGGGCGGACAGGAGTTCTCGGAATCCCTGCAGCAGACGCTGGAGGCGTTGCAGTACGGCCAGGTCTCGGCCAAGGATGCGCAGGCGACGGCGCAAGCGGACGCCGCCTCGATCCTGGAGCGCGCCGCCAAGTAGACCGAACCATGATCAACAGGTACCGTGCCTCGGCGGGCATCATGCTGGCGCCCGCCGTGACGCTGATCGGCATCTTCATCCTGTTGCCGATGCTGCTCACCGTCTGGCTATCCTTCCAGGACTGGTCGACGCAGACGCCTTTTTCCAATGCGGCCTTCATTGGCTTCGACAATTTTCGCGAGATTTTCGGCGCCTCATCGGTCGGACGCGACTTCAAGGGCGCGTTGATCAACACCTCCATCTACACCGCGCTTTCCGTCATCCTCATCCTGCCGCTCTCGGTCGCCTTCGGGCTGATGGTCCACCAGCACGATGTTGGCGGCGGCACGGCGCTGCGGACCGTGCTGTTTTCCACCTATGTGGTACCGATGATCGCGGTGGCGCTGGTGTGGTCGAAACTCTATTCGCCTGGTGAAGGGCCGCTGAACCAGATGCTCGGCCTGATCGGCGTCGGCCCGCAGCCCTTTCTATCGTCCCCGCGCTCGGCGCTGATCTCGATCGTCCTGCTCAATGTGTGGCAGCAGGTCGGCTATTTCACGGTGCTGGCTATTGCGGGGCTGACCCAGATTTCCGGCAGCCTCTACGAGGCGGCAAAACTCGACGGCGCCAACCGGTTCGAGCAGTTCCGCTTCATCACCTTGCCGTTGCTGCGGCGCACACTCCTGTTCAGCGCGGTGATCGCCATCATCAACGCCGTGCAGGTGTTCGAGCCGGTGGCGCTGATCACGCAGGGCGGGCCGGTCGGCTCGACCAATGTCTTGACCTATCACATACGCCGCGTCGGCATCGAGCGCGCGCAGGGCGGACTGGGTTCGGCCATGGCCGTCATGCTGATGCTGTCGCTGATCGTCGTGGTCTGCGCTCTGTTCGCCTTTGCCAACCGGAAGGATCAGGAATGAGCGCGGGATCGTCGAGCCGGTTGCCGCGCAGACGCCCCGCCGGCCGCAAGGCGCTGCTGGCCACGCTCATGCTGCTCGTGGCCGTGGCGTCGGCCTTTCCGCTGGTTTGGATGGTTCTGTCCAGTCTCAAGACTCCGGCCGAGAGCATGCAGGTGCCGCCGGTGTGGATCCCGCACACGCCGAGCCTCGACGCCTACGGGAAAGTTTCGGGCGTGGTCAATGTCGGCCGTTCTATGTGGAATTCCCTGGTCATCGCCTCGATCACCACAGCCGGTATCCTCATCACCAGCATGATGGCCGGCTACGCCTTCGCCAAATACCACTTCCCCGGCCGCTCGCTTTTGTTCTCGGTGCTGATCGCGACCATGTTCCTGCCGCCGATCGTGACGCTGATCCCGCTCTATCGCCTCGTCGGCTCGATCGGCCTCAATGCCAGCCTCGCCGGCATCATCGTGCCCAACCTCGCCAATGCCTTCGGTATCTTCCTGATGCGCCAGTTCATTGCAAGCGTGCCTGACGATCTGATCGACGCTGCGCGCATGGACGGCGCCTCCGAACTGCTGATCCTGTTCAAGATCGTGGCGCCCAGCGTGGCGCCGGCGATCGCGGCATTGGCGCTGTTTGCCTTCGTCTATCACTGGAACAGCTATCTGTGGCCGCTGACCGTGCTGCAAGGCAACGCCGACGCCTATCCGATCGTCATCAGCCTCAGCCGGCTGTTGAGTTACAACAGAGGCGCCGTCAACACCGGGTTGGTGATGGCCGGCGCGACGCTTGCCGTGCTGCCGCCGCTCATCCTCTTCGTCCTGCTGCAGCGCTTTTTCGTCGATTCCATCGTCGGCTCGGCGATCAAGGGGTAGCCGCGCTCAAAGGTTTCTGCCCCGGAGGAGGCGACGCGACAAAATCGCGGATCAGCGCGACCACCGCCTCCGGCTGTTCGATGCAGGGAATATGGCCGGCATTAGGAATGATTTCAAAGCGGGCGCCGGGGATCAGCGCTGCCAGCGAGCGGACGAGATCGGGCGGTGTCGAGCCGTCCTGGTCGCCGACCATGCAAAGTGTCGGCACCGCGATACGCCGCGCGGCCTCGGTGAGGTCGGCGTCGCGGACCGCCATGCATGTCCCGATGTAACCCGGCAGCGCCTGCCTGGTCAGCATATTGCGGCAACCGGCAAGGTCGGCCGCACGCGCGGCATGGAAGCCGGGCGTGAACCATGCTTCCATCACACCGTCGGCTATCGCCTCGATCCCGTCGCGCTCGACGGTGGCGATACGCTTATTCCAGCTCTCGTCCGTGCCGATCTTGTGCGCCGTGTCGGACAGGATCAGAGCCTCAACGCAGCTGGGATGACGGGTATAGAGCCGCTGCGCGATCAAGCCACCGACCGACAGGCCGAACAGCACGACCCTGCCGAGATCGAAATGATCGATGAGGCCCAGGAGATCGTCGACATGATCATCGATCGACCGGATGCCGCTGCCGATATCGGAAAGTCCGTGGCCGCGCTTGTCGTAGACCAGCAGAGGCATGTCACCGCTTAATTGCGAGATGACATCGTCCCAGATGCGCAAATCGGTACCCAGCGAATTGATGAAGATCACCGGCCGCGCGGTGCCGGTCGCCTCGACATAGCGGTGGTGCAGCGCAAGGCCGCCAATGGTGACGAACGGCACGATTTCGACCCTCCCGGCTCCCACAGTGCATGAGGCATCTGGTTGGGTAAAATGATATTTTGAGGCATCGTTGTAGGACATCGGCCGTTCTGGCACACCGGTCTTGCGCGAACCACAATGACGGACGACCAATGACAGACCGCCGCAACGTCCTTTTCATCATGTGCGACCAGCTGCGCTTCGACTATTTGAGCTGCGCCGGACACCAGACCCTGCACACGCCGAATATCGACCGGCTGGCCAGCCGCGGCGTGCGCTTCACCAACGCCTATGTGCAATCGACCGTGTGCGGGCCCTCGCGCATGAGTGCCTATACAGGCCGCTATGTCCGCTCGCACGGATCGACGCTTAACGGCGTGCCGCTCAGGGTCGGCGAGCCTACGCTCGGCGAGCATCTGCGCGAGATCGGCGTGCGCTGCGCGCTGATCGGCAAGACGCATATGAGGGCCGACGAGGAAGGCATGGAGCGCCTCGGCATCGACAAGACGTCCATCATAGGCGTGCGCGTCGCCGAATGCGGCTTCGAACCGTTCGAGCGCGACGACGGGTTGCATCCGTCGTCCGCCTACGATCCCGACCCGGCCTACGACCAATATCTGCGCGAGCACGGCTTCGATGCCGCCAATCCGTGGGAGCACTGGGCCAATTCCGGTGAAGGCGAGAACGGCGAGAATTTCAACGGCTGGCTGCTCGTCCATGCCGACAAGCCGGCGCGCATTCCCGAGGAGCATTCGGAAACGCCCTACATGACGCGCCGCGCCATGCGCTTCATCGAGGAGGCCGAGGCAAGGGGCGAAGCCTGGTGCGCGCATCTCTCCTACATCAAGCCGCACTGGCCCTACATCGTGCCGGCGCCCTATCACGACATGTACGGCAAGGCCGACATAAAGCCGGTCGTGCGCAGCGAAGCAGAACGCGTCTCGCCTCACCCGATCTTCGAAGCCTTCCAGCAGGAGCGCTATTCCAGGAACTTCTCCCGCGACGAGGTCCGCGAAAGGGTCGTTCCCTGCTATATGGGCCTGATCAGGCAGATCGACGATCAGTTGGGCGGATTGTTCGAGTTCATGGAGCAGCGCGCCCTGTTCGACAACACGATGATCGTGTTCACCTCCGACCACGGCGACTATCTCGGCGACCATTGGCTGGGCGAAAAATACCTGTTCCACGACGTCGCGGCCAAGGTGCCGATGATCGTCTGCGATCCGCGCCGGCAGGCCGACGCGACGCGCGGCACGACGTCCGATGCGCTGGTGGAGATGATCGACCTCGCGCCCACCTTCCTCGACTTCTTCGGCGGCAAGGCGAAGCCGCATGTTCTCGAGGGCCGGTCGCTGCTGCCGCTGCTGGCAGGCCAGGACGTGAACTGGCGGCGGCACGCGGTGAGCGAGTACGATTATGGCGGCGATGCCGCGCGGCTGAAGCTCGCTATGCCGGTCGCCGACTGCAAGCTCTACATGATCACCGACGGCCGCTTCAAACTGGTCCATGGCGAGGGCCTGGCGCCGATGTTCTTCGATCTGCACGGTGATCCGGACGAGCTGCGCGACCTCGGCACCGAAGCATCGGCGGCGGCCGACATCGAACGACTGCGGCAGGCGCTGTTCCGCTGGCTGGCGCTGCCCAACAACCGCATCACCGCCGCCGAGGAATGGCTGACGGGAAACGACGACAGGATGCGGCACTTCGATCCGTTGATCGAGCCCGGCGTGCTGATCGGCTACTGGGACGAGGCCGAGCTCGCCGAACAGCGCGAAAGACGCAGGCGCTGGCTGTCACGCGGGTCGGGAGAATGAAGCCCGCAGCCCTTGTTGTGGACGACATGAATTTCAGAGCGCAAGGCCAAGGCAGGTTGCGAGCAGCCCGGCATCGAGAGATCGATGCCGGGCTGCCTGATGTGACGGCCTATTGGAGTTTCGCCTGCAGGGCATTGACGTCGTCGGTGGTCATTTCACCGTCGGTCGTTACCTTGCCCTCGACGATCTTCCACAGGCGGAACGGACCGGTGATGTCGCCATATTTGTCGAAGGCGACCGGGCCGATGACACCTTCGTAGCGGATCGGCTTGCCTTCCTTGATCAATCCGAGCGCCTTGGCGAACTCGTCCTTGCCGGCAAAGATCGGCGCGCCAGCCGGATCGACCGCCTTGTACATGGCGTCCTTGATCTTGGCCGGATCCTCTGAGCCGGCGATGGCGATTGCCAGGCCGACAATGGCGCCGGCATCATAGGAACGGTCGGCCGCAGGATTGGACGGTTCGATGCCCGAAAACTCCTTGTAGTTCTTGGTGAAGTAGTCGGTGGAGGCGGTCGGGCTGGTGCCGGACGAGGTGCCATAGGCCTCCTTGAGATAGTCGGCGCCGACGGACTCGATGAAGTCCGGGCTGTTCATGCCGTCATTGAGCAGGAATTTCTGCACGCCCCCTTGCGAAATCCAGGTGCGGGCGACGGTGGCGCCGTCGACCGGCGTGCTGACGAGATAAAGCCCGTCGGGCTCGCCGGCCATGGCCGCCGTCACTTCCGAGGCATAGCTCGACTGCTTCTCGTTGTAGGGCGTGTCGGAGACGACGGTGCCGCCGAGCGCTTTGTAGGCGCGCGAGAATTCGGCCACCATGTTGACCCCGAAATCATTGTTGACATGGATGATCGACAGCTTCTTGAAGCCCTTGTCGATGGCGTATTTCGCGGCGGCCACGCCTTGCAGCGCATCGGAGGTGATGGTGCGGAAGAAGATGCCGTTGGTCTTGCCATCGCGCCCGAGTGCGGTCAGCGTCGGCGAGGACGAAGCCGGCGAGACCTGCACGATCTTGGCCGGGGCGGTGACCGAGGTCAGGATCGGGATCGACACCGAGGAGATGATGCCGCCGATGATCACCGGCACCTTCTTGACCTGAACCAACTGGGTCGCCGCATCGACGGCGATATTGCCCTGGCTCTGGCTGTCGCGCGTGTCGGTCACCAGATCGCAGCCGCGAACGCCGCCGGCGTCGTTGATGTCGCGGAAGGCCATCTCGACCGATTTCGCGCCGGCCTGGCCGTATTCACCGGCCGGTCCGGTCAATTCCATGACCAGGCCGACCGTGATCTTGCAGTCGGCGGCATGTGCCGTGCCGGCGATCGTCACGAGAGCGAGCGCGGTGGTGAGTTGGAGTATCGTCTTTCTCATTGTTGTTCCCCTTGAGCTACACGAATTGAGTTACACGAACCAAATTTCACGCCTGGAGCCTGTTCAGCTTTCCGGCATCTGCAGCCAGGTTTCATGCAGATGTCGCCATTCGACGCCGTTGGGCGCCGATGGATTGGTGGTGAAGAGCGCACTCGACTGACGGCGGCTATGCTTGCCGCCTCGCAACTGCGCCTCGACATAGAGCACGACGATCGCGTCGCCGGTTTGCCAGCCCGGCCGGATGTCCTCGATCGAGATGGCGAAGGCTTCGTCGCAGGAAGCGCGGCTTGCGCGGACATGGTCGACCACCGCATCGCGATCGAGGACCGTGCCGTCAGGCGTGACCATGGCCAGGCCTTCGCCCATGACGCGTTCGAAGCGGCTGAAATCGGCCTTGCCGGCGCGCGATGCGACGAACCAGTCGACGAAGAAGCGATGCAACTCGACGATTTCGGTGCTGGCCCGCGAAAACAGCCTTTCGGTGGTGGCGCTCATGGCCGGGCCGCGTTGAGGTTGTAGTGCATGATCGAGCCGTGGCGGCCGTGACGGTCACGCTCCAGCGTGTAGACGTCGCCGAGGGGACCACGGCTCTGGGCGATCACGGCGCCGATCTCCGCCCGGTCCTCGGCCCCGAGCGCGACATCCATGATCTTCGCATTGGCCAGCGCATGCGCCTGGTTGCGGGCGCCGACGATGACGGCCGCCACTTGCGGCTGCTCGAGCACCCAGGCGCTGGCGACAGTGGCGATGTCGACGCCGTGGCGGTCGCCGATGCGCTTCAGCACACTGAGCAGGGCCTGGAAGAGCTCCCAGCCGCCGAAATCGTCTATGATCAGCTTGTATTTGACCAGCGAGCGGTTTTCGAGCGGCATGTCCGGCTCGGCGACGCCGAGCCATCTGTCGCCGAGAAAGCCGCCGGCCACCGAACCGTAGCAGAGAAAGCTGACGCCGTTGCGCGCGGCGAGCGCGGCGAGGCTCGCCGCCGGACGCTGGTCGAGGACCGAGTATTGCAGTTGCTGGCTGACGACTGGCACGCCGGCCGACAGGATCTCGCCAAGGCGCTGCGTATCGAAATTGGTGGTGCCGACATTGCGCACCTTGCCTTCCAGCCGGAGCTCGTCGAGCCAACCCATCGCGTCGACATAGCGAGGCACTGAATAGTCCCACCAGTGGAACTGCACGAGGTCGAGCCGTTCGGTCTTCAGCCGGCGCAGAGACTGGTCGACGATGCCTCTGATGTAGTCGCGGCTGATGCCGGCGAGCCGCTCGAGGTCCGGCACCAGCTTGGTGTGCACCCTCATCCTGGCGGCGGCATCGAGACCACGTTCGTTGGCCAGACGCAGCCGCGCCGCTCCGATCAGCTCCTCGACGCCGGTGTAGATATCGGCGCAGTCATAGGTCCAGATGCCGGCGTCGAACGTGGCGATCAGGTCAGATACCGCCTGCTGACGGTCGACCGCGCCGTGGCCGCCGGCCAACTGCCAGCCACCGCGAATGACGCGCGAGATGGTGTAGCCGGGGTTGAGTTCGAAAGTCTTGGCGGTCATCTCTGCTCACTCTCCTTCGGCAGCGGCACCGCCGTGGTCTCGGCGTGACTGAACCGCCGTTTGCCGGTCCTGACGATCCTGAGCCTGCTGGCGCAATTGGGATCGGGACAGGCGATCTCGGCATCCGAGGTCATCCAGTCATTGGCATGGGTGGGGCGCTGCTTCGCCGCCAGCAGCGGCAGCACGGCCGCTATGGAATAGATCGAAAATCCCTGGCCCGCCGGCATCGACAGCATCTCGCCCTTCAGCTCGAAATAGTCGCCGGGCTTGGCGCCGCAATACACCGGCTTGCCCTCGGGGACGACAGCCTCGACGCGGAGGTCGAAAAGTTCGAAGCTGTCGTCGCGTTCAGCCATTTCAGCTCTCCAGCCGCGCGAAGGTGACGTCGCAGGCGCCATTGCGGCGAATGATGCCGCAGGCAGATGCGAACTGATCGCGTTGCTCAGGCAGCACCTGCGCAACGACGCTCCCCGCCAGCCAGCCGATCGGAAGCAGCAGGCGCGCGCCTTGCCCGTAGAACAGGCCGATGTCGAAGATCGCATGCGGGTTGCCGCCCCACATGCGCGGCGGCACATAGGAAAGCACGATGTCGCCGGGCTGCGGCGTCAGCGTCGCGTTCTCCGCCGGCAAGGCCTGGGCAAAGGCCTCGCCGTCCAGATGCGCCGCGGGGATCGGACAGGAGATTTCCGGGCCGGTCCACATGGCATGAATGCCCGCGACGACGCGCGGCTCGGCCAGGTAAGACCACAGGAACGTTGCGTTCTCTGGCGCTTTTTCCGGCAGCAACTGCGCCGTCACCGACAGCTCGGAATGCGGCTCGGTGATCCTGATGATGCGTCTGGTCATATCAGGCATTCACTCCGCTTTTGCCGTCAACTTCAGCTTGTCGCGCAGGAAAGCGAAAGGGCGGCTGATGTCGGCCACCAGCGCCTCGCGTGCGGCCTGGGCATCCTGCGCCGCAAGCGCGGCGACGATGCTGCGATGATAATGGGCGGTGTCGACTTCGCCGGCCTCGGAAAAGGCATAGATTGCAACTCGGATGCATGGTCCCGATTGCAGCCAGAGGCTCTCGATCATCGGGATCAGCACGGCGGAACCGCAGGCGCGATAGATTTCGAAATGAAAGCTCTGATTGAGCGTCACCTCGCGGTCGACATCCTTCTTGTGCTTCAGCGCCCGCATCTCGTCCCATTCACCGAGAATAGTTTCGATGGTGGCGATCTGACGCGGATCCATGCGCGCGGCGGCAAGCGCGATTGCCTCGCCTTCGATCAGGGCACGGGCGCGCAGGAGGTCGTCGATGCGTTCCAGCGTGATCGGCGGCACCCGCACCGAGCGGTTTGGAAGCGCTTCCAGCGCCTTTTCCGTGATCAGCCGCCCAAGCGCCTCGCGCACCGGCATGGTAGACGTGACCAGCGCATCGGCAAGGCCGCGTATGGTCAGAACCTGGCTCGGCTCGAAGAGACCGCCAATCAGCGCCCTGCGCAATTCGGAATAGACGCGGTCCTGCACCGTCTCGCGGCCGACCGGCGCGAGTTGCGCGGCGATGACCTCGTTGGTGCGCTCGACAGCAGCCCTTTGCATGGCGTTCCCGATCTTGGCCTTTTCGACGGCCTGGCCTGTTTTCGGCTTGCGGAGAAAATTAAAGCTGATTAGCGTGATCAAAGCAAGTGTGATCACAAATCAAAAAATCAGAAAGCGGCAAAGATCGCTTCGGCCAGAGGGCTTGATGAACGACACGGCGAAACGGCATGGGACGGAGACCCAGGCGCCGGTTCTGGCAGCAAAGAACGTCGTGCGGCGTTTCGGCGGCCTTGTCGCCGTCAACGATGTTTCGTTCGAGGTCCGCCCGGGCGAGATCCTCGGCCTGATCGGCCCCAACGGCGCCGGCAAGACGACGATGTTCGACCTGCTCGCCGGCAGCATCCTGCCTACAAGCGGCGAGATACGTCTCAACGGGGCGCTCGTCTCCGGCGAAGCAGCGCACCTGCGCATTGGCCGCGGTCTTGGGCGCACCTTTCAGATTCCCCGGCCCTTGCCCAATCTCACGCTGATCGAAAACGTCATGCTCGCCGCGCAACGTCAGGCAGGGGAGCGGCTGCTCGCCAATTTCCTGATCCCGTGGCGGGTCGCCGCCGAAGAGAAGGCAGCCGCCGAGAAGGCTGCCGAACTGCTTGAACTCGTCTCGCTCACCCGGCTGGCGCACGAACCGGCGCGGGTGCTTTCGGGCGGCCAGCGCAAACTGCTCGAACTTGCCCGTGTGATGATGGCCGACCCGGCGATCATCCTGCTCGACGAGCCCGCGGCCGGCGTCAACGCCACGCTGCTCGAAGTCATCATCGACCGCATCCGCGACATCAACAGAAGCGGCATCACCTTTCTTCTGATCGAGCACAACATCGACATGGTGACGCGGCTTTGCCATCGCGTCCTGGTGATGGCGGGCGGCGAGCTTCTGTGCGAGGGCACGGCCGACGAGGTGGCGCGCGATCCGCGCGTCATCGAGGCCTATCTCGGGGGCGCGGCATGAGCGGGACCGTGCTTGACGTCCGCAACCTCGAAGCCGGTTACGAGCCCGGCGTGCCGATCGTGCGCGGTGCCTCGATCACGGTGAGGAAGGGCGAAATCGTCGTCGTTCTCGGCCCCAACGGTGCCGGCAAGTCGAGCCTGATCAAGGCAATTGCCGGTCTCGTCCCGGTCACCGGCGGCACCGTTCTCCTCGACGGCAAGGATATCACCACCGCACCGGCCCACACCATGGTGCGGCTTGGGCTCGCCTTCGTGCCTCAGACCGAGAACGTGTTTCCACTGATGTCGGTCGACGACAATCTCAGGGTTGCCTGCGGCATCATCGAGCGCCGCGGGGTTCCCGCCCGCATCGACGAGATGTACGCGACCTTCCCCGACCTGGCGCGCCAGCGCCGCATCGCCGCCGGCAATCTGTCGGGCGGGCAACGCCAGATGCTGGCCGTGGCGCGGGCGCTGATCGTCCACCCCAAGGTGCTGGTGCTGGACGAGCCGTCGGCCGGCCTGTCGCCGAAATTCGTCTCGATGGTGTTCGAGATGCTGGCCGGCATCCGCAAGTCCGGCGTCACCATCCTTCTCGTCGAACAGAACGCCAAGGCGGCGCTCGCCATCGGCGACCGCGCCTATGTGCTGGTCGAAGGCAAGGACCGGCACGAGGGCATCGCCGCTGAACTGTGGAGCGATCCGGTGGTCGCCGAGCTCTATCTTGGCCAGCGCTCGGACAGTGCCGGCAAGGCCGCGCCTTCAGGCAAGGGAAGTGCGGCATGAACCTGCAATTCATCGTCGACGGATTGCTGACCGGCTCGATGATAGGCCTCGGCGCCATCGGCGTGACGCTGACCTATTCGATCCTGCGCTTCTCGAACTTCGCCCATGGCGACTTCATGGCCTGGGGCACCTATGCGACGCTGGCCGTCGTAGGCGCCATCGGCGCGACGATCGGCAAGGTGGTGCCGATCGCCCCGCTTTCCTTCGGGTGGCCTCTCATCGTCGCGCTGGTCGTCGGCATGGCATTCACCGCCCTGCTGGCGCTGCTGCTCGACAAAGTGCTGTTCGCGCGGCTGCGCTCCCAGGGCCAGGCCATCATCGTGGTGATGGCAAGCTTCGGCGCCTCGATGGCGCTGCGAAGCCTGCTCGAGTTCACCTTCACCTCACGCCCGACCTATTTCAGCCGCGCCATCCAGATCGCCATGCCGGTCGGCTTCGGCATCCGCATCACGCCGGACCAGATCGCGCTGTTGCTGCTGACGGCGATTCTGGTGTTGGGCGTACACCTGTTGATGACGCGCACGCAGACCGGCCGGTCCATGCAGGCCCTGAGCCAGAATGCAGCACTTGCCCGCGTCGTCGGCATCGATGTCGCCAAGGTGGTGCGCGTCACCTGGATCCTCGGCGCAGCGCTTGCCTGCGTCGCCGGCGTGATGATCGGCATCCTGGTGCAGATCCGCCCATTCATGGGCTTCGACATGCTGCTGCCGATGTTCGCGGCCGCCATTCTGGGCGGTATCGGCAGCATCCCGGGCGCCGTGCTCGGCGGGTTGATCATCGGGCTCACCGAGGCCGCCGCGGTGCAACTGATCGGCGCCGAATGGCGCGCCGCGGTCTCCTTCATCATCTTGATGGCGGTGCTGTTCGTGCGGCCGATCGGCCTTTTTGGTGTGAAGGAACGCTGATGGACCTGCTCGGCTATGGCGCTTTCTTCCTGACCACGGCGCTGATCTTTTCGTTGGTCACGCTGGGGCTCAATCTGCAATGGGGGCTGACTGGGCTCTTCAATGTCGGGCTCGCCGGCTTCGTCGCCATCGGCGCCTATACATCGGCGCTGCTGACGACGCCGGACGATGCCGCGCGTCTGGGCGGTTTTGGGCTACCGATCCTGGCCGGCTGGGTCGGCGCCATGGTCGTCGGCGGCATCGCCGCGGCCCTGACGGGCATCGCCACGTTGCGGCTCAGATCCGACTACCTTGCCATCACCACCTTCGGCGTCGCCGTGGTCGTGCAACTGGTCGCGCTTAATGCGCAGAAACTGACCGGCGGTCCGTTCGGCATCGGCTTCATCCCGCGCCCTTTCGGCAGCCTCGCCGAGACGCCGCTGCTGTTCAACCTGTCGAACCTTGCCGTCGTCTCGGCGGTCACGCTGGTCGCCTATCTGGCGCTGGAGCACCTGTCTCGCAGCCCGTGGGGCCGGGTGCTGAAGGCGCTGCGGGAGGACGAGCGGGCGGCGATCTCGCTCGGCAAGAGCGCGCGCTTCTACCGTGTCCAGGCCTTCGCGGTCGGCGGCGCCATCATGGCCCTAGCGGGCGCCTTGCAGGCGCATTTCACCGGCTTCATTGCGCCGGACAATTACCTGCCGATCCTGACCTTCCAGGTCTGGGTGATGCTGATCGTCGGCGGCTCGGGCAGCAATGCCGGTGCCGTCATCGGCAGCATCCTGGTCTGGGGGATATGGGCCGGGTCGGGCACGCTCACCAGCGCGCTGTTCCCGCCGGAGCAACAGGCCCGCGCCGCATCCCTGCAGATCGTGGCAATCGGCGTCATGCTGTGCATTATCCTCCTGGTCCGCCCCAACGGACTGTTCGGGGAACGGCCGCGGCGGGCACGGCTCGGCAAGCGGGCGAAGGTGGCCGCCGGCGAGAGCGGCTCGTGACCGCAATGGCCCGGCAGGAAGCGCTTTCGCTTTGGCACGCGGTCAGCCGTGAGACCCGCCTCCGCCCGGCGCTGGAAGGCGAGCTCGATGTCGACCTTGCCATCGTCGGCGGCGGCTTCACCGGCCTTTCGACGGCCTTGCATGCCGCGGCCAGAGGTCTTTCGGTCGCCGTTCTCGAGGCCGAAACCATCGCCTGGGGCGCTACCGGCAGGAATGCCGGCTTCATCGTGCCGAACTTCGCCAAAATGGATCCGGATGCGATAAAGGCCCATCTTGGACCCGAGCGCGGCGAGAGGCTGATCGAATTCGCGGCCGGCAGCGCCGATCTGGTCTTCGGCCTGATCAGGCGGCACGGCATCGAGTGCGACGCGGTGCAGAGCGGTTGGATCCAGCCGGCACATTCCCCTGTTGCGCTCGAAAAGGTCAAATCACGCGCAGGGCAATGGGCGCAGCGCGGCCGGCCGGCTGTCGTGTTGGACCGGCAAGAAACGGAGGCGCTAACCGGCGCGCGCGGCTATGCCGGCGGCTGGATGGACCGTTCCGGCGGCGTGCTCAATCCGGTCGCCTATGCGCGCGGCCTGGCCGACGTGGCGGAAAAAGCCGGCGCGCGTCTGTTCGAGCACACGCGCGTCGTCGCGATCGACCCTATCGCGGACGGCTGGTCGCTGAAGACGCAAACGGGTTCGGTGCGCACCGGAAAGGTGCTGATCGCCACCAACGCCTATGGCGGACGGCTCAATCCGGAGCTTCGGAAAAGTTATTTCCCGCTGAAAATCTTCCAAATCGCGACGGCGCCGCTGCCGCGCGAGGTGCGCAGCCGCCTGTTGCCCTACGGGCAAGGCGTCGGCGACACGAGACGCAATCTCTTCACCTACCGCTTCGATGCCGAAAACCGGCTGATCAGCGGCGGCATGCATGTCTTCGGCGCGGGTGCGGAACGACGCCTGCCGCAGACGATCCGGCGGCGGCTGGCCCGGCATCTCGAGCTCCCGGACCTGCCGCCGCTCGCCTATGGCTGGTCGGGCATGGCTGCGGTCGAACCCGATTTCCTGCCCCACCTCATCGATCTCGGACCGGGGCTGATCGCGGGTCGCGCCTGCAACGGCCGCGGCATCGCCATGACCACGGCCCTGGGCAAGGTGCTTGCGGATTGGGCTGGTGGAACCGACGCCCGCGATCTGCCGCTGCCCTTCGGGCCACCGTCGCCGATGCCGTTCCACAGCCTGCTGCGCTTCGCGCCGAACGCGCTGCTGCCGTGGAGCATGCTTCGCGACCGGCTGGACAAGACCGGATAGGCCGATCGCCGGGGCGCGACGGGATCGCGTCGTCATTCGGCCGCGCGAAGGTTCCCCGCCAGCACCGCTGCCGCCGTGGCGATGTCCTGTTCTATGGAGGTCCTGACGTCGGCGCCGTTGCGCTGCGCCAATGCCGCCACGATCTTGCGATGCGCCTCGTTCGACTGGGGTTTGTAGCGCTCAGCCTGCATCAGGAGCTTGAGATAGGGCCCAACCCGCCCCCAGAGATCACGGATCATGTTGAGGAGGATCGGCGCGCCGGCATGCCGGTAGATGGCGAAGTGGAAGGCCTCGTTGAGCGCGAGATAGGCCCCGGCGTCGCCCGCCTCGATCGCGCGCTGCATGCCCGCCAGCGTGGCCTGTATGTCGACCAGCCCGTCTTCGGTGATGCGCGAGGCGGCCATCTCGCCCGCCAGCCCCTCCACCGCGACGCGGATGCGCGTCAGTTCCTCGAAGGCGGGGGCAGACAGCAAGGGCACGATGATCGAGCGGTTGTTCTGCAATTCCAGAAGCCGCTCGGCGACGAGCCGTTGCAGCGCCTCGCGGATCGGCGTCGTCGAAATGCCGAACGTCTCGGCAAGCTTGCGGATGACCAATGTCTGGCCCGGGCTGAAGCCGCCCGAAATCAGCTCCTGCTTGAGCGCGCCATAGGCGCGGTCGTTCAGGGTCTGATGTTCGAGCTTCAGCATGTCGATCGCCGCCCCCTTTCCTATCCCCTCACCAGCGCGACAGGGTGCGATCGAGCGTTTCGGCAAGTTGCTCGGCATTGTCCCTGGCGAACGGCAGCGGCGGCCTGATCTTCAGCACGTTGCCGCGCGGACCGCACGACGAGATCAGCACGCCGTCCTCGCGCATGGCTTCGACGACCGCCGACGTCCTGGTGGAGGCCAGCGCCTCGTCCCCCTCCGCAGTCAACTCGACGCCGAAATAAAGACCGTTATGCCTGACATCGGCGACCATGGCGTGGCGACCCTGCAAGGCGCGCAGCAGCTCGCCCGTATAGGCCCCAACCGTGCGCGCATTCTCGACCAGCCCCTCGCCTTCGATCACGTCGAGCACCGCGATGCCGACGGCGGCGGCGACAGGATTGCCGCCGAATGTGTTGAAGTAGCCGGTGTTGGAACCGAAGGAGGCAACAAGCTGCGGCCGCACGATGACCGCGGCCATCGGATGCCCGTCGCCGATCGGCTTGCCCATGGTGACGATGTCGGGCTCGAGGCCGTAATTGGCGAAACCCCACATGCCCTGGCCAAGCCTGCCGAAGCCGGACTGGACTTCGTCGGCAATGACGATGCCGCCCGCCTTCCTGACGTGATCGGCCGCCTCGCGCATCACCGATGCATCGGGGAAGAAAATTCCGTCGCTGGAAAATGCCGAGTCGAGCAGCAGCGCCGCCGGGCGCACGTTCTGTGCGCGCATGTCCTCGATGGCGGCGGCGACATTCCTGGCGAAATCGCGCGCGGCCCGGCCCCGGTCGCGAAACGTATCCGGCGCTGCCACGGTCCTGTGCTGCGCGGGCACGCCTTTTGCCCCGACCGCTGCCGGCGACAGCTGCGCCGTGGCGATGGTGGCGCCATGATAAGCGAAATCGGTGATGATCACGCCGGTATTGCCGCTCGAATGCTGAGCGATGCGGATGGCGAGATCGTTGGCCTCGCTGCCGGTGCAGGTGAACATGGCATGGCCGAGATGAGGCGGAAGCGTGCCGAGAAGTCTTTCCGCGTAGTCGAGGATGATTTCGCTGAGATAACGCGTGTGGGTGTTGAGCGTGGCCGCCTGCCCCGACAGCGCCTCGACGACGCGCGGGTGGCAGTGCCCGACCGAAGCGACGTTGTTGTAGGCATCGAGATACTTGCGACCCTGGGCATCGTAGAGCCAGACGCCGCTGCCACGCACGAGATGGATCGGGTTGCGGTAGAAGGCGCGATAGGTCGGGCCGAGCAGCCTGGCACGGCGCTCGAGCAGCGCGGATGCTGATGCACCGGCATCGGCGGAGGCATTTGCGGGCGAGGATTGGGACACGAGCGTCTACTCCGGATTGGAATGATCGAGGAAATAACGGCGGGCATCGCTGTGTGACAGTCCGTCCAGCCGCTCGAGCGAGGCCCAGACCTCGGTGATGAGGCGCAGCACATAGTCGCGCTTGGCCGGGAAGCGCTCCGCCTGCCAGGTGGCAATGTTGGCGATGAGAGCCAAGCGGGCACGGATCAGGTCGAACAGGATGCCGATCTCCTCGGCCTCGAGCGGCTGCACCGACTGGTAGCCAGCAACGAAGCGTGCGGCGGGCGCCAGCGGGTGACCGTCGGCTGGCCAGCGATAGACGGCGCCGACGGCGAGATCGCAGATCAGCGGCGAATGGATCATGTCGCCGAAATCGAGGATGCCGCTGACGATCTCGGGCCGCGATGCGTCCATCACCACATTGTACGAGTTCATGTCGTTGTGGACGATCTGGGCGCGCAGGCTGGGGATGACGGGTGCGGCGTGCTCCTCGAAGGCATCGATGACGCGCTCGACCATGGCCCGGCGCCCGGCATCGGCGATATGTGCCAGCATGGGCCGCGTCTTGGCGACCTTGCGGATATCCCACAAAAGGTCGCTGCCGGCGGCCGGGTGGAAAAAGCCGCGCAGTGCCCTGCCGAGCCGAGCGAGGAAGATGCCGAGATTACGATCTTGCGCAGGCGATACAGGCGAGCGCGAAAGCAACTGGCCGGGCAGATAGGTGACCAGCCGGATGATGCGCGGCTGCGAACCGCCGATGCTGACGGCGAACTGCGCATCTCCATCGAGGCTTTTGCGCACCGAGGGAACCGGCAAGGCGGGATCGACCGCAAGGATGTGGTCCAGCGCCTTGTTCTGGAAATCGGTGAAGCCGGCCTCTTCCGCCGGATGCGAGATTTTCAGGACAAACTCGCCCTCGCCATCGGTGCGGATGTGAAAATTGTGGTCGCGCTCCCCGGGCAAGGGCTGAGCGGTGCCGGCAAGGCCGTAGTGCTGGCGCAGGATGGCAAGCGCATCGGCGATCGAGACATCGGGCGCGTCCTCGGCCAGCGTCTCGCCGAATGCATCGGTCACGGCGCCGGTCATGGCCTTGCCTCGGGGTCGACAGGCTCCAGCCCACACCAGTCGGCGATGAACAGTGCGATTGTCTGGGTGACCTTGCGTACGGAATCAAGGTCCACCGCTTCGTCATAGCCATGCGGCATGCGGCAGATCGGACCGTAGACGATGGCCGGCGTGTCGGCGTAGAGGCCGAAGAAGCGCGCATCCGTGGTGGCAGAGGTGACGTGTTCCTGCAGCGGCTCGCCCCAGACGGCGGCATGGCTACGACGCAGCACGGTTTCCATCTCGTCGGCGCCCTCCAGCACATAGCCCTCGGCCATGAAGCCGTTGTAGACCATCCTGGGCGGGCGGTTGGCCATGAACGGATCGGCGCGGGCCGCGTCGGCGATGCAGGCCTCGAGCTCGGCCCTGGCATCCTCCAGCTTCTGGCCGGGATAGGTGGCGACACGCATCTCGAACACGCAGCGCGCGGGAACGCTCGATGTCCACTCGCCGCCTTCGATCTTGCCCAGATTGAAACGGATCGGATGCGGGTGATCGCAGAAATGCCTGTCGTCGACCTTGCGCGCGTTCCAGACGATTTCGAGCTGCTTCAACGCCTGGATGATGAGGAAAGCCTTTTCGATGGCATTGGCGCCGGCCGAGAAAGCGCCCGACGCATGCCGGGGATCGCCGTTGACCTCGACCCTAAACCAGATCGGGCCGACCTGCGCCCGCATCAGCTTCGGCTCCAGGGGTTCAGGAATGAAGGCTGCGTCGGCGCGGTAGCCGCGCTGCAGGCAAGCGAGCGCGCCGTTGCCGGTGCACTCTTCCTCGACCACCGATTGCAGGAAGACCTTCGCGGCCGGCTG
This sequence comes from Mesorhizobium sp. B2-1-3, assembly GCF_006442495.1. Classification (NCBI taxonomy): domain Bacteria; kingdom Pseudomonadati; phylum Pseudomonadota; class Alphaproteobacteria; order Hyphomicrobiales; family Phyllobacteriaceae; genus Mesorhizobium; species Mesorhizobium sp. B2-1-3. Next base: position 131,735 of record NZ_VFWL01000004.1, read on the forward strand.
ATAGCCGAGGCGGCGCAGTGCGGCCAGCGCGTAGAGGCAGGCCGAGAGCCCGGCTTTCATGTCGCCGGCGCCGCGGCCATGCATCCAGCCATCCTCGATGACCGGGTCATAGGGATCGCGCAGCCAGCGATCGAGCGGCCCCGTCGGCACGACGTCGATATGGCCGTTGAGGATCAGCGAGCGGCCGGTCGCGTTTCGCGGCGTGTGGGTGGCGACGACGTTGAAGGCGTCCTCATAGGAGACGGCCACGGGCGAAAAGCCCGGCAGGTCGCGAATCGCATCGACATCGACACGCCACATGTCCACCGTATAGCCATCTGCTTCATACGCGGCTGCCATGAAGGATTGCGCCGCGTGTTCTTCGCCGCGTTGCGAGGGAAAACGCACGAGGTTCGCAAGGAATTCCACCTGCCGCGCGAAGCCCTCGTCGACCGCGTCCAAAATGGCCTCGTCGGCAATTCGCTCAAGCATATTTCGCTTTCCCTTCGATGGTGTATCATATCTCATATGCCATTACCGTGAAATGTAAGGGACAGGTGGGCCAAAAATCTTGACCACCCCGAGAACCCCTTGGCAGGCGAGCGCAGAGTTGGCATCAGCTTCTCGCATGCCCATGGGAAGGTCGAGGACAGATGTTGGTCACCGAAGGCAGACTGCCTGATGAAATCACCAATCTGACGATCGGCTATCGGCGCGTGCCGGCCGGCAAGATCGTCAATGCGGTGACATGGATGGAAGCGCGCGCGCCGGTGCCGGGTCTCGCGCGGCCGTTGACCATGACAAGGATCGCGAAACCCGACAGTGCTTCCTACCGTGCAATCTTCCTGGAGATCGGCGCTCCCTGGCTCTGGGATCGCGCCGCCGAAATGTCGGATGCCGAGATCGCCGCGCATTTCGCCGATCCGCGCCAGCATCTCTATTACGGCCATGATGAAAGCGGCGCCCATGTCGGCATGGTCGAGTTCTCGGTGGCCGAGGACAACGAGATCGAGATCACCTATTTCGGCCTGTTCCCCTCCTTGACCGGCCGTGGCTTCGGCAAGCGGCTGATGGCCGGCGCGCTCGACCAGGCATGGCGTCTCCGGCCCAGCCGCATTTGGCTTCATACCAGCAGCTTCGACCATCACAGTGTCATCGGTTTCTACAGGGCCTGCGGATTTGAGCCCTTTGCGACCGGCTTCGAAATCGCCGACGACCCCAGGACCAAGGGAACGTTGCCGCGTGATGCGGCGCCGCAGATTCCCTTGATCGAGACGGACTGGTCCCCCGACGCCAGATGAAAACGCCTTCACAACCAGCCAGGCATCTCGGCATCGACAGCCTTGGCGCCGGCCGCCGTCAGGTCGCCTGCACCGCTGGCAGCCGCTCACGCAATTCGTCGACGAGCACCCTGATGTTTTCGGAATAGTCGATGGGCACGACGACGAGATGCACGCCGCCGCCGGCAAAAGCCTGTTCCAGCGCCGGCCGGAATTCGGCGATCGCGCCGACCCTGGTTCCCTTGGCGCCATAAGCCTCGGCGTACTTGACGAAATCGGGATTGCCGAAGGTCATGCCGAAATCCGGAAACTCGTCGACCGCCTGCTTCCAGCGGATCATGCCATAGGCGTGGTCCTCGAGCAGCAGGACGACAAGATTGAGCTTGAGCCGGACGGCGGTCTCCAGTTCCTGGCTGTTCATCATGAAGCCGCCGTCGCCGCAGATGGCCATGACGCGGCGCTGCGGATAGAGCAGTGCCGCCATCATCGCCGACGGCAGCCCCGCGCCCATGGTGGCCAGCGCATTGTCGAGCAGCAGCGTATTCGCCATGCGCGTGCGGTAATTGCGCGCGAACCAGATCTTGTACATGCCGTTGTCGAGGGCAAGGATCCCGTCGGCGGGCATCACGGCGCGCACGTCATGCACGATGCGTTGCGGCGTGAAGCGGTCTTCCGTGGCGCGCGCGGCGATGCGGCTCAGAATGCCTTCGCGCAACGGCAACAGGGCCTGCGCGTTGGGGATCTTGCCCTCGATGCGATCCGCCAGCAGCGCCAGCGAAGGGCCGAGGTCGCCGACGATCTCGGTCTGTGGGAAATAGACCTGCTCGACATCGGCGGTTTGATAGCCGACATGAATGACCTTCGGCCCGTTGACGCCCATGATGAAGGGCGGCTTCTCGACCGTGTCGTGACCGATGGTGATGATCAGGTCGGCCTGTTCGATGGCCTCGTGCACGTAGTCGCGTTCCGAAAGGGCCGCCGTTCCCATGTAGAGTTCGGTGCCGCCGGGCACGGTGCCCTTGCCCATCTGCGTGGTGAAATAGGGAATTTGGGTGCGCAGCACGAACTGGGCGACATCGGGCGTGACGCGCGGCCGCGACGCCGCGGCGCCGAACATCAGCAGCGGACGTTTGGCCTCGATGATCATGCGGGCGGCGCGGTCGAGCGCGCCCGCACCGGCCAGCGGCAGTTCGACCGGATGCGTCGGCACCAGCGGAACCGGATCGCACTCCGCCGCCGCAATGTCTTCCGGCAGTTCCAGATGCACGGGACCCGGCCGCTCTTCCTGCGCGACGCGGAAGGCTTCGCGCACCAGCGAGGGGATCATTTTGGGCGAGACGATCTGGCGCGACAGCTTGGTCAGCGGTTTCATCGCCGCGACGATGTCGACGATCTGGAACCGCGCCTGCCTGGACGACAGGATTCCCTTCTGGCCGGTGATCATGATCATCGGCATGGCGCCGAGCAGCGCATAGGCCGAGCCGGTCGTCAGATTGAGCGCGCCGGGGCCGAGCGTGGTGATGCACACACCTGGCTTGCCGGTGAGCCGGCCATAGGTCGCGGCCATGAAGGCGGCCGCCTGCTCGTGACGGGTCAGGATGAGCTGGATCGAGGAGCGGCGGATGGATTCGACGATGTCGAGATTCTCCTCGCCCGGAATGCCGAATATCCGGTCGACCCCTTCGTTCTCGAGGGCCGCCACGAACAGATCCGAACCTTTGGTCATCAACCGTCTCTCCCGCAATGCGCGTGCATGCCGCCAGCTTTGCCCCATATCACATTGGAAAGCGATGCCTCAAAGAGCCGGAGGCGCCTCTCCACGGAATGTCCGCGCGATCCAAAACGAGAGTGGCCGCGAGCGCTGGCGATCAAGCCATCCGTTTCGGCAAGGCGGCCGCCAGCGCATCGACGGCCAGCCGAACTTTCAGCGGCAAGTGAGGCGTCTGCAGCCAAAGGGCGTGGCAGTCATAAAGATATCGCGGCTGGTCCGGCAAGAGCTCGACCAGCGCGCCTGCCTGAATGCGCTCGCGAACCAGCCACCATGGCAACCAGGCGAGCCCCATGCCCTCGGCCGAAGCATCGGCGATGGCATCGAGATCGTCGAGCCGCAGCCGGCTGCCGGGCATGATCTCCTGTGCTGGTTGTCCTTCGCGCGGGAACAGCCAAGGCTGAACGGCTTGGCCGAGCCGGCGATATACGATGGCATGATGATTGGCGAGATCTTCGATCCGCCGTGGCTCGCCCTGAATTTTCAGATAGGACGGCGCCGCACAGACAATCATGTCCTGGCTCGCGACGCGGCGCGCGATCACGCCTGCCCTGTCCTCCAGATCACCGGTTCGGATGGCAAGATCGTAGCCGTCCTCGGCAAGATCGGCGAAGCGGTCGCTGAGCGACAGATCGAGTTCCAGCATCGGATATTGCCGCGCCAGTTTCAGCAGCACGGGTGTTACGCAGTGGCGGCCGAAATGCGCCGGCATGGTGACGCGCAGCTTGCCCCGCGGCTCCGAGATTTGGCCGGCGGCAAGTTGATCGGCAGCTTCGGCCTCGGCCAGCACCAGCCGACAGCGGTCGTAGTAGGCGCGTCCGAACTCGGTGAGGTTCTGCCGGCGCGTGGTGCGGTTGAGCAGGCGCATGCCGAGACGCTCCTCCAGAAACCGGACGTGTTTGCCGACCATCGGTCCGGACAGATCGAGTGCGGCCGCGGCCGCCGCGAACGAGCCGAGGTCGACCGCCCTGACGAACACGGCCATGCTCTCAAGGCGATCCATATTCGAAACTCCTGGTTTCTACTGTTCTGCTCCGAAGGCCATTTATCCGACTTCATCTTACCGGCATAGCTCCTTTCGGTTCAGACAATTAGGAGTAGACCGAATGGCGCGCGTCGTTCGCTTTCATCGGCATGGTGGCCCCGAGGTCCTGCGGATCGAAAATGTGGATCTTCCCCTACCCGGCCCGGGCGAGGTTCAGATCCGCGTCAAGGCGCTCGGCCTCAATCGCGCCGAGGCGCTGCTGCGCGCGGGCACCTATATCGAGACGCCCACCCTGCCCTCCGGGCTTGGCCTGGAGGCCGCAGGCCTCATCGAAGCGGTCGGCGAAGCCGTGACGGGTCTGGCTCCGGGTGATGCCGTCAGCGTCATCCCGCCGCAATCGATGATCCGCTGGCCGGCTTACGGAGAGCTTGTTACCTATCCTGCCGGGCTCGTCGTCAAAAATCCGATATCACTCGACTGGCGGACCGCGGCCGCGATGTGGATGCCGTACCTCACCGCCTATGGCGCGCTGATAGACATCGCCAGGCTGCGCAACGAGGACTTCGTCGTCATCACGGCAGCCTCGAGCAGCGTCGGGCTTGCCGCGATCCAGATCGCCAACAGCGTCGGCGCGACGGCGATCGCGGTGACACGGACCTCGACGAAGAAGCAGGCCCTGCTCGACGCCGGCGCGGCTGAAGTCGTGGTCCTGGCCGAGGAGGATCTGGAGGCGCGGCTACGCCGGATCGCCGGGCCGCGAGGCGTGCGCATCGTGTTGGACGCGATCGGCGGCCCGATTTTCGAGCCGCTCGCGGCGGCGATGTCCCGTGGTGGCATTCTCATCGAATATGGCGGGTTGAGCTCCGAGCCGACGCCGTTTCCCTTGCCCGCCGTGCTTGGCAAGACATTGACGCTGCGCGGCTACCTCGTCCACGAGATCACCGGCGACCCAGCGAAGCTGGAAGCCGCCAAGGCGTTCATCCTCGAAGGGCTGGAGGCCGGCACGCTGAAGCCGATCATCGACAGGACCTTTCCATTCGAGCACATCGTCGAGGCGCATCGCTATCTCGAATCGAACGAGCAGTTCGGCAAGATCGTGGTGACGGTCTGAGCAGGGACGCCGGGGTCGTTGGCGCAGGCGCGGTACCCAACGCTCGAAGCGCAATGACGTCAGCGATGGGGAACAAATTCGATCCTCGCGGACAATGTCGCTCTTGAAGGCGCGGTTCTCCATTCCTAACTCTCGCATGCGGGCCGGGCCCCTCTGACTGTCGCATCTCGCGACCGTGATGTCGGACCGCTTTAACGGGCCCGTTTCCATCCTTTCGGTCAAGCGGGCTCATCTCTTTTGGTTTGGAGCCCCATATGACATCGTCTTCCCTTCTTGGATTGGTTTGCCCCTCCTGCCGCGTCGCGCTCGTGATGAGCGAACGCCAGGGTATCGAGATCGATTATTGCCCGCAGTGCCGTGGCGTGTGGCTTGACCGAGGCGAACTCGACAAGATCATCGAGCGATCGGCCAAGGAGGCCTCGCCCGCGCCACAGCCGGCAGCGTTCTCCCAGCCCCAGCATGGCCGGGACCGCGATGACGACTATGCGCGCTCGCAGGGCCACCGCTATCCGAAACGGAAGAAATCGTTCTTCGAAGAGCTGTTCGATTGACCGCACGCCGGTAGCCGGCCCGACGTCTGTCGAGAATTTCCGAAACCCATCGATAAAGGTCCGTCCAGATGATTTCCCGCACAAGCCGATTTGCCGCCCTGTTTGCCGGACTGTTCCTGGCATTCTCCATGGTCGCGGTAGACCATGCCGAGGCCCGTCGCGGCGGCAGTTTCGGCAGCCGCGGCATGCGCACGTTCCAATCAGCGCCGCCGACCAGGACCGCTCCGGCGCCGACCGCTCCGGTCGAGCGTTCGATGACGCCCAATACGGGCGTGAACACCGCGGCCCGGCAGCCGCAGGCCGGCCCGCAGAGGCCCGGCTTCATGAGCGGCTTCGGTGGAACAATGATGCGCGGCCTGCTGATCGGCGGCCTGATCGGGCTGCTCCTGGGCCAGGGCTTCGGTGGGCTGGCGGGCATGTTCGGTTTCCTGCTGCAGGCCGTGCTGATCGGTGGCGCCATCATGCTGGCAATCAGGTTCTTCCGGTCGCAATCCGCGCGTGGCCCCGCCCCTGCGCTCGCCGGCGCCGGCAATGCCTCGCGATTTGAAAACCGCGCAGCCGGACAGAGCGATGCCAACAATGCGCGTTCTTTCGCCATTCCCGGCTTTGGCGGCGGTTCAGGCGGAGGCTCCGCGGCGGCCACCGGTTCCGATGAAATCCGGCTCGCCCAGACCGACCTCGACGCATTCCAGCAGCTGTTGAGCGATGTCCAGGAAGCGTTCGGGCGTGAGGATCATGCCGCGTTGCGCAAGACGACGACTCCCGAAATGGTGTCCTATCTCTCTGAAGAGCTGGCCGACAACGCGAAGAAGGGCCTCAGGAACGAGGTATCCGACGTCACCCTCCTGCAGGCCGACATCGCGGAAAGCTGGCGCGAGGATGACCGCGACTATGCCACGGCGGCCCTGCGTTATGAATCGCGCGACGTGATGCGCGAACGGGCCAGCGGCAAGGTCGTCGAGGGCGACGAGGATCATCCCACGGAGACGACGGAGCTGTGGACCTTCACGCGTCAGAATGGCTCGAGTTGGAAGCTCTCGGCAATCCAACAGGCCTGAGCTCCAGCGTGCGAACTCGCGTTGACAAAGGCGACCTGACGACGGCCGGTCCGGCTGTGTCAGCAGCCTTCCATGGCCGGCAGCTCTCAAGATAGGAATTTTTTCTTGACTGGGTGAAGGCAACTATGGTAGATATTTATCTATGGTGCTGAGTTGCGCCAGGAACCCGCCGCGCAGGCGGGTTTTTTTCGTTCAATGCTCCGTCAAGCTCCGGCGAAGGCACCCGTCAACCCGGATCGCCCGGCCTGAGCTCCGGCCCGTTTCCGTCCGAAGCTCGATGCCGATGTCGCGCACGGTTCACCGCACGATCTTGACGCACATCGGCGTGCCGATCTCGATGGCACGGCCGGTGTCGGTCAGCCCGCCGCTCTCGGCGTCGCGCGCGAAGATCGAGATGCGGTCGGCATTCTGGTTGGCCGAGAACAGGTGGCCGCCGGACGGCGTCAGCGCCAGGTTGCGCGGCGTGGCGCCCCCGCAAGGGACATAGCCGACGAGGCTCAGCGCGCCACTTTGCTGGTCGACGGCCATGATGACCACGCTGTCATGGCCTCGGTTGGAGCCGTAGAGGAAGCGGCCGTCGGGCGAGATCTGGATATCGGCGCAGTGATTGGCCTGGCGCGCCTCGGCCGGCACGGCCGGCCTGGCGTCGATGGTCGAGAGCTTGCCGCTTGCCTTGTCCAGCGCCATCGACACGATGGTCGAATCCAGCTCGTTCATGACGAAGACAAAACGGCCGTTCGGATGCAAGGCGAGATGGCGTGGACCGGCGCCCGGCGGCAAAGCGGATTCGGCCAGTTTGGTCAGATTGCCATCGTGCTCGATCCGGTAGGACACCAGCCGGTCGATGCCGAGATCGGCGACAATGGCCGTTCCGCCGGCGATGGTTTCGGTGACGCTATGGGCATGCGAGCGCTCCTGCCGGGCTGGATTCGGGCCAGTGCCCTTGTGCGAAACGCTAGCCAGAGGAGCCGACAAGGCGCCATCGCCGTCGAAGCCATAGACCGCGACTGCGCGATCCGGACCGCCCTCGCCCATGCCGTAATTGGCGACCAGCAGCTTCGTGCCATCGCGGGTGATGGTGTTATGCGCGGTGATGCTGCCGAGTGACGGCTGCTTGTTCAGGTAAGTGAGCGTGCCCGAGGCGCGGTCGAAGCCGTAGGCCGAAACCGTTCCTTCGCGCCAGGGGAAGACTTCCGAATTGGCGTAGAGGCGCGAACCGTCCGGCGTCACCGAAAGGAAGGTCGGATTGTCGATGTCACTGGTCTCGGCCAGCTTTCGTGTTTCCAGCGTCTCCTCGTCGAAGCTGTAGACGCCGAGGCCGACGCCGCGTGCGCCCTGAAAATAGGGCGCCTCCCGGTTCAGGCTGCCGACAAAGACCAGACAGGCATCGCGCATGTTTTCCTCCCTGTTTCGCCGGCGCTCGAGCGCAGCGGAAACAGCCAAAATTTCGCCCGTCCTCGCTTGCAACGCAACCCCATATGTGAAAATAGTATTTACAAAAGAAGACTGACGGGAGGAGACGTCGTGCAATCTGGCGCCTTGACGCGTGTTCCGAAACTTGTGCCGTGCCTTGCGCAGTGCCAGCGGAGCCAGCGATGAACGACTTCGCACCGACCGTCGGCGTCGCCTCGACGCATCCGGCCAACATGCCCGCGGAACATGCCGCCTTGCCGGTTTGGAACGCCGAGAACTGGTTCTACGAGGACTGGCCGGTCGGCCAGAAGATCCGCTCGTTGCGCCGCACCATGGCCGAAGGGGACAGCCACCTGTTCAACACGCTGGTGCTCGACATCCATCCTTACGTGCAGGACCAGATGTTTGCCGAGACAGAGGGCATTTTCGGCAAGCGGCTGGTGGCGGGCGCCTTCGTCTTCTCGGCTGGCTTGGGGCTCGTCGCAACCAACTGCGTCAACGCGTTTTCCTATGGTTACGACAAGCTCCGCTTCATAAAGCCCGTCTTCATCGGCGATACGATCTATTCGATCCGGTCCAACCTCGACAAGACGCCGCGCTACAAGGACATGGGGCTGATCCGCGCCAGCTACGAGGTGTTCAAGGGCGAAGGCGAACTCGTCCTCTATTGCGAGCATCTGCAGACTGTGAAGTACCGCAACCCTGCCGATTTCCTCGGCAAGACGGAGAAGTAGAAATGCCGGCAGCAGCCGAATTGCCGCTTGCCGGTCTCGTCGTCGTCGACATGAGCCAGTTCCTGTCCGGGCCCTACTGCTCGCTCAGGCTGCTGGATCTCGGCGCCCGCGTCATCAAGATCGAGCGTCCGGACGGCGGCGACCTGTCGCGCCGGCTCTATCTCAGCGACACCGAGATCGGCGGTGATTCCACCATCTTCCATGCCATCAACCGGGCCAAGGAAAGCCTCGCCATCGACCTGAAGGACGAGGCGGATCTCAAGGCGCTGCGCGGCCTGCTGGCCAAGGCCGACGTGCTGATCCAGAATTTCAGGCCGGGTGTCATCGAACGGCTCGGCCTCGACTACGAGGCGGTCCGCAAGATCAACCCGCGCCTGGTCTATGCCTCGATCAGCGGCTATGGCGAGGAAGGCCCATGGGTCAAGCGGCCCGGCCAGGACCTCCTGGCGCAGGCGCGCTCCGGGGTGATGTGGCTGAACGGCGACGAGGACCAGGGGCCGGTGCCGTTCGGGCTTGCTATCGGCGACATGCTGGCGGGCGCGGCATGCGCGCAAGGCATACTGGCCGCCCTTGTGCGGCGCGGCATCACCGGCCAGGGCAGCCATATCGAAACCAGCCTGCTGGAAGCGCTGGTCGACTTCCAGTTCGAGGTACTGACCACGCATCTCAATGACGGCCGGCGTTTGCCGCGCCGCTCCAGCTTCCGCAGCGCGCATGCCTATCTGTCGGCACCTTACGGCGTCTATCCCGCCAAGGATGGTTACCTCGCCATCGCCATGACACCGATCCCGAAACTCGCCGACCTGCTGTCGCTGGAGGAACTGGCGCCCTACCGCGACAAGCCGGCATCCTGGTTCACCGCGCGCGACGACATCAAGGCGATCGTCGCGCAGCGGATCGCGACCAGGACGGTCGACGAGTGGCTTGATGTTCTCGAACCCGCCGACATCTGGTGCGCCAAGGTGCTGACCTGGCCGGAAATGCTGGCAAGCGGGGGCTTCCAGTCGCTCGACATGCTGCAGACGGTGACGCGCGAGGACGATGTCTCGATCCTTACCACCAGTTCGCCGCTTAGGGTCGACGGCATCAGGGCCAAGGTCGATCGGGCAGCACCGCGTATCGGCGAGCATAGCGCCGCGATCCGCGAGGAGTTCGGCCTGTGACCAGGCGCTTCCTCAAGCCCACGCTCAGGGGCATGACCTGGAACCATCCGCGCGGCTATGATCCGATGGTCGCCTGCTCGTCGCTGTGGAAGCAGAAAACCGGCATTGCCGTCGAATGGGACAAGCGTTCGCTGCAGGATTTCGAGTCCTTCCCGGTCGAGGAACTGGCGCGCGCCTATGATCTGATCGTCATCGACCATCCGCATGTCGGCCAGATCACCGCCGAACGCTGCCTGGAGCCGCTCGATGTCGCCGGCCGCGAGGCGGAACGCGCGGCACTTTCCTCCGGCAGCGTCGGCCAGTCCTATCCGAGTTACACATGGCAAGGACGGCAGTGGGCGTTTCCCATCGATGCCGCGACGCAGGTGCAGGCATGGCGGCCCGATGGGCTTGGCGCACCGCCATCGCGATGGAGCGAAGTGCTCGATCTTGCCCGGCAGGCACGCGTGCTGCTGCCGTTGCGGCCACCGCATTCGATGATGGTGTTCTTCACGCTCGCAGGCAATCTCGGGCATGCTTGCGCGACCGACCCATCCAACGATCTCATCGACGGCGAGGCCGGCAGCGAAGTCTTCGAGACAATGCGCGAGATTGCCGCGCTGGTCGACCCGGCCTGCTTCGAGATGGATCCGATCGCCGTTTCGGAGCGGATGGCGCAGGCCGGATCCCCGATCGTCTGCGCACCGCTGATCTACGGCTATGTTTCCTACGCGATGGCCGGGTTTCGCCCACATCGCCTGGCATTTGGCGACATCCCTGTTGTCGGATCCAGCGGCCCGATTGGCACGGCGCTTGGCGGCACAGGCATAGCGGTGTCGGCCTTCTCGAAGGCGAAAGAGGCGGCAACCGATTTCGCCTACTGGCTCGCCAGCGGCGAGGTCCAGCGTGGCCCCTATGCCGCGGCCGGCGGACAGCCCGGCCATGCCGCGGCCTGGGAGGATCAGGCCGTCAATGCGGCGACCGGCAATTTCTATCGCGATACGCGCGCGACCCTGGAGGGCGCATGGGTGCGGCCTCGCCATGATGGTTACATGGCGTTCCAGCAGGCCGCGTCCGACCGCGTCAATTCCGGCATGACCTCAGGGCATCGTTCCAGCCAGGTTATTGCCGATCTCAATCGCCTGTTTCGGCAGAGCGCCCCGGCGCAGGCGACCGGCACTGCCGGTGGAGGAGCCTGAAAAAATTGAACGGAGGAGACAAATGAAAAGCCTGATCCGCGGCCTTGTGGCCGCAACCGCCTTCGCCTCACTCGCAACGACAGCTTTTGCCGAAGACGTACAAGGCGTCATCAGCGGGCTGCTCGATGAACTCAAGGCGCAATATGACGGCGCGCCGCAGACGGTGCTGCCATCGGCCTGGGACAATTTCAACCCGCCGTCCAAGCCATGGAAATGGTGCCATTCGGAATCCTACCAGGGCAACCCCTGGCGGGTCACCGTCACCAAGGAGCTGAAGCGCCTGGTCGACGGGCTGATCGCCGACGGCACCGTCTCCAGCTTCGAAGTGTCGGATTCCAACAACGACGCCAGCCAGCAGATCAACCAGATCCGCGCCTTCATCGACAAGAAGTGCTCGATCATCACCTCGATCCCGGGCTCGGCAACAGCGCTCGATGACGCCATCGATGCGGCCGCCAAGGCAGGCATCCCGTTCATCACCGCCGCCGGTTCGGTGACCAGCCCGAACGCGATCAATGTCGATTCCAACTATGCGCGCTGGGGCTACGACATGATGACGGCGATCGGCAAGGCCAAGCCTGATGGCGCCAGCATCCTGCTGGTCGAGGGCATCGCCGGCCACCCGATCGTGGTTCAGGAGCGCCAGGGCGCCGACAAGGCGCTGGCGGAAAACCCCAAGCTGAAGATCTCGCGCACGGTCAACGGCAATTGGACGGCCAATGTCACCAAGACGGTGGTGCTGCAGGCGATCGCCACCAACCCGGCGCCGATCGATGCGGTGTGGACGACAGGCAGCGAAAGCCGCGTCGTCGCGGAGGCGTTCGCCGAAGCCGGCCGGCCGGCGCCGCTGATCACCGGTTCGATCACCGGCGATGCCCTGGGCTACTGGAAGGCCAATCCCGACAAGTACCGCTTCGAGGGCCATGCCGTGCTGCCGCACTGGACCGCCGAAACGCTGTTTCGCGTCGGCGAACGCATGCTCGACGGCCAGAAGCCGAAGCTGAACACGCTGCTCATTCCGATTCCGCCGGTCCACAATGCCGATCTCGGCGCCTGGTACAAGGACTGCATGACGACGGATGCCGTATCGATCTTCCCGGTGCCGCCCAAGGATCCGATGCCGGAAGAATGGCTCGACGCCTATTTCTCCAACCCGGCGCCGACCAAGGGATGGGACTATTCGAAGGTGCCAGACGCCTGCGCGAAGTGACGCCTGGGCCAGATAAGACCTCGACAAGCCGGCTCCTTTCGGAGGGCCGGCTTGCCAGCTTCGAAACGCGACATGCTTGAAATCAGAAACATATCCAAACGCTATGGCGAGACGGTCGCGCTTGCGGACGCCTCGATCGCGTTCCGGGCAGGAACCATCCACACCATCCTGGGCGAGAATGGTTCGGGCAAGAGCACCATGGTCAAGCTGCTGTCCGGCATCGTTCAGCCCGACAGCGGCACGGTCCTGCTGCAAGGCAGGCCGTTTTCGGGCGGAACCCCCTCGGCTTTCCAGGCGCAAGGCTTCGCCACGGTCTTCCAGGAAGTGCTGATCGCGCCGGACCGCAGCGTGACCGACAATATCCTGCTTGGCCTCGACGGCCTGGTCCGGCGCGCGGTTCCCCGCAACGAGCGGCGCGACAGGGCAGCCGCCGCCCTCAAACGTTTCGCCGTCACCAACGTTCCGCTCGACATGCCCGCCGGGCAGTTGCCGCTCGCAGCACAGCAACTCGTCGTTCTTGCTCGTGCGGTCGTGCGCGATCCAAAGATCCTGATCCTCGACGAAGTGACCGCAGCACTCGACTTCGCCGACCGCGAGTCCGTTTTTTCGCTGATGCGCACGCTTGCCGGCGAAGGCTGCCTGATCCTGTTCATCACCCACCGCATGGATGAGGTGACGTCGCTTTCGGATCGCATCTCGATCCTGCGCGGCGGCAGCGTGGTGCGCACCGAGGAGCGCGGCGCTTCGACGCCGGCGGAGCTTCTCAAGGCGATGGCGCCACGCACCGCCGCGGAGCTGGCGCATGGCTGATCGCGCCGCCCTCACTATCCGCGACCTCGTCATCGCGCCGGGCGCAAGCCCGATCATGCAGGCGATCGCCGCCGGCGAGATCGTTGGGCTCGCCGGCCTGGATGGCCATGGCCAGGAGCTTTTCCTCGAGATGCTCGCCGGCCTTGTCGCGCCGCTTGGCGGTTCGGTCATCCTTGATCTGCCCGGCGCATCCCGCGCCATCACCGGCTTCCGCAAGGCCGTATCGAGCGGCATCGCCTATCTTCCGCGCGGGCGTGCCAAAGGCATTTTCCCGACGCAGTCGGTGCTCGACAATTTCGCCGTCTCGACGCTGTCTCGCGATACCCGCCTCGGCCTGATCAGCCCGGCGGCGCGCAAGGCGCGCTACGAGGCCTATCGCGAACGGCTGTCGATATCAGCGCCTCGGCCCGACGCGCCGATCACCACCCTGTCCGGCGGCAACCAGCAGAAGGTGCTGTTGGCGCGGGCCCTGGCGCTGGACCCCGCAATGTTGCTTCTCAACGACCCGACGCGCGGCGTCGACGTGGCGACCCGGCATGTTCTCTACGACGTCTTTCGCGGGCTGGCTTCCGACGGCATGGGGCTCGTCATCCTGTCCAGCGAGATCGAGGAGATCCTTCTTCTCTGCCATCGCGTGCTGGTGTTCCGCGAAAATGAAGTCGCGGCGGAAATCGCCGGCCAGGCGATGACCACCGGGAACGTGATCGCAGCCATGTTCGGACGCGCAGCATGAGACCCTTTGCACGCATCCTGTCCCTCGGGCGAAGCGTCGGCTTCGCCGTCGTGCTGCTGATCGTCCTGCTGGCGATCAATCTGATGCTGAGCCCGGCACGGTTCCAGCCGGGCTCCTGGGGTGCGCTGGTTGGTCTGGCGGCGCCGCTGATCGGTGCGGCCATCGCCTCGACGCCGGTGATCCTCGCCGGGCGCGGCGGCATCGATATTTCGGTCGGGCCGCTGATGGGCTTCGTCAACGCCATCGTGATCCAGGTGCTTTTCCTGCGCGCCGGAATATCCTCGCCGCTGGCGCTTGTTCCGGCGGCGCTGCTCATCGGTGCGCTGGTCGGGGCGGCGAACGGTTTCCTGGCGACCATCGTGCGCATCCAGCCGATCGTGGCCACGCTCGGCACCTATCTGATCCTGACGGGGGTGACGCTGACCATCCTGCCGGCGCCGATCGGCCCGGCGCCGGCCTGGCTGAAATCCCTGGCAGGCCCGTTCTCGCTTCTGCCGCTGGCCTCGATGTTCCTTTTCTGGTGGCTGGTGCGGCGCAGCCCCTATTACGACCAGCTGATGGCGGTCGGCAGCGACGATCGCGCCGCCTACACCGCCGGCGTCGACGTCACGCTCGTGCGCTTCATCGCCTACATCATGACCGGCATCCTGGGCGGCTGCGCCGGGCTGATGCTGACTGCGCTGATCGGTTCGGCCGATCCCAATATCGGCCCGACCTACACGCTGATCGCCATTGCGGCTGTCGCTCTTGGCGGCGTCAGTCTTGCCGGCGGCCGGGGTGGCGTCGCCGGTGCGGCGATCGGCGCCGTCGACATCTTCCTGCTGCAGAGCGTGCTGACGACGTTCAACGTCTCGACCTTCGTGCTGCAGATCGCCTACGGCGCCATACTGGTGCTGGCGGTGATGCTGACCGCGCTGCAGGAACGCTTTGCCATCGGGAGGCGCTGACGTGGCTGGCCGAAATCTATTCGCGACAACCAATGCCCGTGTCGTCGGCGCCTTCTGCGTCGCTGCCCTTCTGCATCTTGCCGGCACCATCCTCATTCCGGGCTACTCCAGCCCGTTTGCGGTGCGCGCCATGCTGGTGCTTGCCTCGCTGCTCGCCGTCGCCTCGATCGGGCAGACGCTGGTCGTCATCATGGGCGGCATCGACCTGTCGATCCCCTTCGTCATCGGCTTTGCCAATGTCGTGGCCGCGCAACTCTACGGCGATGGCTGGAATTTTGTCCTCGTCTGCGGCCTCGTCGGCGTGCTGGCGATCCTTATCGGTGGCCTGAACGGGCTGATCGCGCGCAGCCTCGACATCCAGCCGCTTATCGTCACGCTCGGCATCGGCATGGTCGTGCAAGGGCTGGTGCTTTTGTGGACCGCGGGCTTTCCTTCAGGCTCCGCACCGCAGGCGGTTTCGAGCTTCGTGTCTATCGGCGGATCGGCCGGACCGCTGCCGGTTCCATGGCTGGTGCCCTGTCTCGTCGTGCTGGCGGCGCTCGTCGTCCTGGTGCTGGAGCGGACGCCCTATGGACGCCGGCTTTACGCACTCGGCAGCAATCCGGGTGCCGCGCCTCTGGCGCTGATCGATCCCGTCCGTATGTGGATGATCACCTATGCGGCAAGCGCCTTCTTCGCCGCGGTGGCGGGCGTTCTGCTGCTCGGCTTCACCGGCTCAGCCTATGGCGACGTCGGGCAGCCCTACCTGTTCCAGACCATCGCGGCCGTGGTCGTCGGCGGCGCCGCGCTGGTCGGCGGCCGCGGCAGCTACCTCGGCACGATCGCCGGCGTGCTGGTGCTGACCGAGATCAACACACTGCTGATCGGGCTCGGTTTCCAGCCCTCGGCGGTGCAGGCAGCACTCGGCTTCATCATCGTGCTGTTGGTGTCGCTCTACGGCCGCGAACGGCACGTTTCGGCGACGATCTGAAGAGCCCCAAGCAGAGCCGGTTAAAGCCGCCAGAGCTTGCGGGCGTTCACCGAGAGCAGCCTGTCGCGTTCCGCAACACTGCAACCGGCAAGCAGCGCATGGGTCGCCGCCACCCAGGTCGAGAGACCGCCACCCAGCGTGCAGACCGGCCAATCGCTGCCCCAGACAACACGATCCCATCCGAACGAACTGATCGTGTGTTCGACATAGGGCCGCAGCGTCTCGACCGTCCAACTGCCGGGATCCGCATAGGCGACGACGCCGGAAATCTTGGCCACGACGTTGGGACGCCGCGCGATTTCGCTCATGTGTTCGCGCCACGGATGCTCGCCATTGCCCTTGATGTCGGGGACGCCGCAATGGTCGAGCACGAACTGGACGTCGGGCGCCAGATCGGCGAGCGCGATCGCCTTGGGAATCTGATGCGGTAGCACGACGAGATCGAAGGTGAGCCCGGTGCCGCCGAGCCGCCGGATGCTGTCCCGGAATAGCGCGCCTTCCGAGAGTTCATCGGGCATGACGTGGAGGACGCGGCGAAAACCCTTGACGAACGGCTTTGCTCGCTGGCGCTCGAGATAGGCCGCAAAATTGGCCTCTTCCGGACGGCAGGCGGCGATCGCCCCGGCCAGCATGCTGCCGGCCTGTCTCGACAGGCCTTCGACACGTTCGGTCTCGGCCTCGATATCGGCGGGGTCGACATCGACCTCCATATGCAGCACACGCTCGACGCCGACACGTTGAGCTTCCACGCCGTACTCCTCATAGGAGAAGTCGCGGTTGAGAGCGGGCACGCCGGCAAGCCACGGGTAGCGCAAGGCCGAGCGGTCGATGAGGTGCAGGTGGGTGTCGATGATCATGGCAGGGCTCCTCCCGTATCTTTCACATCATCTCACGGAGGAATTCTTCATTCAAATAAGAATTACGCCGATGAACCGACGGCCGACCCGGCCAGACGCGACAGCTTCTCACATGTGGCCAGCAGCAGTTCGATGGTGCGGGTCATGTCCGGCGCGGACGGTGCGTTGACGACGGTAATGTAAGGAATCGAAAGCGCCGCGATGGCCTTGCCGTCGGAGCCGCGCACCGGTGCCGACAGATTGTAGACGCCGGCAGTCTGCATCGAGGCCATCATCTCATATCCCCGTTCCCTGATCTGGTCGAGACGGGCAAAGAACTCGGGCGGCTGCGCCGTATTGTCGGTGCTGCGGACATGTTCGGAGATCATCATCTGGCGCTCCTCCTGCGAACGGAAAGCGAGCAGCACATGTCCCGAACCGGTGTCGAACAGGCTGATGTGGGCGCCGACCCGGATCGAGATGCCCCAGTAGTTCGGCGCCTCCTGCTGGCCGATGACCACGGCGGAACCGCGATCAAAAACAACGAGTTGGTTGGCCTGCTGCGACGTCTCCGCCAACTCCCGCATCAACGGCGTCGCATAGGAAACCAGCCGCCGCACCGGCGCGTGCAGTTGCGCCAGACCGAACAGCTTGAGCGTCAGTGAATAGCGGTCACCGTCGAGCCGCGTGACATAACCGCGTCGCACCAGCCGGTCCAGCATGCGGTAGAACTCGTTGGGGCTGCGGTCGAGCTTCTTGGCGATTTCCGCCTGCGTCAGGCCGCCGTCGACGCCGGCCAGCAGTTCCAGGATGTCGAGCCCCTTGTCGAGCGCAGGCGCGCGATACCGCTCGTCTTCGCTATCATCCATGGGCTTTCCCTCCAGTGAAATCGATTCTTCATATACGCAGGAATGCTGCCGGCGGAAACAAATTTCGCCTTGACGTATCCATGAATGTTTTGTTTGTATATGAATGTAGCACTTCTTGTCATCAGACGAGTTGCGGTCGCCGCCAAGGCGCACCCAGGGAGGATACCAATGAACAGACTGCTTTCCGGCGTGTGCGCCGGCGCATTGTTGCTTGCGTCAGGCGCAGGCGCGGCCCTTGCCGGCGACCTGCCCGGCAAGTTCGAAGGCGTTACCGTCGACGTGAAGCTGATCGGCGGCCAGCAATACGAAAAGCTCTACGAGCGCATCCCCGAATGGGAGAAGGCGACCGGCGCCAAGGTCAACATCCTGACCAAGAAGAACGGCTTCGACATCGACAAGGAGTTGAAGTCCGACATCGCCTCGGGCAGCACCAACTGGTGCGTCGGCTGGAATCATTCCTCCTTCGCGCCGCAGTATACCGGCCTTTATACCGACCTCAGCAAATTGCTGCCCAAGGAAGAGATCGATGCCTTCGTGCCATCGACGATCAAGGCGGCGACCATCGATGGCAAGCTGGAGATGCTGCCGCGCGCGCAGTTCGACGTCTCTGCCCTCTACTACCAGAAGAGCCTCTACGAGAACGCCGACAACAAGGCCAAGTTCAAGGCGAAATACGGCTATGATCTGGTGCCGCCGGACACCTGGAAGGAAGTCACCGACCAGGCCGAGTTCTTCGCCAACCCGCCCAACTTCTACGGCACGCAGTTCGCCGGCAAGGAAGAGGCGATCAACGGCCGCTTCTACGAGATGGTGGTGGCCGAGGGCGGCGAGTATCTCGACAAGGACGGCAAGCCGGTCTTCAACTCCGAAGCCGGCGTGCGTGCGCTCGACTGGTTCGTCAACCTCTACAAGGCCAAGGCCGTGCCGGCCGGAACCACCAACTATCTCTGGGACGATCTCGGCCAGGGTTTTGCCTCCGGCACCGTCGCCATCAACTTGGACTGGCCGGGCTGGGCCGGCTTCTTCAACGATCCGAAGTCGTCGAAGGTCGCCGGCAATGTCGGCGTCAAGGTCGCGCCGAAAGGCTCGTCCGGCAAGCGCACCGGCTGGTCCGGTTTCCATGGCTTCTCGGTGACCGAGAACTGCCCGAACAAGGAGGCCGCGGCATCGCTGGTGTGGTGGCTCACCAATGAGGACAGCCAGAAGCTGGAAGCCGCTGCGGGCCCGCTGCCGACCCGCACCGCGGTCTGGGACTGGGACCTGAAGCAGGCCGAAAACGATCCTTACAAGAAGGAGGTTCTCTCCGCCTTCCAGGAAGAAGCCAAGCACGCTTTCGCGGTGCCGCAGACGCCTGAATGGATCGAGATCTCGAACTCCGTCTATCCCGAATTGCAGGCGGCGATCCTCGGCGACAAGACGTCCAAGCAGGCGCTCGACGAAGCCGCCGCCAAGGCGACGCAAATTCTCGAAGACGCCGGCAAGCTGTAGAACCGCTCCCAAGGCCGCCTCCCCCATCAGGAATGGGGGAGGCGCTCGCGTCTTAAGGCGCGCACTGCCTCGGGTGTTCCCACGATGACGATGCCTGCCCCGCCCGGCTCGACAGGCGGCAATCGAATGCAACTCACAGGGTCCCAATGAAGGGCTTCAAGCCATCCGCGCCATTCCTGCTGCTGCTTCCGGCGATCATCGTGCTGGCGGCGGTCGTCGTGGTGCCGTTGCTTTTGTCGCTCTATTCCAGCTTCACGCCTTTCCGCCTGACCAAGCCCGAAACATTCTTCGTCCTTGTCGGCTTCCGCAATTATCTCTCGATCCTGGCGAACGCCGATTTCTGGTGGGCGTTCGGCCGCACGGTTCTGTTGCTGACCATCGCGCTCAATCTCGAAATGCTGCTGGGCCTCGGCCTCGCCATGCTGGTCGAAAAGGCGACGCGCGGCCAGCGCATCCTGCGCACGCTGATGATGTTTCCGATGATGTTCTCGCCGATCCTCGTCGGCTTCCAGTTCAAGTTCATGTTCAACGACAATATCGGCCTGGTGAACAACGCCCTGCAATCGCTCGGCATCACCAGGGATGCCATTCCGTGGCTGATCGAAGGCCATCTCGCCTTCATCGCCATCTCGATCGCCGAGATCTGGTCGTCGACGGCGATCTTCGCCATCCTGATCCTTGCCGGCCTGCTCGCTATGCCCAAGGAGCCGATCGAGGCGGCGCGGGTCGACGGCTGCACGCCGTGGCAGACGTTCCGCTATGTGACCTGGCCGTTCGTCATGCCTTTCGCCTACATCGCCATGACCATCCGTTCGCTCGACGTGGCGCGCGCCTATGACATCGTCAAGATCATGACCGATGGCGGGCCGGCGGGCCGCACCGAGCTTTTGTGGACGCTGGTGGCGCGCACCGCCTACAGCGACGGGCGCATGGGCATGGCCAACGCCATGGCCTATTTCTCGATCCTGTTGTCGATCGCCTTCACCGTCTACTTCTTCAACAAGCTCGCCGCGGCGCGCACGCAGATCGGTGCGGAGTGGTGATGGACGAGAATTCTTCCGCCCGCCTCAAGCGCCGGCTGCTGGGCATCGCCTATCGCATCGGCCTGTTCCTGGCGATGCTGACCATCTGCCTGCCCGGCCTGTGGATCGTGCTTTCGTCGCTGCGGCCGACTGTGGAGATCATGGCCAAGCCGCCGGTGTGGATCCCGCAGCAGATCTCGTTCGACGCCTATGTCGCGATGTTCTCAGGGATCGGCAAGGGCGGCATCCCGGTCATAGAATATTTCCGCAACTCGCTGATCATCTCGGTGACCTCGACGATGATCGCGGTGGCCATCGGCATGGCCGGCGGCTATGCCTTCGCGCGCTACCGTTTCCGCGGCAAGTCGGGCGTCTTCCTCGGCCTGATGCTGACGCGCACGGTGCCGGGTATCGCGCTCTCGCTGCCGCTGTTCTTCCTTTATGTCAGGCTCGGCATCATCGACACGCATTTCGGACTGATCCTGGCCTATGTCGCGCTCAACGTGCCGTTCACCATTTGGCTGATCGACGGCTTCTTCCGCCAGGTGCCGAAGGACCTCGCGGAAGCCGCCCAGATCGACGGCTGCACCCGCTGGCAGGCCTTCTGGCAGGTCGAGTTCCCGCTTGCCGGGCCCGGCATCGCCTCCGCCGCGATCTTTGCTTTCCTGACCTGCTGGAACGAGTTCGCGCTGGCCTCGCAGCTTACCCGCTCGGTCAGCGCCAAGACCCTGCCGGTCGGCCTGCTCGACTACACGGCCGAATTCACCATCGACTGGCGCGGCATGTGCGCGCTCGCCGTGGTGATGATCATCCCGGCGCTCACCCTCACCTACATCGTCCAGAAACACCTTGTCGGCGGCTTGACCTCCGGCGCGGTGAAAGGCTGATCCCATGGCAACGGTTTCCCTCCAAAAGCTGACCAAGCGCTACGGCAATGTCGGGATCGTGCACGGCATCGACCTCGACATCGCGGACCGCGAATTCATCGCGCTGGTCGGCCCCTCCGGCTGCGGCAAGTCGACGACGCTCAGGATGATCGCAGGGCTGGAAGAGATCAGCGCCGGCTCGATCGAGATCGGCGGCCGCGTCGTCAACGATTTGCCGCCGCGTTCGCGCAACATCTCGATGGTGTTCCAGTCCTACGCGCTTTATCCCCACATGACGGTGCGCGAGAACCTCGGCTTCTCCCTGAAGATTGCCGGGGCCGCCAAGGAGGATATGGAGCGCCGCGTCGCCGAAGCCTCGGCCATCCTCGGCCTCGACACGCTGCTCGACCGTCGCCCGTCGCAACTTTCCGGCGGCCAGCGCCAGCGCGTCGCCATGGGCCGCGCCATCGTACGCGATCCCGACGTGTTCCTGTTCGACGAGCCGCTTTCAAATCTCGACGCCAAACTGCGCACGCAGATGCGGACCGAAATCAAGAAGCTGCACGCCAAGGTGCGGTCGACGGTGATCTATGTCACCCATGATCAGGTCGAGGCGATGACGCTTGCCGACCGCATCGTCATCATGCGCGACGGCCATATCGAACAGGTCGGCACCCCAGACGAGGTGTTCCGACGGCCGGCGACGCGGTTCGTCGCGGGCTTCATCGGCTCGCCGCCGATGAACCTGCACGAGGCGACGATCGATGACGGCCAGCTGGTTTTCGCCAGCGGCGAAAAGTTGCCATTGCCTAGCCAATTCAAAGCCAATGTCGCCAGGGGTAACAAGGTGGTGTTCGGGTTGCGGCCCGACGACATCTACCCGACCGGCCATGGTATCAGTTCCGGTGGTGCCGCAGACGTCCACCAGATCGAATTGCCGATCACGGTCACCGAACCACTCGGCAACGAGACGCTGGTGTTCGTCGAATTCAATGGCGCAGACTGGGTGTCGCGCATGCTGAACCCAAGAGCTTTGAGATCGGGCGAGCGGGTGGCCATGAGCCTCGACCTGTCGCAGGCGCACCTGTTTGCCGCCGACACGGGAAAGTCATTGCGGAGCTGACGACATGGCCACGATCGAAAAGATAGAACTGCGGATGGTGGACCTTGTGCCGAAGGTCAAGCGCACGGACGCGATCCAGAGTTTCGTCAGCCAGGAAACGCCTATCGTCACGATCACCGATTCCGACGGCGCCGTCGGCACCGGCTACAGCTACACGATCGGCACCGGCGGCTCGTCCGTGATGCGGCTCTTGTCCGACCATCTGGCGCCGCGCCTGATCGGCCGCGACCCCGACATGATCGAGGCGATCTGGCACGATCTCGAATTCGCCACACACGCCACCACGATCGGCGCGATCACGGCCATCGCGATCGCGGCGATCGACACCGCGCTTTGGGACCTGCGGGCGAAGAAGCAGGGCCTGCCTCTGTGGAAGCTGGCGGGCGGCGCCAAGGACCGCTGCCCGCTCTACACGACGGAGGGCGGCTGGCTGCACATCGAGACGCAGGCGCTGGTCGATGACGCGCTGGCCGCGAAGGCCAAGGGATTTCGCGGCTCGAAGGTGAAGATCGGCAAACCGCACGGATCGGAAGATCTGGCGCGGCTGGCGGCGGTGCGCAAGGCGGTGGGCGACGGCTACGAGATCATGACCGACGCCAATCAGGGATTCTCCGTCGACGAAGCGATCCGCCGCGCAGCGAGGCTCAGTGAACTCGATCTCGCCTGGATCGAGGAGCCGCTGCCGGCCGACGACATCGATGGGCACGTGAGGCTGTCGAACTCGACGCCGACGCCGATCGCCATCGGCGAGTCGCTCTATTCCATCAGGCATTTCCGCGAATACATGCAGAAAGGCGCCTGTTCGATCGTGCAAGTCGATGTCGGCCGCATTGGCGGCATCACGCCCTGGCTAAAGGTGGCGCATGCGGCGGAGGCCTTCGACATCCCGGTCTGCCCGCATTTCCTGATGGAATTGCATGTCAGCCTCACCTGCGCTGTTCAGAACGGCCGGTATCTCGAGTACATTCCGCAGCTTGACCAGTTGACCGGCAAGCGCATGCGCATCGAGGATGGGCACGCGCTGGCACCCGACGAGCCCGGCATCGGCATCGATTGGGACTGGGACGCGGTCAAGGCCATGAGCATCGCCGAATTCACCACGGCGATCACGAAATAGGGGAACGAACATGCAGCGGATGGGAATGGTTCTGGGACTGAAGCCGGAAAAGGTCGAGGAATATGTGCGCCTCCATGCCGCCGTCTGGCCCGACGTGCTGACCACGATCTCGGCCTGCAACATCGAGAACTATTCGATCTACCTGAAGCGGCCGGAGAACCTGCTGTTTGCCTATTTCGAATACCATGGCACCGACTATGCCGCCGACATGGCCAAGATGGCGGCAGACCCGAAGACGCAGGAATGGTGGGCCCTCTGCATGCCTTGCCAGGAGCCGCTGGCGACCCGCAAGGAGGGCGAATGGTGGGCTTCGATGGACGAGGTCTTCCATCATGACTGAAGGCGGTTTCGACCCTGCCTCACTCATCCAGTCCTGGCCCAAGCCTACAAAGCCCCGGCCGATCGTCACCTTCGGCGCAGGTTCGATTGTCGGCGACGCCCATTTTCCCGCCTACCGGAAGGCCGAGTTTCCGATTGCCGGCCTCTATGATCCGGACCAGGCCAAGGCGCGGACCCTGGCCGAGAAATGGGGTGTCACCGCATTCCGCTCCGTGGAAGAAGCCGCCGGAATCAACGATGCGATCTTCGATCTGGCGACACCGCCCAGTCGGCATGCCGAGATCCTGAAGGCGCTTCCCGAGGAGGCGGTCGCGCTGATCCAGAAGCCGATGGGCAACTATCTCGGCGAGGCAACCGAAATCCTCGAGATCTGCCGCGCCAGGAAGCTCAAGGCCGCGGTGAATTTCCAATTGCGTTTCGCGCCGATGATGCTGGCGCTCAAGGATGCCATCGCCAAGGGATGGCTCGGCGAGGTCGTCGACTTCGACGCCTGGCTGGCGCTGGCGACACCTTGGGAGTTGTGGGAATTCCTGCTCAAGGCGCCGCGTGTCGAGATCGCGATGCATTCGATCCACTATCTGGACCTCGTCAGACAATTGCTGGGCGACCCCAAAGGGGTGCACGCCAAGACGCTCGGCCACCCCAACCATACGGTGGCGCAGACGCGCACCAGCGCCATCCTCGACTATGGCGACACCGTGCGCTGCGCGCTGTCGATCAATCATGATCACAAGTTCGGGCGCCGGCACCAGGCCTGCGAATTCCGCATTTGCGGCACCGAGGGCGCGGCCTATCTCAAACTCGGCCTCAATCTTGACTATCCCCGCGGCGAACCGGATGTCCTGGAAATATACCCGAAAGGCGGGACGGATTGGATTGCCGTGCCACTCGCCGGCGAATGGTTCCCCGATGCCTTTGTCGGGCGCATGGCCAATGTCCAGCGCTTTGCTTGCGGGGAAGACGACGAGCTGGTCAGCTCGGTCGAGGACGCCTGGAGCACGATGGCGCTGGTGGAAGCCGCCTATAAATCGAGCGCAGCGCCGGCGACGCCACTGGCCGAAAAGCCGTAAGGCAGGACATGGAACAGATAATTTATTTCGAAGACTACGAGATCGGCTCCTCGCGGCTGACCAGCGGCCGCACCATTACCGAGACCGACTTCATCGTCCATGCCGGACACACCGGCGATTTCTTCCCACACCACATGGACGCCGAGTTCATGAAGACGACGCCGTTCGGTCAGCGCATCGCGCACGGCACGCTGGTGTTCTCGGTCGGCATCGGACTGACGGCAAGCGTCGTCAATCCCGTTGCCTTCTCCTATGGCTATGATCGGCTGCGTTTCATCAAGCCGGTGTTCATCGGCGACACGATCCGCACGCGCACCACCATCGCGGCCAAGGAGGACGATCCGAAGCGGCCGGCCGCGGGCCGGGTGATCGAACGCTGCGAGGTGATCAACCAGCGCGACGAAGTGGTGTTGGCCGCGGATCACATCTACATCGTCGAACGCAAACCCGGCTGAGGCAGCGCTACGATCCCGTGGCGCGGGCGGTGATGCGCTCCAGACCGAGCAGCAGCGCCAGGGTCGCCACCACCAGGATCATGGTGAGCGCTGCTCCCGCAAAGATGTCGCCTCGGTCGGTGAGGCTGAAGATCGACACCGGCAGCGTCACCCAACCCGGCGGATAGACCATCACGGTGGCGCCGAGTTCACCCATCGACAGTGCGAAGCTGAGCCCGAACGCCGCGACCAGATAGGGTGCGAGCAGAGGCAAGGTGACGTGCCAGAGGCGGTAGGCCGGCCGCGCGCCGAGGCTCGATGCCACCTGCTCGAAATCGGGCGAGAGTCGCGCCAGTCCGGCCGACACATTGCCGAAGGTGAAGGCTGAGATCAGCACGAAATGGGCGATCATGACGATCGCGATCGTACCGTTGAGCAGCAGCGGCGGATGGCTGAAGGCGACCAGCAGGCCAAGGCCGACGGAGACCGAAGGCACGGCGCTGGGGATGAAGAACAACAGGCCGAGCAGGCGCCGCAGCGCATGCCCCTGGACCCGCAGCGACAGCGCCGCCCAGGTGCCGCTGACCAGCGCCAGCGCGCTGGCTGCAAAACCGGTGAGAAGGCTCGCCTTGACCGCATCGCCGGCCGCGCCATGCAAGACGTCGCTGTAGTGTTCCGTCGTCAGGCTGCTCGGCAGCACCCCGTTCCACTGGCCGGTAAGGCTGGACAGGAGAATGACCGCAAGCGGCGCCAGGAACAGCACACCGAAGATCAGCGCGAAGAGGAGCCACAGAACGAGGCGACCGGAGCGGGACCAGACCAGCATGGCTAGACCCCCAGCCGGCCGGCTGCGAAACGATAGAGCCCGAACAGGCCGAGCGACAGCGCGATGTTGATCAGGGCGATGATGCAGGCGACCTGATAGGCCGATTCCTGGATCGCCTTGCCATAGATCAGCAGCGGCAGCGTGATGACCCCCTTGGCGCCGATGAACAGCACGATGCCGAACTCGTTGACGGTGAGCAGCAGGCAGAGGCTCCCGCCGGCAATGAGCGCCGGGATGGCGGCCGGCAGGATGATTTGGCGCACGATGCGGAACGACCGCGCGCCGAGCACGCTTGCCGCTTCGATCTGGCCGCGGTCCACCAGCGAGAAGGCGGCAAGCAGCGGCCGCAGGATGAACGGCGTGTAGACAGTGACCTCGGCCAGCACCACGCCCCAGCTCGAATAGAGAAAATCGACGGGCGGCGACGGCAGTGAAAAGGTCTCCATCAGCCCTGCGTTGAGCATGCCTGCGGAGCCGTAGAGGAAGGTGAAGGCGAGCGTCACCAGGAAGGTCGGCAATGCGATGAAGGTGTCGATCAGCCTGGCGATGAAGCCGCTGCCGGGGAACGGAACGAAGGCCAGGATCAGTGCCAGCACGAGACCGACGATCAGGCACCCGGCAGTCGCGGTAACCGAAATCGTCACCGTGTTGATCAGCGCGTTGAGGAAGAAGCGCGAATGCAGGACGCGGATCACTTCGGCGACATTGGCAACGCCGCTGTCGTCCAGGAAGGCCTGCCGGGCGATGAGCGCCAGCGGATAGAAGAACAGCAGGGCCAAGAGTGCGGCCGGCGGCACGATCCAGAATCTGCCAGGCTCTCTCCTGACCGCTGGCGAGGCGATAGCGACAGCCTCAGACACCGGCGTCTTCCGGAACGAGCGAGGTGTCGGTGGGCGCGAAGAACAGCGGCACCTTGGCGCCGGGTTCCGGCAGGGCCATCGGCAGTCTCGTCGCCGAGACGCGCACCGTCGTGCCGTCGACATCGAGCACGAGATGGGTGAGTTCGCCTTGCCAGTGCACCTCCAGGAGCGTGCCGACAATGCGGTTGGTATGGTCGCCATCGGCCGTCAGGCTGAGGTGCTGGGGCCTGATACAAAGCAGGCTCTTGTCGCCGACCTTCTCGTCACGGCCGGTGCCCATCAGCACCGCGTCGCCATGCCTTGCCGCGGCAAAACCCTTGGAGCCGGCAGCCTCGGCAATGGTGACCGGCAGTAGATTGGCGCGGCCGAGGAACTCGGCGGTGAAGCGGTTGGGCGGACGGCGGTAGAGCTCGGTCGTCGGTCCATGCGAACAGACCGAGCCGTCGCGCATGATGGCGATCTTGTCGGCGAGGGTGAGCGCCTCTGTCTGGTCGTGAGTGACATAGAGGATCGTCAGGCCCGGCAGGCTGCGGTGCAGCCTGGCGATCTCCTCGACCATATTGCGGCGGATCTGTGCGTCCAGCGCCGAAAGCGGCTCGTCAAGCAGCAGCACGCGGGGCCGCACGGCAAGAGCGCGCGCAATCGCGACACGCTGCTGCTGGCCGCCGGAAAGCTCGCGCGGATAACGTCCTGCATAGGCAGCCATGCCGACGGTACCGAGCGCATCCTTGACCCGCTCGGCGATCAGCGCCTTGTCGGCGCCCTGAGCCCTGAGGCCGAAGGCGACGTTGTCCTCGACCCGCATATGCGGAAACAGCGCGTAGTTCTGGACCACCATGCCGAGCCCGCGCTCATAAGGCGGCAGATCGGTCACATCCGTCGCGCCAATGCGGATTCGTCCGCTTCTCGGCCGCACGAAGCCGGCCACCGCCCGCAAGGCGGTGGTCTTGCCGGAGCCGGACGGGCCGATCATCGCCAGGATCTCGCCGGGAGCAATATCCAGGGTCAGCGGATGCAAGACGACGTGAGCGCCATAGGCGACAACAACCTTGTCGAAATGGACGTTGGAGCCGGCGCCGCGAACCTTCGCGGCGTCGATGTCCATGACACTGGTCCCAGTAAAAGCGGCGGCCGACATGGCATGGTCCTCCGGATTGGCAGGGATCAACTTCCGGTCGCTTCGTTCCACCGCTTGACGTAGTCAGGCAGCTTGGCCAGAGCGTCATCCCAGTTCGGCGACCAGATGGTCAGGCCCTTCATCGCCTCTTGCGCCTTCGCGAAATTGGCGTCGTTCGGCGTCACATCCTTGCGGGCCGGCAGGCCAAGAGCCACGGAACTGACCTTCGACTGAGCTTCCTTTGAGAGCAGGAAGTCGATCAGCTTCTTGCCGTTGTCGGCATTGGGCGCGCCGGTTACCAGGCCGATCTCATAGGGCAGCGCAAAGGTGGAGCGCACGCCGTCAGGCCCCGCCGGCCAGAACACCTTGATATTGGGATTGTCGGCCATTTGCGACATGTTCATCTGCAAATCGCCGTTGGCGACATGCAGCTCGCCCTTGTTGACCAGCGCCGTCAGCTTGCCGGTCGAAGCGGAGGGGCCGACATTGTTGTCCTGCAATTTCTTCATGAACTCGAAACCTGCATCCTCGCCGCCGAAGGCATGGATGATCTGCAGCATGACAGCGGTGCCGTCGCCGGCCTGGCCGGGCGTCGAGTATTGGATCTTGCCCTTGAATTTCGGGTCCAGCAGGTCGTCGTAGCTCTTCGGCGCTTCCGAAAGCACGGCGCTGTTGTAGATGAAGTTCATGTAGTTGTTGACCAGCGGCCGGTATTTGTCGGTGCCGCCGTCGATCTGGTCCGCCCCTTCGGGCTTGTAATCCTGCAGCAGGCCGCCGGCGGCGGCGCGCTGCACGAAGGGCGGCAATGTCACCAGCACGTCCGCTTGCGGGTTCGACTTCTCCTTGGCGACACGCTCGACGACACCGCCCGAACCAGCCTCGATATACTGCACCTTGATGCCGGTGGCCTTGGTGAAGGCGGCGAACTCGGTTTCGAACCAGCTGCCGTTGCCGTCATGCAGGCCATCGGCGGAGTAGATGGTGACGACGCCATCTGCCATCGCCGGTCCGACGAGGGCAGCCGACGCCAGCAACGCGGCGAAAGCCGCGACCATGGTTGCGTTGCGTGATTTCATGTCCAGTTCCCCTTTTTTGATTGATGGCACATTCTGCGATGCACTGTGGCGACCGCGCCGGCTGCTTCTGCTTCGATGGGTGCCGGCAGCGTCGTCGTTAAGTGCAACTCTGGGGATTGGAGATCGATAAGTAAAATCTATTTATTTTATGACAGGCAAACTTCGTCTGATAGTTGTCATGGAACCGTCGCAGTCATGTCGTGAACATGTTTCGACCTGCTCAGGGCAGGCCGTCGAAGCGTTCGAGCAGGTGGTGATCAGACGAATGAAACGCCAGAAGTCTGCGCCCGCAACCGCGGGTCGGACGAGCGCACGGTCACCGGCCGGCCGTCGAGAATCTCAAAGCAGCGCGCGAGCGTGTCGTCCTCGAGCCGGCGCATCGCCTGATGCGTAAAGAAGGTGAGGTGCGGGAACAGGATGACGTCGTCGCGGCCGAAAAGCGCGCCCATCGGATGGCCCGATTTGGCCAGCGGCTCGACCGAATAGACGTCGAGCCCGGCGCCGCCGATGCGCTCGGAAACGATCGCCTCGACAAGGGCCGCCTCGTCGATGAGCGCGCCGCGCGAGACGTTGACGATGATGGCGGAGGGCTTGAGACAGGCGAGTTCAGCCTTGCCGATCAGGCCGCGCGTGCTGTCGTTCAGCACGCAATGGATTGAGACGAAGTCGCAGGCGCGAAGCATTGCCTGGAGGTCGTCGGCTTTTTCGATGCCGGCGGCGCGCATCGTTTCGGCGTCGACACCGGGATCGAAGCCAAGAAGCCGCGCATGAAATCCCTGGCCGGCCATGCGCGCCATGCTGCGGCCGATTTTGCCACAACCGACGATCCCGAGCGTGGCGCCTGAAATGTCGCGGCCCAGCCAGCGCGGCTCGGGCCAGATCCAGCCATCGCGCGATACCGCCGCGGTGATGGCGGGCAGCCGCTTGGCCAGGGCGACCATCATGGCGAAAGCACCTTCGGCGACGGTTTCCTCGGCATATTCGGGCACGTTGACGACGGGGATACCGCGCCGCATGGCAGCGGGGATATCGATGGCGTCGATACCGACGCCATATTTGACGATGCCCTTCAACCTGGGCGCCGCGTCGATCACCTCCGCAGTGACTGGCGTGTAGCACATCAAGAGCAGATCGGCGTCGGCGACCGCGGCTTTGAGCTCCGCCTCGGAAATGCCGTCCGGCAGCGTCACCAGCTCGACACCCCTTGCCCGCAAGCCGGCATCGATGCCTGGGCATTCGAGCTCGCGGTCGGTGCGGACGGCCTTCACGGTCAGGCCGCCAGCACGGCGCGTTCGACGATATCGAGCGCACGGTCGAGATCGGCTTTCGAAATCACCAGCGGCGGCGACAGCGTCAGCACGTTGCCGTGGCTGACCTTGAAGCTCAGCCCCCGTTCGAGGCAGGCATAGAAGACGCGTTCGGCAAGATCGCGCGCGGGCTGGCGCGAGGTACGGTCCTCGACAAGTTCGACGCCGACCATCAGTCCCCTGCCCCTGACATCGCCGACATGGGGCGAACGCCCCATCAGATCCTGCATGCGTCCCAGCATATGCCGGCCAAGCTCGGCCGCACGCTCGACCAGTCCTTCTTCCAGGATGATATCGATCGTCGTCAGCGCCGCGCGCGTCGTCACCGGGTTCTTCTCGTGGGTGTAGTGACCGATGGCAAAACCGCCGGTGACGTCGAGATCGCGGCGGGCGATGACAGCGGCGATCGGCAGGATGCCGCCGCCGAGCGACTTGCCGAGAACGACGATGTCCGGCGTCACGCCGTCATGCTCATGGGCGAAGAATTTTCCGGTCTTGCCAAGGCCGGTCGGGATCTCGTCGAAGATCAGCAGCGTGCCGTGCCGGTCGCAGGCCTCGCGCACCCGATTCCAGAAACCGGGCGGCGGCGGGTTGGGCGTTGCCCGCATCGGCTCGGCGACGACCGCGGCCACATCCTGTTCGCGACCGAGCACATAGGCGATCATGTTGGCGCAGGCGAGCCCGGAGGCTTCCAGGGTGCCGTGGCCGTAAGGACAGCGGTAGCCGTCCCAGGGCGCGACATGTTCGGTGCCGGTCATCATCGGGCCGGCGATATGGGAACGGAAGGTCGCTTCGCCGCCGACGCTTGCGGCACCGAAGCCAGCGCCATGAAAGGCATCCCAGAACGAAACCGTCTTGAAGCGGCCGGTCGCGGCGCGCGCGATCTTCAGCGCCACCTCGATGGCGTCGGAACCGCCTGTCGTGAACAGCACCTTGCCGAGATCGCCGGGCGCCAACTCGGCCAATTTCTCGGCCAGTTCGACAGCGGGTTCGCAGGTGAAGCGGCGCGGCGCAAAACAGAGATCGTCGAGCTGTTTCTTGATCGCGGCGACCAGCTTCGGATGGCCATAGCCGAGATGGTGCACGCTGTTGCCGTGGAAATCCATGAAACGGCGGCCGGCGGTGTCCTCGATCCAGATGCCTTCGGCCTTAGCGATCGTCGAAAGACAAGGGCTGGACAGGCTCTGGTGCATGAAGGCCGAAGCGTCGCGGTCAAGCAGCCCGCGGATGCGTGGATCGTCCTGGCCGGAATCCCAGCGGCTGCGGGCCGCCGTGGTGTTGGAATCGCCCTCGGTATGCACAAGCTCTTTGATCGCGGCCATAACCATCTCCGAAACGCGAATGAGGGAGCGTGGAACGCTCCCTCGGTTATTCTGTCAGCCGAGTCGTCCGGTCAGGACCAGGGCAGCGAAAACGTCTTCACATTGGTATAGCTCTTCATTGCCTCGATGACGCCTTCCTTGTAGCCATTGCCACTGTCCTTGATGCCGCCGAACGGCGACATCTCGATGCGGTAGCCCGGCACTTCCCAGATGTTGACGGTGCCGACCTCAAGGCCGGTGATGTATTTCTGCATGCGCGGAAACGAGTTGGTGCAGACGCCCGACGACAGGCCGAAGGCGGTCGAGTTGGAGAGCCTGATCAGCGCCTCGTCATCGTCCGGTGCGCGCACGATCGGGATGATCGGGCCGAAGGTCTCTTCCATCACCAGTTCGGATGTGTGCGGCACGCGATCGACGACGATCGGCGGCAGCAGCGCGCCTTGCCGGCCCGGATTGTAGAGGATTTCGGCGCCCTGCCCGGCGGCCATGTGGACCCGGGCTTCGAAGAGTGCCGCCGCCTTCTCGTGCACGACGGTGCCAAGATCTGTCGTGCGGTCCATGGGGTCGCCGAAGCGGATCTTCCTGGCCCGCTCCAGCACCAGCGGCACGAAGCGGTCGGCGACGCTTTCCTGGACAAGGATGCGCTTGACCGCCGTGCAGCGCTGGCCGGAGTTCTTCGTGGCGCCGGCGACGGCGAGATCCGCGGCCCTGGCCAGATCGTCGTCCGAGAGATCGTTGAGGACGATCAGCGGATCGTTGCCGCCGAGCTCCAGCACCTGGCGCTTGTAGCCGGCGGTGCGGGCGATCATCTTGCCGACCGGCACGCCGCCGGTAAAGGTGATCAGGTCGATATTGTCGTTGGTGATCATCTCGTTGCCAATGTCGGCCGGCCAGCCGGTCACCACCGAGAGCATTTCCGGCGGCAGGCCGGCTTCGTAGAGGATGTCGGCCAAAAGCAGCGCCGTCATCGGCGTCAGTTCGGTCGGCTTGACCACCACGCAATTGTTGGTGGCGATCGCCGGCGCCACCTTGTGCGAGACCATGTTGAGCGGATGGTTGAACGGGGTGATCGCCGAGATCGCCTTCAGCGGCTCGCGCGTGGTGAAGATCTTGCGCGCCTTGCCGTGCGGGGTGAGATCGCAGGAGAAGATCTGGCCGTCATCCTGGATGCACATCTGCGCCGACAATGTGAACACGTCATAGGCGCGGCCGACCTCATAGAGCGAATCCGTCTTGGAGATGCCGAGCTCGAGCGTAATGAGATCAGATATTTCTTCCCGGCGCGACGCCAGTTTTTCCGCCGTGCGGAACAGGATCTGCTGGCGCTCGTAGCGCGTCAGCTTCGACCTGTAGCCGGCGGCGATCTCGAAGGCCTGGCGGGCATGCTCGGCGCGGCCGGCGGGCACGGTGCCGATAACGGCATTGGTATAGGGGTAGTGGACAGGAACGACGCCGTCGGCGTCGACCTTGCGACCAGCTATGCGCATCGGTTCGTGGCGGACTTTGATCGAAGTATCGAGCTTGGTCATCGGTTCCGTTCCAGCAATTCGAAGGAGAAAGTGGTGCAACGGATTGTCGACCCCCACTCCGGCCCTTCGGGCCACCTCTCCCCCGATCGACGGGGGAGAGGAAATCAGGTGAGGTCGGCGCCACCACGTTTCCGGGCTAAGCCGCCGCTAGCCCTGGCGCCTTTCCTCTCCCCCGTCGATCGGGGGAGAGGTGCCGAGCGAAGCTCGGCGGAGTGGGGGGTCGACAATCACGCTCGAGATCAAGCCTGCGCGGCCGCCATCGTCGCGTAGTAGAACGCGTCGAAGTTCCTCAGCACGGGCTCATCAGGCAAATCGGGCAGCACGCGGTTGACGATGAACGGCACCTCCTGCTCGGTCAGCCCGCCATGCGAGCGCAGCGGCTCGTTGAGGGCTGCCAGGTCGTGGCGGTGTTCCGAGGTGCCGATGGTCTTGTTCTGCGTCGAGATCAGCACGATGTCGCCGATGCGGTCGGCCGGCAGTTCGAAACGCTCGCAGGCGGTCGGGCTGTCGACAACCAGCATGATGCCGTCGATCTTCGCCAGCCGCGCCATGATGTCGGCCTGATCGGCGCCGTCAGGAAGGTAGGCGGTGGCGAACGAGCCGAGCGCGCCGTGATGCACGACATAGGGATCTGTGATCGGCAGAATGACGCGCGCGGCATCCTTGCCCAGCCATTCGTCGAGCAGGTCCTGGACATAGACGACGTCAGGCGAACCATCCTGCTTGTGCTTGGGCTTCATGCCATGGTCGGCGGTCACCACGATTGCCGCGCCCAGCGCATCAAGCTCGGCCAGGTACTTGTCGAACATCTCGTAGAAGGCGTTGGCCTGGGGCACGCCGGGCGCGTATTTGTGCTGCACATAGTCGGTGGTGGTCAGATACATGATGTCGGGGCGGAATTCCTTCAGCAGCTGGACGCCGGCGGCGAAGACGAATTCCGACAGTTCGGCCGAATAGACTTCCGGTACCGGCAGTCCAAAATGCTTCGAGGCATTGTTGATGCCGTGCTCGGCCTTGGTGGTGGTGTCGGATTTTTCGGCCGAGAAGCACAGCGCGCGGCCGTCGTCGAAGGCGAGGCCCTTGCCGAGCAGCGCACGCAATTTGTCCTTGGCGGTGACCACCGCGACCTTGGCGCCGGCATCGTAGAAGGCCTGGAAGATGGTGGGCGCGCGCAGGAAGCGCGGGTCGTTCATCATCACTTCCTTGCCGGTTTCGCGCTCGTAGAGGTAGTTGCCGCAAATGCCGTGCACCGAGGGCGGGCGGCCTGTGGCTATCGACAGATTGTTGGGGTTGGTGAAGCTCGGAATGACAGAATGCGCAAAACGCACCGTGCCTTTCTGCTTGATCCTGACCAGCGCCGGCATCAGCCCGGCCTTGATGGCTTCGTCGAGATAGGCCGGCTCGCAGCCGTCGAGGCAGATGGCGATGGCCGGCACACGTGGCCAGGCGTAGGTGCGGCCGTTGACCGCGACGTTGATGGGAGACATCTGGTTCATCGAAATCCTCAAAAATTCTGCCGCTTCAGGCGGCGAGTTTGGCGCGCTCGGCGATTGCCGCGGCGGGAGGAGCGGCGGTGTCGACGTCCATCTCCTTCAGCGACTGCGCCGCCGCCTCTACGACGCGGCGCATGACATGTTCGTCCATCTGGCCGATGCAGCCGATACGGAAGCTATCGACGACGGTCAGCTTGCCCGGATAGATGATGAAGCCCTTGTCCTTCATCAGCTCGTAGAAGCGGTCGAAGGCGAAGTTGGCGTGGGCCGGGTTGAAGAAGGTGACGATGATCGGCGACAGCCAGCGATCCCTGAGCAAAGTCTCGAAGCCGAGCTCGCGCATGCCGGCCACCATCACGTCGCGGTTCCTGGTGTAGCGGGCGCCGCGGCCGGCAACGCCGCCCTCGGCCTCGTGCTGGCGAAGCGCTTCGAGGAAGGCGGCGACGACATGGGTCGGCGGAGTGTAGCGCCACTGCCCGGTCTTGTTCATATGCGCCCACTGCGCATGGACGTCGAGCGACAGCGAATGGCTGCGGCCCTTGGCGGCTTCCAATTCGCTCTTGCGGGCGATGATGAAGCCGAAGCCCGGCACGCCCTCGATGCACTTGTTGGCGGACGAGACCATCGCCTCGTAGCGGATCTCGTTCACGTCGAGCGCGATGGCGCCGAAGGCGCTCATGGAATCCACCAGCAGCTTGCGGCCCTTGGCATGGACGGCTTCGGCAATCTCGGCGACGGGGTTGAGGATGCCGGAACTGGTCTCGCAATGGATGGCGATCACATGCGTGATGGCAGGATCGGCCTCGAGGGCGGCGGCCACCTCGTCGCCGCGCGGCGGCAGGTAGTCGCCCTTGTCGATCAGCGTATAGGCGCGGCCGAGATACTGCATGGTCTGGGCCGCGCGCAGGCCGTAGGCGCCATTGGCCAGGACCAGAACCTTGCCGTCCTTCGGCACGAACGAACCCAGCATCGCCTCGACGCAGAAGGAGCCGCTGCCTTGCATCGGCACACAGTCGAATTCGCCTTTCGCATCGCCGGTCAGCGCCAGCAGGCGGCGGCGCATGTCTGACGTCATGGCGCGGAAATCGCCGTCCCAGGATCCCCAGTCGCGCAGCATCGCCTGCTTGACCGGATAGGAGGTGGTGAGCGGCCCCGGCGTCAGCAGGTACGGCTCGCCCAGCGCCGGACCGGCCAACGGCTCCGCGGCAAATTTCGTCTCGGCGAGCATAGTGTCCTCCGCTGCTTTTTATGTGGGGCCATTCTTGGCTGGAACGACGTATTTGTAAAATCGTTATTTTGTATTGATGTATAAGCTCACCCGATGATCTGGCTTGCAGTCGAATTATTGCCCGGCGGGATAATCGCGCCTCCAGCCGAGCGCAGCCTGCGTGGTATCCATGACACGTGCGTGACCGTGGGCGATCCTCCCCAGATATAAGAAGAATCGTTCCTTCATGCCTTTTTGCCTGCGAGGCTTATGATAGGTTGGCGGCCGGAACTCGGATCTAGAAAGGTGAGAACATGCGCTACGTTCAATTGCGAGCCTTTCACCAGGTGGCGATATCAGGCGGGTTTTCACGTGCCGCGGAAGCGCTGTTCCTGACGCAGCCGGCAATTTCGGACCAGGTGCGCAAGCTCGAGGAAGAATATGACGTGCTGCTGTTCAACCGGAACAAGAAGCAGGTCACGCTGACCCATTCGGGCCAGAAGCTGCTCGAAATTACCCACCGCATGTTCGACACCGAGCAGCAGGCGCTCGAGCTTCTGACGGAATCGCGCGCCCTGCGCTCCGGCACGCTGCGCATCGTCGCCGACGCCGCGCATCATCTGCTTCACATCCTCGGCAGTTTTCGCGCGCGCTATCCCGGCGTCCAGGTTTCGCTGCGCGCCGGCAACACCGAGACGGTAATCAGCAGCCTCTACAGCTATGATGCCGACATCGGCGTGCTGGGCGAGGTGCCGACCGGACGCGACTTCGAGGTGCTGAAACTCAATTCGACGCCGATCATCGCTTTTGCGTCCGTCGATCATCCGCTGTCGGGCAAGAAATCATTGAGCCTCAAGCAACTCGCGCAGGAATCGCTGGTCATGCGGGAGCGCGGCTCCAAGACGCGCCAGAAGCTCGAGGATCTGGCCGCGGCATCGAAGGTCGAACTCAGGCCGGTGATCGAGGCGGAAGGCCGTGAAGCCGTCCGCGAGATCGTCGCCTCGGGTGCCGGCATCGGCTTTGTCTCGGCGGCCGAATTCGGCCAGGATTCGCGGCTGGTAGCGATCGCGCTCGACGCGCCTGAGACGTTGATGGACGAAGCGCTGATCTGCCTGCGCGAACGCAGCGGCGGCAAGCTGGTGCGCGCCTTCCTCGACATGGCGCGTTCGATGTCGGCGGATTAGGCGGCGGCCCTGATCTCCTCCACATCCGCTTTCACCCGTTCCGACTTCGGATCGTAAGGGGTGCGCAAATGTGCCGTGGCCGCGTGGCGAACGCCGGCAAGATCGATCTCGAAACGGCCGCTAGCCAGAAACGCAGCGTCGACGCCCGTCTCGTTCTCGATCAGCCCGAGCGCCACCGAGCGGCCAAGCGTGTGACCGTAGGCGGCCGAGCGGACCTCGCCGACGGGCTTGCCGTCGCGCAGGATCAGCTCGCCGCCCCACAGCATCGGCTCGGCATGGTCGAGCGTGAACAGTACGATGCGTTTTGCTGGCGCCGTCGACGGCTTGGCCTCGACCAGCGCGTCACGGCCGATGAAGCCACCCGGTTTGTCCATGGCGACGGCGAAGCCAAGCCCCGCCTGCCAGGGGGTAATGTCAGGCGTCAACTCACGGCCCCAGGCGCGAAAACCCTTTTCGATGCGCAAGGCATCAAGCGCGTAGTAGCCGGCGTCCAGGAGGCCGAATTCGCCGCCAGCCTCGTGCAGCGCCTCGTAGACGCCGACGGCGAATTCCGTCGGCACGATCAGCTCCCAGCCGAGCTCGCCGACATAGGTCATGCGGTTGGCGTAGGCGGTAGCGTAGCCGATATCGATCTCGCGGATGGTGGCGAAGGGGAAGCCGGCGTTGGAAAGATCGGCCGACGACAATTTGCCCAGGAGATCGCGCGAGCGCGGCCCCATCAGCGCCAGCACCGCGTAGGACGAGGTGACGTCGGTCACGATGGCATGTGCGTCCGGTGGGATGTTCCTGGCGATCCAGTCGGCGTCGTGGACCGCTTGCGCCGAACCGGTGACGATGAGGAATTTTTGCGCACCAAGTCGCATTACGGTGAGATCGCTTTCGTACCCGCCGCGCGCGTTGAGCACGCCCGTGTAAACGGATGTACCGACCGGTACATCGACATTGCCGGCGCAGATGCGGTTGAGCAGGGCACAGGCGTCGCGGCCCTGCACGAGAAGCTTGGCGAAAGAGGTCTGGTCGAATACGGCAACAGCCTCGCGCGTCGCCTTCATTTCGCGCTTGACTGCCTCATGCCAGTTCTGGCGGCCGAAGGCATAATCGTTCCCGGCCCTCTCTCCCGGGGCCGCGAACCAGTTGGCGCGCTCCCAGCCCATCTTGGAACCGAAGCAGGCGCCCCTGGCGGCCAGCCGGTCGTAGAGCGGCGAGCGGCGGAAGGGTCGGGCGGTGTCCAGCTCGCGGTTCGGCCACGGCATGGCGTAATGCAAACCGAGCGTCTCCTTGACGCGATCATGCAGCCAGCGCGGATTGTTGTTGAAGGCGGCGAAGCGCCTGATATCGACAGGCCACAAATCCATGGTCGGCGCGCCGTTGACGATCCACTCGGCCAGCGCCTTGCCGGCACCGCCGGCGCTGGCGATGCCCATCGAGTTAAAGCCGGCGCCAACATAGAAATTCTTCAGCTCCGGCGCCTCGCCGAGGAGAAAATTGTTGTCGGGCGTAAAGCTTTCGGGACCGTTGTAGAACTTCTTGACCTCGGCTTGCGCCAGTTGCGGCACGCGCACCAGCGCGTTTTCCATCAGAATCTCGAACTGATCCCAATCGTCCGGCAGCAGCGCGAACTCGAAATTCTCGGGGATGCCGTTCATGCCCCACGGCTTGGCATGCGGTTCGAAGCCGCCCATGACCAGCCCGCCGACCTCTTCCTTGAAATAGATGAAGCCGTCCGGATCGCGCATGACGGGCAGGTCCGGATGCACACCCTCGATCCGGCCCGTGACGATGTACATGTGCTCGGCCGAATGCAGCGGCACCGAAACACCGCACATCAGCCCGACCTTACGCGCCCACTGGCCGGCGCAGTTGACGACGATCTCGGCGGCGATGTCGCCACGGTCGGTCTCGACACCGCAGGCGACGCCGTTTCTCACCGTGATGCCGGTGACCTTGACGCGCTCGAATATCCTCGCGCCGCGATTGCGCGCGCCCTTGGCGAGCGATTGCGTGAGATCGGTCGGATTGGCCTTGCCGTCGCCAGGCAGCCAGACCGCGCCGACCAGATCGTCCGTCGCCATGACCGGCCACAGATCGCCGGCTTCGCTCGGCGAGATGACATCGATCTCAACCCCTTGCGCACGCGCCGACGCAGCCGTGCGCTTCAGCACCGTCATGCGGTCGGCGGTGCGCGCCACCGACAGCGAGCCGCAATTCTTCCAGCCGGTCGCGAGACCGGTCTCGGCCTCCAGTTCGCCATAGAGTTGAGTGGAGTACCTGATCAGGCTGGTCATGTTGGAATGGCTGCGCAATTGCCCGACCAGGCCCGCGGCATGCCAGGTGGTGCCGCCGCTGAGCTGCCCCTGTTCAAGCAGGACGACGTCGGCCCAGCCAAGCTTCGTCAGGTGATAAGCGACGGAGCAGCCGATGATGCCGCCGCCGACGATCACGACGCGTGCCTGCGTGGGAAATTCATGTGCCATGAGGGGTTCCGCCATCTTGAGGGATGGTCGGCAAGCTAACACAGGAAAGTCAAATATCAAGCCAAAAAGTCACAAAATATCACATCAAGATGCGATGATCAGTTCCGGCCCTTTTTGTAAAAGCGCGTCGGCAAGCGCAGTTTGCGGCCGGGCGTCGACGATAACGCCGGCGGCGCGGTCGAAATTCGGAATCCTGAGCGGCGTCAGCTTGCCGAACTTGCTGCTGTCGAGGACGAAATAGGTTTTGCCGGCGAGCGCGATCATGCGGCCGCGCTGCTCGGCACCGGCCCTGGTGAAATCGGTCACCTCGCCATTCGGCGACAACGCGCCGCCGCCGAGAAAGGCGATGTCGACGCGAAAGCGCGCCATTGCATCGAGCGCATCGATGCCGGAAGCGGCCTCCTCGCCTGGGTCGACTTCACCGCCCAGTATGTGCACGCGCATGCCGGGCACATGGCACAGATGCAGTGCAATCTTCAGGCTGGTCGTGCAGATGGTGAGATCGCGCAGGTCGTTCATGGCCTGCGCGACGGCCAAGGTGGTGGTGCCGGAATCGAGGAACACCACCATACCGCTGCTGACAAGGCCGGCCGCCGCCCTGCCGATCGCCGCCTTGCCACGCGCATTCTCCCGGCTGCGCAGGCCCATCGCCGGCTCGCTCGGCTCGAAGCGAGCGGCGCCGCCATGCACGATGCCGAGCCGTCCCTGGTCTGAAAGCAGCTTCAGGTCGCGGCGGATGGTCTCGCGCGAGACGTCGAAAAAGCCGGCCAGTTCGGCGACGCTGACCGAGCCCTGGGCACCCAGGCGCCTCAGGATCTCGTCATGGCGGCGAGGAGCAAGGGCACGTGCCGGCAGACGGCTGTCGGGGGACATGAAGAACCTCATATCGAACGAATGATGTTGCGATATGTGGCAGTGAACCGGCCGGGAGGCAACCGCGAGGACGGCGTGGCCATAGTCGATCGATAAGGTCTGGCCCTGTTCGGGTGCTGACCCAGCGTCAGCGTCCGCGCAGGCTTTGCAGATTGTGCACGTGGACGTGGTCGCCGGCCGCCACGGCAGCCGTCAGGCGGCCGATCGCCTCGCCGTATTTGCGTATGGTGGAGCCGGCGGCCAGGTCGTGCAACGCCAGCTTATGACCGGCTTGCAACGCGGCGCCGGCCTTGAGGACAACCCCCTCGCGGGCGCCTCGCGTCGTCACTTCGGCGCCTGCCTCGACCGGTTCCACGAGGACAGCCACGTCGTCGTCAGCGTGCAGCACTATGGCTCCAGGCTTGGTCATGCGCCGGCAAGCCGGACCTGGACGCCGGTCGCGTCTTCGCGCAACTTCAGCACGGCGCCAACATCCTTGCCGGCCATGCCGGCGTCCATCGCCTCCCTGAGCACGGCAAGCGTGGCGCCCCCGACCGGCGTCTCGACGCCGAGCGCATCATTCATCGCCAGGGCAAGCCGGCAATCCTTGTGGGCGAGCTTGACCATGAAGCCTGGCTCGAAGTCGCCCTTGAGCGCGCGATTGTGCATCGCCACCGCCAATTGCTGGTTCCAGGCCATCGTCGTCTTCAGCACGTTGATCATGGTGTCGAGCGTCAGGCCCGCCTTGGCGCCGGCGACCAGCGCCTCGGAGCTGGCCGTTATCAGCACGCTGGCCAGCAGGTTGTTGGTGAGCTTCATTGCCTGCCCCATGCCGAGCCCGCCGCAATGGATGAGGTCGGCCCCCATGCTCGACAGGATCGGGCGCGCGCGCTCCAGCACGGCGGCATCGCCGCCGATCATCAGCGTCGAGGTTCCGGCGATGGCGTGCTCCACCGTCTTGCCAACAGGGCTGTCGATCATGTCCACGCCGCGTTGCGCCAGCCATGCGCCGATACGCTGGGTGGTCTGCGGGTCGATCGTGCTCATGTCGATATAGAGGCTGCCGGCCCTGAGGCCATGCCCGATGCCGTCGGCACCGAGCACGGCGGCCTCCACATCAGGCGCATCCGGCAGCATGGTGATGACGATTTCCGATTGCTGCGCAACCTCGCGCGGCGACGCCGCCGCCCGGGCGCCGGCGTCGACGAGTTTTTTCACCGCCACGGGGTTGAGGTCGAAGACCGTCAGCGCATGTCCTGCCTTGAGCACGTTGCGGGCCATGGGTGCGCCCATGGTTCCAAGTCCGACAAAACCGACTGACGTCATGGATCAACTTCCTTCCCTGAATGACTCTGCTGCGAATGCGCGTGCCCCCCGAACTCCTCAGGACGGCACTTTCCACTGGTCGAGCTGCCATGCCGGCAGGCCACGCAGATCCTTGGCATTCTTGTCGGTGAAGCCGCTTTCGTCCGGCACCTTGCCCGTGCCCTCATAGGCTTTCTGAAGCAGCGGCGCCGCCTTGCCGAAGGCGGCCTTGACCTGGTCCCAGCTCAGCGCCTCAGGAATCATCTTGCCGGCAACCATGAACTGGGAGATCTGGCTGATCGCCGCCGCATCGCCTTCGGTCGGCCAGATCCAGCCGCGCTGGAAAAGCACCTCGTCGCCGATGACCTTGGCGCCCAGCGCAGGATCGAGCCCCCAATATTTGACAACTGACTGCGAGATCTCCCGCGGGTCGATCTTCTGGAGATCGGCAAGCGCGCGTTGCGCGGCCGTCAGGAAGGCCTGGCCGAGCGCGGCATCGTCGCCGACGATGCGGTCGCTGCAGATCCAGAAGGAACGGTGCAAATAGTAGCCGTCGGGGTAGAATTTCGACTTCTTGACGCCGGGCAGCATGTGGCCTTCGCCCTCGCCCGCGGGTCCGCTGTAGCCGGCCTCGGTATAGCCGAACGAATTCATGATCCCGGTGAGGCCGGTTTCGGCATTCGCCTTGAGGAAGGCCGGGTAGATCACCACCGACGCGTCCATGCCCTCCGGGAGGGACGCGGCAACGGCTTGGGTCGGCGTGTTGACGATGTTGATGCCGAAGGCGCGCGGGTCGGCGTCGCCCAGTTCCTGCAGCAGCATTTGCGAGAGCGCGTTGTAGGGGTCGCCGCCGACAAGCGCGCCGACGGTCTTGCCCTTGAGGTCGCCGATGTTCTTGATAGCGGAGCCCTTGCGGGTCGCCAGCACCATGCGCATGTGGCCCTCGCCGACGGTGAGGATGTTGATCGGCTGCGCCTGCGAAAGCAGCCGCACGATCGGCGTGTTGCCCCACATGCCGATGTCGAGATCGCCGGAGACGAAAGCCTCCACCATCGGCAGCGCGGAAGGATAGTCGCGCCAGTCGACTGTCAGGTCGTAGCCGAGTTCGGCGGCCGCCTTCTCGAGCAGCTTTTCGTTGATCATGCGTTGCGTCAGCGGCGAGTTGCCGGCCGCGTAGGGCTGGCGGCCGATTGAGACCTTGGCCGGCTTGCGGTCCTGCGCCCGCACGATCGATGGCATGGCCAGCGCGGCAGCCGCGGCACCACTCAGGACTGCGCGTCGGTTGAATGCGGTTTCCAGAAGTTTCCTCATGACAATCCTCTCCCTGTTGTCGTTTCAGTTCATCGTTGCGCGGTAAGCCTCTTCGCGGATCAGTTCCCAGATCGATTGGCTGAGCCTGGCGAAATCGCCGGAGCGCCGCGTCTCGTCGCCGCGCGGCCTGGGCAGGTCGATGTCGATGACCTGCTTCAGGCGACCCGGATGGCTGCTTAGCACCGCGACCCGGTCGGCCAGGAACACCGCCTCGTCTATGGCGTGCGTGATGAAGACGACCGTCCGCCGCTCGGCAGCGGGGCGGTCCTGCCCCCAGATGCGCAGCAATTCGTCTTGCAGGATGACGCGGGTCTGCGCGTCCAGCGCCGCTAGCGGTTCGTCCATCAGCAGGATTTCCGGCTCGTTCGCCATCAGGCGCGCCAGTGCCACGCGCTGGCGCATGCCGCCCGATAGCTGGTGCGGGTACTTGTCCTCGGAGCCGGTCAGGCCGACCATTTCGACGGTGCGGTTGACGCGGTCGGCGCGCTGCGCGGGCGAAAGCCCTCGCCCGGCCGGCCCATAGATCAATCCGAACTCGACATTGCCGCGCACGGTGCGCCAGGGAAACAGGGCATAGTCCTGGAACATCACGCCGCGTTCGGCCCCCGGTCCTTCGATCGGCCTGCCGTTCAGGCTCATCGTACCCGACGTCGGCCTGTCGAGGCCGGCGAGCATGTTGAGAACGGTCGTCTTGCCGCATCCGGATGGGCCGACGATAGCCATGAACTCGCCGGCCTTGATGTCCAGCGACAGGCTGTCGACCGCCACCACGGAGGCAGATTCCCCGAAGGATTTGCTGACGCCGTCGAGGCGGATCTTGGCATCGCTCATGGCTGGCTCCACGGCACGGCGAAGGCGAGTGCGGCACGCAGGATGCGGTCGAGCGCGAAGGCCACGATGCCGACCGCGATCATGCAGACCACCATGCCGTTGAGGTTGATCGAATAGGCGTAGAAGACGAACATCATCTGGCCGATGCCGCCGCTGCTGCCGGACTTGGCGCCGACCGCAAGTTCGGCGGCAATGATCGCCGTCCAGGCGATGCCGAGGCCGATGCGCATGCCGACCAGAATGGATGGCAAGGCGGCCGGCAGCAGCACCACCCGCATCCGCGTCAGCGGCGCCAGCCCCATGGTCAGCGCGGCGCGC
Organism: Mesorhizobium sp. B2-1-3; assembly: GCF_006442495.1. NCBI lineage: Bacteria > Pseudomonadati > Pseudomonadota > Alphaproteobacteria > Hyphomicrobiales > Phyllobacteriaceae > Mesorhizobium > Mesorhizobium sp. B2-1-3. Next base: position 175,801 of record NZ_VFWL01000004.1, read on the forward strand.
ATCAGACTGGGCTCGATACGCTTCACGCCCGAGATGGTGTTGATCAGGATCGGGAAGAAGGCGGCATAGGCAACGATGGCGACAGCTGCCCCGGAGCCCGAGCCCAACCAGAGGATAACCAGGGGCAAGATGGCAAGTGCCGCTATCGGCCGGAAGGTCTCGACCAGCGGATCGAGATTGCGCTCGACGGCCGGCATGCTGCCCATGGCGATGCCAAGCGGGATCGCCAACAGGGCCGCCGCCGCGAAGCCGGCGAAGACCCGTCCGAGGCTGGTGGCGAGACCGGCCACGAGATCGCCGTCGCGCAGCATGGAAATGGCCGTTTCGGCCACCGTGCTGGGACGCGGCGCCTGGGCGGAGCCGGAGGCGAGAGCTTCCCAGACGACCAGCAGCAGCACCGGAACGATGAGGCGAAGCGCAAGCCTGTTCATCGCGCCACCTCCGTCCGCGCCCACGGGGTCAAGACATCCGAGAGCCAGCGCAACCCCTTGTCCGTCAGGAAGCCGAGCAGGCCGATCGCGACGATGAAAGCCATCACCGTCGGCGTCGACAGCATGCTGCGGTAGTATTCGATGGCGTAGCCGAGGCCGTTCGGCGCTCCTACCAGTTCGGCAGCGACGACGGCGGTCCACGAGGCCGCCACCGCAAGCCGTGCCGAGACCAGGATCGCCGGCAGCGCCGCCGGAACGATGACGCGCCGCATGATCGCCCGCCCAGACAGGCCCATCGTGCTGGCCGCCGCGACGAGCCGCCTGTCGACGGCGGCGGCGCCCGCGGCGGTGCCGATCAGCAGCGGGAAGAAGGCGGTATAGAACATGATGAACAGCGGCAGCCGATGGCCGATGCCGAACATGTAGAGCGCAAGCGGTATCCAGGCGATGCCGGCTATCGGCCGCAGGATCTCCACCGGCAGTTCGAGCAGATCGTTCCAGAGCCGGCTGCGGCCCATCAGCAGCCCGAGCGGCACCGCCACCGCCGCGGCAGCCGCAACGCTTGCCAGCAGACGGGCCAGACTGATCCCTGCATTGCCGAGCAGTTCGCCGTTGAGGGCCGTATCGCGCAGCGCAAGCGCAACCGCGACCGGCGACGGCAAGAGCAGCTTCGAAGGCACGAAGAACGAGCCGACATACCAGGCAAGGACGAACAGGCCCATCGTGCGCAAATACACGAACAGGCTGGTCAGGCGCGCAAAGCGCATTGTCCTTTGGCCGGCATCGTTCGAGGAGATAGCCGTCACAACGAGCCCCGCACGCGGGTCGGAACTTCGAGCCCTTCCCCCAAAATCTCGCCGAAGGTGAGGGTGCCGCCGGCGACATCGAGGATGGTCGCCAGCAGCCGGTTCGCCGCTTCGGCGACGGTTTCGATCCCCTCCGAAACCGGGCTGGCGTCGAAATCGATCTGCTCAGGCAGCCGGCGAGCCGTCTCGCGCCGCGCCGTGATCTTGATCGTCGGCGCGAGCGCGCTCGCGGTGCTGTTGCCTGGCCCGGTTGTGAACAGCATGATCTGGGCACCGGCCGCGGCGAAGCCTGTCATCGATTCCGGCGAGAAGGACGGGCCGTCCATGAGGTAAAGGCCGCCGGCGGTGACCGGCTCGGCCATGCCGAGCACGCCGTCGATGCGGCAAGTTCCCGTCTTGGCCAGGGCACCGAGGGACTTCTCCTCGATCGTGCTCAACCCGCCGCGTATATTCTCCTCGCCCGGATTGTTGCCGGTCAGGCTGTGGCCGGAAGCGGCGGCGAAGCGTTCCTTGCGCTCCACGGCCTGCAGGATCTGTCGTGCCACCGTTGCATCGCGAGCGCGCGCCGCGAGTATATGTTCTGCCCCCAGCCACTCGACGGTCTCACCGACAATGACGGTGCCGCCATGCGAAACCAGAAGATCGACCGCGGCCCCCACGACCGGATTGCTGACCAGACCCGACGTCGCGTCGGAATGGCCGCATTCGATGCCGACCACCAGCTGCGCGCCGGGCAAGTTCTCGCGCCGGATCCGCGAAGCCTCGCGCAGCAACGCCGCGCCGCGCCTGATGCCCTCGCCCATGACCGACAGCATGTCCTCATGCTGCTCGGCGAAAGAAACGCTGGCGACCGGCTTGCCGCAAGCCGAAATGCGGGCCGCGACCATCTCGGTCGTCGCCGAATCCACTCCGACCACCAGAACGGCGGCGGCGTTCGGATTGCGGCCGAGACCGACAAGTTGATCAAGGTGCAGGCCGAGGTCCGGCTCGATGTGCCCCCTGCCCGCGCTCGTCGCGGCCAGAAGCGCGCCTTCGAGACCCGCCGTGATTCGCTCGCTGACACGCAGCGCCAAACCATTGATGCACAGGATCAGCACATAATTGCGGATTCCGGCGCGGCCATCGGCGCGCCTGTAGCCACTGAATGGCGGCAGGCCGTCGATTTTGTCGGCACCGGAGGCAGGCAGTGGCATTGGCGTTTCCAAACCGTCGCGAGCGTGGCAATCTCTTCAAATCTCAATATTTGATCAAATGTCGCCTTGGCAAGGGCAAAATTGACTTCTTTCGATCGCCGTGCGAGCAATATTTGCTCAAATCAGGGTAGGCTTGGATGCATGGCGCGTATTCCCGACGTTCAGAAGCTTCTTCGTGACGACATCGTTTCCGGAGCCATTCCATTCGGGGCAAGGCTAAGGATCGACGATCTCGCCGGCCGTTATGGCGTAAGCCACATGCCGGTCCGCGAGGCCTTGCGCGCCTTGAGCGGCACGGGACTGGTCGTGCTGGAACCCAATCGCGGCGCCAGCGTCAGGACGGTCCACATGTCGTTTGTGATCGACCTGTTCGATATCCGCAGCGCCGTCGAAACGATGCTGGCACGGCGCGCCAGCGAAAGGCGCACCGCCGAGCACCTGCGCGATCTGAAGGCCGCGCAGGACATGCTTGAGCAAAGAGTGGCCAGCGACGACTTCCTTGCCGTCCCGCATGCCAACAACATCTTTCACGGCGTCATCAACGAGGCGGCCGGCAATCCGGGCGCGCTGTCGATGGTGGACCGCAACTGGCTGCTGGTGGCGGCGATCTGGCAACGCTACGGCTATGACGAGGGGCGCTTCCATGGCGTCATCGACGACCATCGCCATATCATCCGGGCCATAGAGCGCCAGGATGCCGGCTCGGCGGCGACCTTGATGGGCGCGCATATCGAAAAGGCCAAACACGACCTCCTGGCGCGCATCGCCGTCGATCCCAAACCCGATATCGGCCGGCAATGACGGCCCGGTTCGAGGTTGCGGCGTCAACGGCCGACACGCTCGGCGAATCGCCGACATGGCTGGCGCGGGACGGAGAGCTGTTCTGGGTCGATCTACGGCGTCCTTGCCTGCACAGGCTGCGGCCCGAGACCGGAGCGGTGACATCGTGGCCGATGCCTGAGGTCATCGGCTCGGTGGTTGCACGAGCATCGGGCGGAGTCGTCGTGGCCTTGCGGCAAGGTCTCCACGCATTCGATCCCGCCAGCGGCGCACTGAGCCTGCTGGCGCGCGTGGAGGATGGGCCGCCCGAGCATCGGCTGAACGACATGAAGTGCGATCCTGGCGGCGGCATAATCTGCGGCAGTATGTGGGACTATGGGCTGCATGCGTCCGGGGCGCTCTACCGGATCGAGGTCGCCGGAAGTTCGAGCCGGATCCGCGACAGGATCGCCGTGCCCAATGCGATCGCCTTTGCCCCGGATGGCCGCACCGTCTACTTCACGGATACGCGGCAAGGTGACATAGAGCGGGCGGATTTCGACCCGGCGAGCGGATTTGTGGGGCCGTGGTCCCTGTTCGCCGACCGGCACGCGGCGCCTGGAAAGCCCGACGGCGCCACCGTCGATGCGGACGGCTTCCTCTGGAATGCGCGCTACCAAGGCAGCTCGCTGGCGCGGTTCGCGCCCGATGGCCGGCTCGACAGGCTGGTCCCTCTGCCAGTCACTCAGCCGACCTCCTGCGCCTTCGGCGGTCCAGGCCTGAAGACACTGTACGTGACGACCGCAACGCAGAAGCTGACGGAGGATCAACTGGCCAACGAGCCCCTGGCGGGTTGCCTGCTTGCACTCGACGTCGGCATGGCGGGACTGCCGGAGCCGGCTTTTGCCGGTTAATCTCGGCTATTGCCAGCCGAGATGACGGCCACCCGTCGCCTGCAGGTCCGCCCCGGTGATGAAGCTGCCGGCGTCGGAGCAAAGCAGCAACGCCGCTCCCGCCATCTCGCGCGCCTCGCCGGCCCGCTGCATCGGCGCGGACCCCTTCTGGATCTCCGCCCATTTGGCCGCGTCCTCGCGGCGCCAGCGATTGCGCTCGGTAACGACAAGCCCGGGCGACAGGTTGTTGATCGTCACCCCGTGTGGCGCATAATCCTTGGCAAGGTTGAATGACAGATTGTGCTGCGCGCTCTTCAGCGCGGCATAGACGGCGAGATCGGATTCGGGCCGCGTCTGGTTGATGCTGCCGATCGTCAGCACACGGCCCCAGCCATTGTCCTTCATGCCGGGCAAGGCGGCCTGCAGCAATTCGATCGTCGCCTTGAAGTTGATCTGGATCTGGTGCTCGATCTGCTCGGCGGGTAGATCGAGGAAAGGCGTGCGGTACTGGATCGAGGCGCAGACGACAAGCACGTCGACACCACCCAACGCCTCGATCGCCGCCTGGACACAGCGAGCCGCCTCTCCGGCCCGAGCGAAATCAGCATCGATGGCGACGCCGCGCCTGCCCTTCCCGCGAATTTCACGGACAGCTTCGGCGGCCGCATCCGGCTGCCCGAATGCCACGTCGGCGTCGCGAGCGAAATGGACGGCCACATCGGCGCCCGCCTCGGCAAAAACCCGCACGATCTCACGGCCGATGCTGACGCTGCCGCCGGTCACCAAGGCGCGCCGGCCAGCCATCGTGAAGCGCTCGGCAAGAGCCAGCGCATTCTGGATGTCGATCTCTTCCTTTTGCACCGTCAATAGCCCAGCCTTTCCAATTTGATCACACTTTTATTTGGAGTGCTCTTCAAAACGCATTTTCAGGGAGAAATCCAGAACCAATTCTTCCATTTGATCAAATCAGGCAAGCTGAAAAGCAGCGTCCCTGGCGGCAGCGGCTAGACGAAGGCGTACAGCCCGTCACGCGCGCCCATCGGAATTGGACAAAGATTCTAAGATTTTCGCGACAGACCGTCGCCTTCTATGGCGTTGACCAGTGTCTCGCTGCCTTGGCGCAGATGCTGCGTCAAAACGCTGACGGCCTCGCCGGCGTCGCGTCGCCGGCAAGCGGCCAAGAGGTCGCGATGCTCCGTCTGCGAGCGGGCGCGGTAGTCGAGGTTCGACAACAGGATACGGACGTAGCGGTCGGCCGCATTATGGTGCGCCTCGATCAGGCCGAGCAACCGGCGATTGCCGCAGGCGTCATAAAGCGCCAGATGAAAGGCCCGGTTCAGCACGCCCCACCTGCCGACATTGCGCTCGGCATCGATCTGATCGAGCACCTGTTCGGCCTCGTCCAGCTTGCCGCCGGGCAGGCCGGGAATGGAGAGCCGCAGTGCCTCGCACTCGAGCAGTTCGCGCACGGCATAGATCTCTCGGATCTCGTCGCCGTCCATTCTGGCGACGTGCGCACCCTTTGTCGGGTGGATGGACACGATGCCTTCGGCCTCGAGCTGACGAAGCGCGTCCCGGATAGGCATCCGGCTGAAGCCAAACTGCTCGGCCAGATCATCCTGGCGCAACGTCGTGCCGGCCTTCAGGGTCCCGCTGGCAATGGCCTCGCGCAAGACATTGGCGACCTGCTCGGCAACCGTTTGCGGCCTCTCGATCAAGCCTTCGCCAAATCCGCGCAATCCATGCTCCCATTTCACGTATCGTCAGCTTAGGGGAAAGCTTCATTCTCGGATATAGGTATCCATGTGTACGAGAAGAGTTGCAAGCCGGCGGCGATGCGCCTGCGAAGTTGCCGCGGCGAACCTTCGGAACGGGAATGGCCAAGACAGCCGAAATCGTCGAGCGGCTGCGTTATCTCGTTGCGATGGAACTGATCTTTGCGGCTACGGGGGTGGAATTGCGCGGTGTCGTCGACGGCATGGGCGACGGACCGCAGCGCACCTTCGCCGCCGTGCGCTCCCTTGTCAGCCCGCTTGACGATGACCGTGAAATGAGCACGGACATGACACGGATCGCACGGATGGTGGCGGGCCCACGCGACTGACGCGCCAAGGCGCTCGGCGAGCCCATGGCCCGCGGGCCTCCTCACGCAGAAAAGGACACGCCTCTGCGGCGCATGCCTGCCTGCACGCCGTGGACGATCAGCCGTGACAGGATTTCCATGTCGGGCGGCATTCGTGGACGCCAGATATCCAAAAGCAGGGCCACGCGAGGCTTGTCGGCGTTGTTTGTCACTTCATGAGGGAACGTGTCGTCCCACAACAGACACTCGCCGTCGGCGATCCGCCTCTCCTGATGATTGATCATCATGACCGTCGCCGGACGACCATCTGCCTGTCGAGGGATCACCAAGCCGAGATGGAACCTCATTATGCCCCTGAAAGGGCCGCGGTGGCTGGGAATGTGCTTGCCCGGAGCCAGGAAAGAGATCGCCGCCGACTTCACCTCAGGGCATTCTGCAAGCAGCCGGTCGAGGACCGGCATTCGCGCGAGGTTTTGCGGAACCGCGACATCGTAGGCCTTGAGCACGAACATACGCCAGTCGCGACCGTCATTGGCCGAGATGTCGGCCTGTTCAGGCATGATGTCGTGGAAGCGGGGCGCCTTGCCCACGGCAAGCGCTTCGTCGCGGATGGCCTGCCAGGCGGCCGTGAACTTGGTGGCGTTTGGAAATTCGCTGGCGGTATCGAGGATCGCCGGCGCGTCGATGCGCTTTTCGTAGATCCGCCGCACCAGACCGGATGCAAGATCGTAAACTTGAGACATTTCATGGCCTCGAGGACATCATGAAACGAATATCCGGCAATTAAGTTGCTGATCTTGCTAGGCGTATGCCTGTCAGCACGAATTCGTGACCGACGAACAGTCCCGCGATACCGCGCTTTGTTGCTGGCGTGCATCAGCGTTCAGGGGCGCGTTCGACCAGACGAAACCTGTAGCGATCCCGTATGAATTCATTGAAGAAGCGTCCCTTGGAAGAGGCGGCTTTGAAGGCAGCGTAGGTCTCGGGCTCCACGTCTTCGTAGTCATAGCGGTTTCCGCTCGGTACGAACCAGACCGAAAGCACCCTGGTGGCGGGATGGTACTGTGTGCTGCGGATGGCCGTAGAAGGCATTGGCGTTCTCCCGGATGGATAATCCGGGGCGCAAACGGAAGTTCCAACTGTGCCGCGCAGCCTTGGCTGGCAGGCCTTCCTATAGTGAGCAGCGCAGCCGGATCGTCCGTCCGCGCCAGAAGACGAAGGAGCCGGCCCGGTTCTGCCGAGCCGGCCCCAAGGGATCAGAACGCCGGCTCGACCGCGTTGACATTGTCCTTGGTGACGACCGTCAGCGGGATCGGCAAACGGTCCTTGACCTCCTTGCCGTCCATGATCTCCGCCATGGTGTTGATCGCCAGGCGGCCGTCCTCGACCGGCGACTGCACGATGGTGGAGTACATTTCGTTGGTGCGGATCGATTCGAACGCATCCTTCTGGCCGTTGATGCCGACGATCGGCGGTGCCGCCTTGGACGGATTGGCCTCCTTCCAGGCGTCGATGAAGCCGCGCGCCATGGTGTCGTCATTGGCGTAGACGCCGCTGATCTGGTCGCCGAAGCGGGTGATCAGGTCGCGGCTGACCACCAGCGCCTTCTGCTGGTCGAAATCGGCATTGACCGTATCGAGCACCTTGATGTCGGCGTTGGTTTCCTTGAGACGATCGGTGAAGCCGCCGACGCGGCCGATCGTCGTGCCGTTGCCGGCCTGGCCGGCGATGATGACGACGGAACCCTTGCCGCCAAGCGCCTTGCTGAGCGAGTCGGCCGCAAGCTTGCCTTCCTCGTAGACGTCGGGCCCGGTGAACGACTTGATGAACGGCTTGGCATCGTCGCTCATCGGCGAGTTGATGAGGATCGCGGGAATGTTCGCCTGCTGTGCGCGGGCCAGGCCCGGTATGTAGGCCTGCGGGTCGAGCGGCCACAGGATGATGCCGTCAACCTTGCGCGCGACGCCGGTGTTGAGCTGCTCGGTGCCCTTCTGGACGTCGAAATCCTGGCTGAGGCTCAGGATCTCGATGCCGAGCTCGCCGGCGCGCGCCTGGAGCGCCTTGTTGGCCGGCGTCGCATAGGCATGCGAATCCGCGGCCGTGACGTAGCAGACCGTCTTTGCACTGGCCCAGCCCGTCGAGGCCAGTATTACCGCCATGGCGGTAATGTGGAGCATGCTTTTCTTGCCAACCATAGGTTTCCTCCCGATCATGTATTTCCTCCTTGAGTGATTGGATTGTCGCGAATGAGCGCGGGGCCTGTGCCCGGCGCCCTCCCCTTGGTAGTCACGGCCCGATCGAGCACGACGAGCAGGATCAGGATAAGCCCCGACACGACCTGCTGGACGTATGCGGGAACGGATTGGAACTCCATCGCGATGGTCAGCGAGCCGATCGTCAGCACGCCGCCAAGCGTGCCGAGCGCGGATCCCTTGCCGCCTTCGAGGCGGGTTCCGCCGACCACGACCGCGGCAATGACGGCGACCGTCAGTTCCGAGCCGAAGACGGGCGAACCGGTGTTGGTGACGAGGCTCTGGAGAACGCCTGCGAGACCGGCGAGCGTCCCGGCGAAGACGAAGCTCAGAAAAACGATGCGATCGGAAGCGATGCCGCTCTCCTTGGCTGCCGCCGGATTGGACCCCACCGCAAAGACATTTCGGCCCGGTATTGTACGCGTCAGCCAGACATGCAGCAGCACGATCAGAACGATGAACAGCGCACTGCGGATGGTGAAGATTTCGAGATGGATCTTGGCGAACGCCAGTGAAAGCATGATGTCGGTGCCGGTCACCGGCTGGCTGTTGGTGATCCAATGCGCGAGCGAGCGGAAGATCAGCATCGTCGCCAGCGTCAGCACCAGCGAGTTCACCTTCAGCCCGACGACCAGCGCGCCGTTGATGGCGCCTGCCAGCATGCCGACCAGGATACCGACAAGTGCGGCAGGCAGGATGCCGATCTCGCGCTGCAGGATGACCGACATGATCCCCGCCAGCGCGAACACCGCGCCGCCGGAGAGGTCGATCTGGCCGGCGACCAGAAGCACCGTAAGTCCAATGGCGATCAGGCCGATCGTCGCCGCCCGGTCGAGGCCGAGTCCGAGGGTCGATGCGGAGAAATAACCCGGAACCGCCAGGGCGGAAATGATCAGCGTCAGGCCGAGGATGATCACCACCCTGTGCCGCGAGGCAAGCGCCAGGAACCTCATCACGCCACCCCCCTCTTGCGCAATGCCGCGTCCATGCCGACGGCGCCGACGATCAGGATGCCGAGGACAAAACCCTGGATCGGCGTGCGCACGCCGTCGCGCACCATGACGTTGGTCAGAAGCTGCACGAAGACCAGGCCCGCGATCGCCCTCGGCACCGAGCCGAAACCGCCGATAATCGACACGCCGCCGACCACGACCGCGGTGATGGCGCTGAACTCGTAGCCGGCGCCGATCAGCGGCCGCGCGCTTTGCAAGGTCAGGCCCAGCAGGCCGCCGCTGACGCCCGAAGCCAACGCCGTGATCACGAACGCACCGGCCTTCACCGCCTCCACCGGCACCGCGCTCGCCTCGGCGGCGCTGTAATTGCCGCCCGTGGCGAGCGTCCACCTGCCCCAGAAGGAGCGCGAGAGGACGATATGGCCTATGAGGGCGATCAGCAGGAAAATCAGCACCACGACCGGGACGCCGAAGAGCCGGCCCTTGGCGAATTCGGCCGAAGCGGGATTGTTGCCATAGACGATGACGCCGCCGACGGCCGCCTGCACGATGCCCAGCCCGATGGTGCCGATGCCGAGCGTGGCGATGATGGGATTGATACCGACATAGCCGACCAGCACGCCGTTGAGCAGGCCGATAAGGCCCGCAAGCGCCACCGCCAGGACGAAGGCAGGAACCGGCCCGATCATTGGCTGCAGCCCGAGCGAGAGGATGGCCCCGCAGGCGATGGTGGCCGGCACCGACAGGTCCGCCAAGCCGCCTGCCACAAGCACGAAAGTCATGCCGACGACGACGATGCCGACAATGGACATCGAGGTCAGGACGTTGAGCAGATTGCCTGTGGTGAAGAAGGCGGGGCTGACGAATGAGCCGTAGAGCACCACTGCAAGGATAGCGAAGCCAAGCCCCGCCTTGGACAGGACATCGGCAAGCCTGCTGCCGCGCGTGAAGCGGTCATTGCGGTTCGCCCCGCTGGTCTCCATGGCCGCATCAGTCATGCAGCCTCCCCCGTCGCCAGCGCCATGATGCGCTCCTCGCTCAGTTCGGCGCGGGCGAGCGCCTCCGATGCGCGGCCGTCGCGCATCACAACGACGCGATCGCAGACGCCGAGGATTTCGGGCAGTTCCGACGAGATCATCACCACCGCCATGCCGTCGGCGACAAGCCGGCCGATGATGCTGTGGATCTCGGCCTTGGCGCCGACGTCGACGCCGCGCGTCGGCTCGTCGAGAATGAGCACGGAGGGCTTGGCCGCGAGCCATTTGGCGATGACCGCCTTCTGCTGGTTGCCTCCCGACAACAGGTTGATGCGCCGCTCCCCGTCGGGCGGCGAAATGGAAAACTGCTTCACATAGGTCGTCGCCAGCGAACGGTCGGCGCTGCGCCTGATACGGCCGAAGCTGGTCAGACGCCGCAATATCGACAGGCTGATGTTCTCGCGGACCGACATGCCCGGAATGATGCCGTCGCCCTTGCGGTCCTCGGGGACGTAGGCGATCCCGGCTCGCACCGCCTCGGAAGGAGAGTTGATGGCGACCTTGCGCCCGTAGACGCTGACCGTTCCCTCCACCAGCCGCGACAGGCCGAAGATGGCGCGTGCTACCTCGGTGCGACCCGCCCCGACCAGTCCGGTCAAGCCCAGTATCTCCCCAGCGCGCACATCGAAGCTGACATCACTGAAATGCGCCCCGTCGCCGATGCGTTCGACACGCAGCACGGACTTGCCGATCGCGGCCGGGCTTTTCGGGAACACGTTGGCGACCTCGCGGCCAACCATCAGCCTGATCATCTCGGCCGCGGTTATGCCGTCGATCGGACGGGTCTCGATCATTGAGCCGTCGCGCAGCACGGTCACCTCGTCGGCGATCTCGAGAACCTCCCTCAGCCTATGGCTGATGTAGACGATGGCGATGCCGTCATCGCGCATCTTGCGAAGGATCCGGAACAGCGCCGCGGTTTCGTGCTCGCTCAGGCTCGATGTCGGCTCGTCCAGCACGATGATCCTGGGCTGCGCCGCATAGGCCTTGGCGATCTCGACCAGTTGCTGCTGGCTGATCGACAGGTCGCCGAGCCGCGCGCGCGGGTTGATGGCCGCGCCCAGCTCGTCGAGGACGGCGGCGGCCTTCCTGACCATTTCGCCCTTGTGCAGCCAGCTCCATTTGCCGGGCATGCGGCCGAGATAGACGTTCTCCGCGACGGTCAGGTCGGGAACAAGATTGATCTCCTGGTGCACCATGCGGATGCCGAGCGCCTGGGCGTCGGCGGGACGCCGCATGCGCACTTCGGCGCCGCCGACGAGGATCGTGCCGGCGGTCGGAGCGTAGGATCCGTTGAGCACCTTCATCAGCGTCGACTTGCCGGCGCCATTCTCGCCAACGACCGCATGGACGGTGCCGAACCGGACGGCGAAATTGACGTTCGACAGGGCCTTCACGCCGGGAAAAGTCTTGGAGATGCCTCTCATGTCCAGGGCACAATCGGCGGCGGCACTCATCTAGGCTTGGTCCTCCCTGGTAGCACGCGGCTGGCAGCGTTATGTTAGTATAATGCATTTCCAGGCACGGTTCGGCCCACCTCGAGCCGGCCCGAAGGCCCCTTTCAGCGCATCCGCACCAGGCACTTCACCATAGGCTGAAAATCACGCAACGGGCGGCACTATTGCACTAATATAATAGTTCTGGCAAGCTGGATCTGACCGCTCCCGTCACTGGCGTCGGATCGCAACGAACCCCGCGTCGCAAGCAGGTGCATTCCGTTTGACATTCGAATAATTTTGCCATTTCAGGTGGACGAACGATGGGATTTTCCATGGATCTAGATCCTTCGACCCTCAATCGAGCCCTCCCGCTGCGCGACCAGATCTACAACAAGATCCGCAACATGATCGTCGTCGGACGGCTGAAACCGGGTGAGGTCATCAATGAGATCGCAATTGCCGAAGCGCTGGGCGTCTCGCGCACGCCCGTGCGCGAAGCGGTCAAACGCATCAGCGACGAAGGGCTCGTCAAGATCCTGGCGCAGACCGGCACCTACGTTGCTCCCATCAGCCGGGCCGACCTCGAGGAAGCCTATGTCATCCGGCGTGCATTGGAGATGGAGAGCGCCAGGCGCGCCGCCGCCAAGCTGACGCCGGCTGCCTGTGAATTGCTGGAAGACAACATGGCCGCGCATAAGCTCGCCATTGCGCGCGGCAGGTACGCCACAGCGATTCAGCTCGACGACGTCTTTCACCGCACCATTGCTGAAATATGCGGCTTGCCGATGATTTGGCGCGCCGTCGACATCTCAAAGGCGCAGATGGATCGCGGCCGCTATCTCGCCATTCCGAAGCCCGGCTATGGCGAGCAGACGATCGAGCAGCACGAGGCCATTCTGGACGCGCTGAAGCGTCACGACGCCGAGGGCGCCGCACAGGCAATGGAGCATCACCTCGAGACGTCATTTCGCAACACGCTCGAAGTCGCCGCCGAGCTTCTCGACTGACGACCTCGACTGAGCGCTGAGACGGGCGGCGCAGGTTTGAGGTCCCGAACCTGGCATCCGACCGGCTTGCCGATGCCTGGTGAGCCGTGTTCGCAGCTTGACCGTTGACAATCTATTATATTAGTATTCCGATCCATTCGGCGGCATTGTGCCGACGGGGGCTTTTTCAGAGTTTGTAATGGCGCGGTTCATCCAGCTTTCGCATGCCGACAACATCCTTCTGGCGATCGATCCGTTGATGATCGGCGACAAGGCAGGCGACATGCCCGCGAAGGCGCGCATACCGCGCGGCCACAAGATGGCGATCCGCGACATCGCTTCGGACGAGCCGGTCGTGAAATATGGGCAGACCATCGGATTCGCCCGCGGACCGATCGCCGCCGGCGATTGGGTTCACGAGCACAATGTATATCTGCGCAATTTCGAACGCGACTATCTGTTCGGCACCAACGCCAGGCAAACGCCTGTCGTCCCTGAAGCCGAGCGCGCGAGCTTCATGGGTTACCGCAGGCCGAGCGGCAAGGTCGGGACGCGCAACTTCATCGCTGTCCTGACCTCGGTAAATTGTTCGGCCAGCGTCGCCCGCTTCATCGTAGAAGAGGTCAACCGCTGCGGCATCCTGCGCGACTATCCCAATGTCGACGGCGTGATCTCGCTCGTCCATGGCACTGGCTGCGGCATTGACACCAAAGGCCCCGCTTACGACCTCTTGAAGCGCAAGTGGGGTTTTGCCACGAACCCCAATGTCGGCGGCGTGCTGATGGTTGGGCTCGGCTGCGAGGCGTTCCAGATTCCGCGCTGGATGCAGTCCTACAATATCGAGGAGAGCACGACCTTCCGCACGATGACGATCCAGGAGACTGGCGGCACACGCAAGACGGTCGAGGCAGGGGTCAAGGCGATCGTCGATATGCTGCCCATGGTCAACGCCGCGCAAAGGACGCCACAACCGGCCTCCGAACTGGTGCTCGCGCTGCAATGCGGCGGGTCGGACGGCTATTCCGGCATCAGCGCCAATCCGGCGCTTGGCGCCGCCGTGGACCTGCTTGTCGCGCAAGGCGGCACGGCGGTGCTGTCCGAGACGCCGGAGATCTACGGCGCCGAACATCTGCTCACCATGCGTGCGGAAAACCGCGCGGTCGGCGAGAAGCTGATCGAGCGTATCCGCTGGTGGGAGGACTACACAGCCAAGCACGACATGGAGATGAACAACAACCCGTCTCCCGGCAACAAGCTCGGCGGGTTGACGACGATCCTGGAGAAGTCGCTCGGCGCGTCCGCCAAGGGCGGGACGACCAATCTGCGCGCGGTGCTGGAATATGCCGAACCGATCAACGAACGCGGCCTCGTCTTCATGGACACGCCCGGCTACGATCCGGTTTCGGCAACCGGCCAGGTCGCCGGCGGCGCGAACATATTGTGCTTCACCACCGGGCGCGGTTCGGCCTTCGGCTGCAAGCCGACGCCCTCGATCAAGCTTGCCTCCAATTCCTTCATTTTCGAGCAGATGCGCGAGGACATGGACATCAATTGCGGGGACATCCTCGACGGCGTCACGCTGGACGACAAAGGCCAGGAGATCTTCGCAGAGATCCTGCGCGTGGCATCGGGCGCGCGTACCAAATCGGAATCGCTGGGCTACGGCGACAATGAGTTCGTGCCCTGGAACCTCGGCGCTACCATGTAGCGACATCGCCCGCCCGCAACGGGCAACCTCAATTCACTCAACCAGAAAGAACGCTCGGCATGAACAGGATCGATCTTGACGGCCAACACGCCGTGGTCACCGGAGGCGCGCAAGGCCTCGGCTTCGCGATGGCCAAACGTTTCGTCGCCTCCGGCGCGACGGTCACCTTATGGGACGTCGACGAGGCGCGCCTCGAAGCGGCCAAGCGCGACCTTGGCAAGGCCGCCACGACCCTGGTCGTCGACATTGCGGATTGGGAGACGGTGGACGCCGCGCGGGCAAAAACCGAGGAGAGCGCCGGCAAAATCTCCATCCTGGTCAATTCTGCCGGCATTGCCGGTCCCGCCGCCCCGCTCGACAGCTACGACATAGAGACGTGGAAGAAGATCATCGACATCAACGTCAACGGCACCTTCTACGTCAACCGCGCCGTGGTGCCCGGGATGAAGGCGCGCAATTACGGGCGGATCGTCAACATCGCTTCCGTCGCTGGCAAGGAAGGCAATCCCAACGCCGCCGCCTATTCCGCTTCGAAGGCGGCGGTCATCGGCATGACCAAATCGCTCGGCAAGGAGCTCGCGCAGTATGACATTGCAGTCAACTGCATCTCGCCGGCCACCGCGCAGACTCGAATCCTCGAACAGCTCACGCCCGAGCACATCGAATACATGCGCTCGCGCATTCCACGCGGCCGTCTGCTGGAGGTCGACGAGGCCGCCGCCATGGTCGCTTGGCTCGTCTCAAAGGAAAACAGCTTCACCACCGCCTCGACCTTCGACCTGTCGGGCGGGCGCACGACCTATTAGTCGAATACCCGCGCGCCGCGAAGCGTCTGCGCCGCGGCGCGCCGGTACACCGGCACTTGCTGCCTCACGGAGATGCGGCCGCGTCGCCGGCGAAGACTCGAGCTGCCTGGATCTGGGGGCGCACCATCAGGTAGAACGCGACGACGTGCGTGATCATCAGCAGTGGGACATAGATTACGGGGATCGCGTATGCAGCGCCCAACTGCCCCGCCAGCTCAGGAAGACCGGCTTGGCTGCCGTGATAGTAGTCGACGGCGATATCGATCGTCCCCACGAGATTGAACGCGACGACGGACAACCGGAACAGCGGACGTATCCTCGTCGTCAAAAGCGCCAGCATGGCCAACACTCCGGTTGCGAAGTCGCCATAGGCGGCGAAGGTGGCGAAATCAGCCGGCAAATCGCGCCCGACGACGCCTGGAACGATGAAGACAAGCCCGAAGAAGCGGAAGCTGTGCAGCGTGGCGATGGCACGTTGCGCCTCGACCAGGTTGACGGATCTGAGCCGGGGCAAGACATACACGCCGACGCAGAGCAGCCAAGGCACGTAGCCTAGAGCGAGATGTAACAGGAAAATGGTTGCAGGCGACATATGGCCTCCCAAGAGATGTAAGGCGCAATTTACGCCCGCTTCCAGCGGTCGACTATTCGCGATAATGTTGACGGGGCATGAAGCAGAACTTCACAATCCGGAAAGGTGCGCTCGACGGCGTGGAGGCGTTCCTCGGCGTCGCGCAACACCGCAGCTTCCGAAAAGCGGCCGCGGAGCTCGGCGTCACGCCATCGGCGATCAGCCAGGCGGTGCGCGCGCTCGAGGCGCGCGTCGGCGCGGCGCTCTTCATGCGCACGACGCGCAGCGTCGGCCTGACCGAAGCCGGCGAACGGTTCCTTTCGCGCGCAAAGCCCGCTTTCGAGGAACTGGTCGCAGCAAGCGAAGTCGCACGTGAACTTGGGCAGCGGCCGACCGGGCTGTTGCGCCTCTCCGTGCCGCGCGCCGTGGTGCCGATCCTGCTGGAGCCGCTGGTGGCATCCTATTGCCAGGCCTATCCCGAAGTAGAGGTGGAGATCGCCGCAAGCGGTGAGCTGGTCGACCTGGCGGCCGAGGGGTTCGACGCCGGCATCCGGCTCGGCCAGTTCATCGCCGCCGACATGGTCGCGGTTCGGCTGACGCCGCCGTTCCCGCTCGTGGTCGTCGGCAGCCCTGGCTATCTGCGCCGGCAGAAGCGGCCGGAGCGCATCGACGATCTGCGCGGCCATGCCTGCCTGCGCATGCGCCGCTCCAACGGATCGATCGCGCCCTGGCCCTTCATCGACGGCAACAAGACCGTGGAGGCAATCGTCTCCGGGCCGCTGGTCGCGCATGATTACCCGACACTGCTTGGCGCGGCGATCCAAGGTGTCGGACTTGCACAGGTGCCCGGCCCTCTCACCGAAGCCCCGATTGCCGATGGCCGGTTGCAAGCGTTGCTCACGCCCTTCGCCGTCACGACGCCTGGCGTTTTCCTGTATTATCCCGACAGACGCCAGGTCTTGCCCAAGCTGCGCGCGTTCATAGAGCATGTGAAATATCGGGGGACGGACGCCGAAGGCCCGCGAACTCCCTGAGGCCACCGCCCTCGGTGACGTGCTTGCCTGCTCGTGCCGCGCTATCTCTTTGTTTTGCGCAATTCCATAGGGAAAGCGCTACGCGCTTTTCCCGGGAAAACCGTACACACTTTTCCTGGAATTACTCTAATTGGCGCGAAGGGCCGCGATCACCGCGGCGGTAACCTCGGCGGTGCTCGCGGTGCCGCCGAGATCGGGGCTGAGATATTCCGCCCGGTCCGTGACAAGCTCGATCGCAACCATGAGGCGCCGCGCGGCGGCCTGCTCGCCGAGATGCTCAAGCATCAGGCTCGCCGTCCAGAACGATCCGAGCGGATTGGCGACGCCCCTGCCGGTAATGTCGAAGGCCGAACCGTGGATCGGTTCGAACATGGACGGCCGGCTGCGCGAGGGATCGATGTTCGACGTCGAGCCGATGCCGAGTGATCCACCCAGCGCGGCGGCCAGGTCGGAGAGGATGTCGGCATGCAGGTTGGTCGCCAAAACCGTGTCGATGCTGCCGGGCTTGTTGACCATGCGCTGGGTCATGGCGTCCACCAGCATCCAGTCGACGCTGAGACCGGGATAGTCGCGAAGCACGCCGCGCACGACTTCGTCCCACAGAACCATGCCGTGACGCTGCGCATTCGACTTGGTGACAACCGTCAGAAGCTTGCGGGGGCGCGACAGCGCAAGCTCGCAGGCGAAACGTGCGATGCGTTCTATCCCGGCGCGGGTAAAGACGGCGACATCCATGCCGACCTCGATAGGCAGTCCGCGATGGGCGCGACCACCGACGCCGGCATATTCGCCTTCGCTGTTTTCGCGCACGATCACCCAGTCAATCTGCTTGCCGAGATCGGGCCGCAACGGGCCGGTCAGCCCGGGCAAGAGGCGCGTCGGCCGCACGTTGGCGTATTGGTCGAACCCCTGGCAGATGGCCAGGCGCAGCCCCCAGAGGGTGACGTCGTCGGGAAGGTTCGGATCGCCGACCGAGCCGAAATAGATCGCATCGAAACCCTCCAATTGCCCGAGGCCGTCCTGCGGCATCATGCGGCCGTTGCGGCGGTAATAATCGGAACCCCAGTCGAAGCGCTTGAAGTCGAAGGCCAGACCCGGCTCGACAGCGGTCAGGGCTTCCAGCACCTTCACGCCGGCTTCGACGACCTCCGGCCCGATACCGTCACCGCCGATGACGGCGATCCTATGCGAGGACATTTTCAGTTTCCTTCTCGATGGCAGCGACGATGGCGCCGCGGTTGTGGCCAAGTCATTGCAGCAGCATGCGGGTGGATTCGATCATCGCATAGGGATTGACGATGCCCTTGCCGGCGATATCGGGCGCGGACCCGTGCGCCGCTTGCGCCGTGGCTATGTCGCCTTCGCCGATGCACAAGCCCTACCGCTGATGATGCCCGGCGGTTCTTCAGCCTAGCCGAGCGGCATGCCACTTCAGGTGATCGTCCATGAAGGTCGAGATGAAGTTGTAAGAATGATCGTAGCCTTCCTGCATGCGCAAGGTGAGGTCGATGCCGGCCTTCTTGCAGGCTTCATCGAGCAGCCACGGACGGAGGCCTTCGTCAAGGAACCCATCGGCCGTGCCCTGGTCAACCAGGAACTCGCCAAAACGGCGGCCGTCCTCGATAAGCAGCGTGGCGTCATAGGCGCGCCAGTCCCTGTCGTCGGCGCCGAGATATTTCTCGAGCGCAGGCCGCGACCAGCCAGCAGTCGTCGGCTGAACGATCGGCGCGAAGGCCGAGCAACTCCTGAAGCGGTCGGGGTTCTTCAGCGCGATCGTCAACGCGCCGTGTCCGCCCATCGAATGCCCCGATATGCCCTGGCGCGCCATGTCGGCAGGAAAGTTCGCGCCGATCAATCCCGGCAGCTCGTCGAGGACGTAGGAATACATACGGTAGTTCCTGGCGTAAGGCTGCTGCGTCGCATCGACATAGAAACCGGCGCCGCAGCCGAACTGCCAATTATCTTTCTCGTCCGGCACATCGGCACCGCGCGGGCTGGTGTCGGGGCAGACCACGATGAGACCAAGCTCGGCCGCCAGGCGCCGGTACTCGCCCTTGTCCATGACATTGGCATGAGTGCAGGTGAGACCCGAAAGATACCACAGCACCGGCACCGGCCCATCCTTGGCCTGCGGCGGCACGAAGACGGCAAAGGTCATGTCGCAGGCGCAGACCTCTGAAGCGTGCGAATAAACACCCTGGACGCCGCCATGCGACTTGGACGTGGAAACGACTTTCATCAACTCTGCCTTTTCGTCATGACCTTTCCGTCCGACATAGCTGCCGGCCGCCGCACCCGCAACCTTCAGCCCTGCAAACAGCACCGGCGGCGTAACCGAGGTGCACCTTGGTCACGCCGCCGGTCGACGCCGGACTTTGGGAACACGCCGACCTGGCCGGGAGGCTGGAGGTAGCGAAAAGTCCGGGCATTTCTATGGCCCGCCTTCTCAAGCCGACAGGGCTCCTGTCGGTCCAAGCGGGGATGTCCTCGGGCCCGCGGCGTGGGGCCGCCCTCAGTAAACCACGACACTCCTGATCGACTTGCCCTCATGCATGAGGTCGAACCCCTTGTTGATGTCCTCGAGCTTGAGCGTGTGGGTGATCATCGGGTCGATCTCGATCTTGCCGTCCATGTACCAGTCGACGATCCTGGGCACGTCGGTGCGGCCGCGCGCGCCGCCGAAGGCGGTGCCCATCCAGGTCCGCCCGGTGACCAGCTGGAAGGGCCGCGTCGATATCTCCTGGCCGGCGCCGGCCACGCCGATGACCACCGACTTGCCCCAGCCGCGATGCGAAGCCTCCAGCGCCTGGCGCATCACCTTGGTGTTGCCGGTGCAGTCGAACGTGTAGTCGGCGCCGCCGATCTGGTCGGCGCCGCGCTTGGTCATGTTGACGAGATGGGGAACGATGTCGCCGTCGATCTCCTTCGGATTGACGAAATGCGTCATGCCGAAGCGCTCGCCCCAGGCTCGTCTGTCGTTGTTGAGATCGACGCCGATGATCATGTCGGCGCCGGCAAGTTTCAGGCCCTGGATGACGTTCAGCCCGATGCCGCCGAGGCCGAAGACCACCGCGGTCGCGCCTTGCTCGACCTTGGCGGTGTTGATGACCGCGCCTACGCCGGTGGTCACCCCGCAGCCGATGTAGCAGATCTTGTCGAAGGGCGCGTCGGGATTGACCTTGGCCACGGCGATCTCCGGCAGCACCGTAAAGTTGGAGAAGGTCGAGCAGCCCATATAGTGAAACAATTTTTCGCCCCCGATCGAGAAGCGCGAGGTGCCGTCCGGCATCAGGCCCTGGCCCTGCGTGGCGCGGATGGCGGTGCACAGATTGGTCTTCCGCGACAAACACGACGGGCACTGGCGGCATTCGGGCGTATAGAGCGGGATCACATGGTCGCCCTTTTTGACCGAGGTGACGCCCTTGCCGACATCGACCACCACGCCGGCGCCCTCATGGCCGAGAATGGCGGGAAACAGGCCCTCGGGATCGGCACCCGACAGCGTGAACTCGTCGGTGTGGCAGATGCCGGTCGCCTTGATCTCGACCAGCACCTCGCCCTCGCGCGGGCCGTCGAGGTCGACCTCCATGATCTCAAGCGGCTTTCCGGCAGCAACGGCAACAGCGGCGCGGGTTTTCATTTCTCTCTCCCA
The DNA here is from genome assembly GCF_006442495.1 of Mesorhizobium sp. B2-1-3. Taxonomy (NCBI): domain Bacteria; kingdom Pseudomonadati; phylum Pseudomonadota; class Alphaproteobacteria; order Hyphomicrobiales; family Phyllobacteriaceae; genus Mesorhizobium; species Mesorhizobium sp. B2-1-3. The sequence continues at coordinate 196,404 of NZ_VFWL01000004.1, forward strand.
AACTTGCTTGCCGGAACGATCGATCGCCCGGCGTTGCGATTGAAAATCATGCGGCCTTGGCCGGCCCCGCCGGGAACACGCCCGACATCACGGTAAAGCCTTTGATGCGTTTGACGCGATCGCACCAGCGCCGGATGGCGGGATAGTCCTGGCGCGCAATGCCGCCCTCCTCCGACAGCATGATGTAGGGAAAGCAGGCAATATCGGCGATGGTCGGATGATCGGCCGAGCAGATCCAGCCGCGGCCCTGCTGCTCGCCGAACCACAGATGCTCGTCGAGGATACGGAACAGCCGGTGCGCGCCGGCGCGCGCGGCATCGATGTCGAAATCGTAGAACAGCGCGTCGTGCAGGCGGGCGGCCGACGCCGTCGAAGTGATGCCGTCGGCGAAGGCCAGCCACTGGCTGATCTCGCCGAGCAGGGCCGGGCTGTTCCGGGGATACCATGTGCCCGACGGATCGTATTTCGACGCCAGGTAGACCAGGATCGCTTGGGCGTCGCGTAGGATCAGCCCGTCATCCTCGATGACCGGCAGTTGGCCGAGCGGATTGAGCTTCAGGAACCATTCCGACTTGTGCTCGCGGCCGGGATAGAAGTCGACCGGCACGGTCTTGTAGTCAATGCTGAGAAAACTCATCAGCAGCCGCAGCTTGTAGCAATTGCCCGACAGTTCGTAATCGTAAAGGGTGATCATCGGGAGTTCCTAAATGTCAAGCACGAGGCGTGCCGATTTGGCGCGCGAGACGCAGGTCATGATCTTGGTTCCGGCCTTCCTCTCGGCATCGTTGAGATAGACGTCCTGATGATCCGGCTCGCCCTCGATCACTGTCGCGACGCAGGTACCGCATGCGCCCTGCTCGCAGGACGACGGAACATCGATGCCATTCTCGCGCATGACCTGCATGATCGTCTTGCCGCCCGGCACCTGCAGCGTGACGCAGGAGCGCGCCAGCGCCACTTCGAAGCTCGAACTGTCGTCGATCTTGTTGGTGTTCTTGAAATATTCGAAATGGATGGCGGGATCCGGCCAGCCCTGCTCGGCGGCGATCTTGCGCGCGGCTTCCAGCATCGGTCCGGGACCGCAGATGTAGAGATGCATGCCGTCCCGGTAACCGGCGAGAATCCCCCGAAGCTCGGCGCCGGTCGCGTCCGGCGATAGCCCGAGATGCGGCTTCAGCGCATCGCCGAGATACTTCAGCCGATCGGCGAAAGCGAGGTGTTCCTGCCCTTGCGCAAAATAGTGCAGCTCGTGCGCCAGCTCCTGGTTCTTCAGCGCCTGCGCCATTGCGAGCAGCGGCGTGATGCCGATGCCGCCGGCGACGAACAGCGTCTTGATCGCGTCACGGCGCAGCGGGAAATTGTTGCGCGGCTCGGAGATCGCCAGCACGTCGCCCTCGCGGACTGTCTCATGCATGCATTTGGAGCCGCCCTTCGAATCCCGCTCCAGCTTGACGCCGATGATGAAGCTGTCGGTTTCACCAGGGCCGTTGGTGATCGAATACTGCCTGATCTCGCCATTGGGCATATGGACATCGATATGGGCGCCGGGCTGGAACGTCGGCAGCAGTCCCTTGATCGGGCGAAGCTCGAAACCGGCAATACCGTCGGCCGCCTGCCATTTCCTCGCCACGGTGACGCGCAGCGCCGCCTTGCGGCCATGCGCGGTCATCTCGGGCATTTCGGCGAGTTCGGCCGACACCCTTTCGTAGATCGGCTCGATCGGCGCGGGCGCCGGTGCGTTCGCGACGTCGCGCTCGACCTCGTCGCGCAGCTTGGAAAGCCGCTCATTGTGGTGGCGCAGGATGGCGATGCGGGCGGCTGCTTCGACCTCCTGATCGAGCACGCCACGGATCACCGAACGGTTTGAATCAACCGGCTGCACGAAGAACACGCCGCGCGTCTCGGCACCACCATCGCGCGAATGCAGCGCCACGGCAAAATCCCGCGCGGCCTCGATGATGGTTTCCGCGCCCTCGCCTTCGATCGCTGCGTTGGGCTGAAAGCGATAGGCCTTCAGCCTTTCGACGACCTTGTCGGCCGGCGCGTTGACCGCGATGCCGCGCAAGGCGAGCAGCTTGCCTTCGGTCAGCGCGGCAACATCCGGCACCTCGCCGCGAGGCTCCTCGGAGGACCAGACCAAGCCGTAGCGCTCGACCCCGGGGAAGGTGCGGTTGGTGATGGTGCGGGCCGGTGCGTCGGCAGGATGCGCGGGAATGTAGGTGCAGCCGGCGGTGCGGTTCGAATAACGCCAGCCGTGATATTGGCACTTCAGCTCGCGCCCGTCATTGATGCCTATCGACAGCCTGACGCCGCGATGCAGGCAGCGGTTTTCCCAGATGTTGATGTAGCCGTCATCGGCCCGCCAGACGGCGAATTCCCGGCCGAGCAATTGACTATGGAAAACGTGGCGGTACGGCAAATCATGGGAAGCGGCGATCGGATGCCACTGGCTTCTGGCTTCTTCCAACATCAATCGTCTCCAAGAATCTCGTCAGGCCGCAACCGGAATGACACCGTAGGTCACGCCCTTCTGGCTGAGCCAGCGCCGGTAGGCGATGGCCGACTTGTCGGCCCGGATGGGCGTTTCGGCGCGCGGATCGAGCGGCAGGCGTTTGGGCACCTGGTTTTCCAGGATCGGCTTGTCCTGGCCGAAGATCGTCTGCTGGAAGCGCTTGATCACCTTGTCTTCATTGTCTTCGTCGAGCACGCAAAGCAGCATGTGAGCGCGCACGTGCTCCTGGTCGACCGGCTGCAGGAAGATGGCGATGACGTCGCGCCGTGCCTCGTCGACCGGGCTCGATTTATAGAGCACGGAGCAATAGGGGTGCGGCACGCGATAGACATAGTCCACGTCGGCGCCGCCACCGGAAGCGGTCGAAGCCATCGGCTGGAAGAAGCGGCAGCGCGTGGCCAGGATCTCGTCACGGTCGACGGATATCTCGACGTCGTATTCCTTGACTTCGGTATGCGGCTCGACGCCGAGTATGTCGGTATGCACATAGGGAAAGTGGCCCATGTCGAGAAAGTTCTCGATGGCGCGCGGTGCCGAGACGTTGACGCCAAACGTGGCCGCGTTGAGCTTGCGGCGGTCCGGCTCTTCATATTCCGGGATCGGGAACAGCTCGGCCGGTGGCGAGCCGAGCGAAGTCCAGACATAGCCGTAGGCGCTTCTTGCCGGCAGTCTGTCGGCGCCTGGAACACGATCCACCCGTTCTACATCGGGACGTGAGCGCCAGACGACGGGCTCACCATCCATATCGACCGCAAAACTGAGGCGCTCCTCGAGCAGAACGGTGTCCTGGACAGCGCCGGGAATGGTCTCGGCGATCGCCCCTACGGGATGCCAGAGATTGAGGATCACAGGATCCGAGCATTTTGTCATCGTTTTATCCTCTGGAAGCCCTCAGACGTCATCAGGCTTGCGCCGGTATCGCGCCATAGGTGACGGCCCGATCACGCAACCAGCGCCGGTAGGAAACCGACACGGCATCGGCACGGATCGGGGTCTCGGCACGTGGATCGAGCGGCAGGCGCTTGGGTACCTGGTTCTCCAGGATCGGTTTGTCCTGGGCGAAGATCAATTGCATGAAGCTGCGCACCCTTGCCGCCTCCATGCCTTCCTTAAGATAGCAGAGGTAAGGATGCGCGATGCAGTTTTCCTCGTCCACCGGCTGCACGAACAGGGTAATGACGTCGAGCCGGTCCTTCTGGATCGGGTTGCTCTTGTAGAGAGCCACCGTGTAGGGCCGAATCACCCTGTAGATGTAGTCGACGACAAAGCCTTCCTTGGCGGTCGGCGAAGCCACCGGCTGATAGAATTTGCATTCGGTCGCCAGCACCTCGTCCTGCGCTGTGATCTCAACCTTGTAGGGCGCGACCTCGGTATGCGGCTCCTCGCCGAGCCAGCCGGTATGAATGAAGGGGAAATGCCCCATATCGAGAAAATTCTCGACCGCGCGGAGGCCCGACACCTTGACCGCGATCGAACCGCCGCTGACCAGATGCCGGTCTGCCTCATTGGCCTCAGGGATATAGATGATGTCGCGCCAGGGCTTGTCCAGGCAGGTCCAGATGAAGCCATAACGCTGGGCGCTTTTCAGCGTGGCGCCCGTATCGCTGCGAACGACTTCGATCTTGTTTGAACACTTGTGAACGGAGAGAGCGACCCCAAGCAGGCATGTGGCAAACCGCGTATCCTGGCTTAGCGATTCCTGATCCGCGACGATGTGCCAGTCGTTCAAAAGCTCGCGGTCAACGCAACGGGTTGCCATCGGCTTCCCTCCCAACTCGGCTAGCCCTTCACCATGAACCTAGCCCGACGTTTCGGGACGACGAAACCACAAGATTGGATACCAATCAACATTTTTTTGTCGTCCAAAATCCTTTTTTGTGTTGACAGACTATGATGATTGAATTCCGATATGAGAAAGCTGAACCTGGGATATGTCATGTCCTGACGAGGCATGTCGCCATCACGAAAGCCCGCTGATCATGTCGTCGAAATGGCGGAGAACCATGCCTTGAGCAGCCGTTCCCAGACCATCGCGGATACGCTGACCCGCGCCATCATCGACCATCGCCTCGTGCCCGGCTGCAAGCTCGGCGAACGCGAACTCTCCGAAATATTCAACGTGAGCCGCATCGTGGTGCGCCAGGCCCTGATCCGGCTCGCCGATGACGGGCTGGCCCAGATCGAACGCAACCGCGGTGCCTTCGTCGCCAAGCCGAGCATGCAGGAGGCGATGGAGATCTACGACGCGTTGACGCTCGTCGAACAGGGCGTCGCAGCACAGCTCAGCGATCGCCTTGGGCCGGCCGGCTGGGCCGAACTGCGCCAGCATGTCGAGCGCCAGCGCCAAGCTGTTGCCGCCGGCAACGATGCGCTGGCCGACGTGCTGGGCCAAGAGTTCCATACCGTGTTCGTACGCCTCAGCCGCAACAAGGTCATGCAGGAAATCCACGCGCAGCTGGTGCGCCGCACGACGCTGCTGCGCTCCCTCATTTCAGCCGATTTCGACTATTGCAATCTGCTGGACGACCACTCGCGGGTCGTCGACCTGCTGGAGAAGGGCCGGCTGAAACCGGCCATGGACCTGATCGACACCCACCACCGCGCGGTGGTGCGCGGCTACATCATGGATCGCGCAGTGTTTCCAGAGATGACGCCTGCCGAAGCGCTAGCGCCCTATCTCGACGGCAAGGCCGACGGCGCGACTGTGCCGCTGCGAAGATTGTCGAATGCATCCGGCGGCGGCGACGCGGCAACGCATCTCCACCTCCATATCCCCAGAACAGACCGGGCACCGACAAGCCGGGCATCAACAAAAAAGACCAACAGAGGGCTACCATCATGAAGAAACTGACGAGACGTGAATTCCTGAAACACAGCGGCGCGGCCGGCGCGGCTCTTGGCGCGGGAGCGCTGAGCACCATCGCACAGGCGCAGGAGGTGCTGAAGATCGGTGCCGTCTACGTCTCGCCGGTCGCCGAGATCGGCTGGACCAAGCAGCACAGCCTCGGCGTCGAGGCCATCAAGGCCGAATTCGGCGACAAGGTCGAGCTCACCGTCATCGACAACATCTTCATGCCGCAGGACGCCGAGCGTGTCTTCCGCGAACTGGCCAGCGCCGGCAACAGGCTGATCTTCGGCACAAGCTTTTCGCATGGAACGCCGATGCAGAAGGTGGCGCCGCGCTTTCCCAAGGTGGCGTTCGAACACTGCTCAGGCATCGTCCACCTAGCCAATCTGGGAACCTTCGAAGCGAAATATTACGAAGGCACCTTCGTCGCCGGCGCGGCGGGCGGCTACATGTCCAAATCGGGCAAGATCGGTTTCATCGGCGGCTTTCCGATCCCCGACATCGTCGGTCCGGCAAATGCGCTGCTGCTTGGCGCGCAGAGCGTCAATCCAAACGCGACCTGCAACACCATCTTCCTGAATTCCTGGTTCGACCCGGGCAAGGAGAAGGAGGCGGCCAAGACGCTGATCTCTCAAGGCTGCGACGTGGTCTGCTCGATGACGGACACCGCGACCGGCGTACAGGTCGCCGGCGAAGGTGGCGCCTGGTCGATCGGCTATGCCAGCGACATGTCGAAATTCGCCTCGGGCAAGCAGCTGACCTCTTTCGTTCTCGATTGGACCAGCGACTATGTCGGCGCAGCCAAGGCCGTGGCCGCCGGTACCTGGAAGCCGGAAGTCCGCTGGGACGGATTGGCGGCCGGGGTGGTGAAAATGGCCCCCTACAATGAGGGTATCCCCGCCGATGCGCGCGCCAAGCTCAAGCAGCTCGAGGCCGACATCGGCAGCGGCAAGCTTCATCCGTACGCCGGGGAGCTGAAGGATCAGGACGGCAACGTCAAGGTTGCCGCCGGTTCGGTTCTGGCCGATGACGACATTCGCGGCATGAACTGGTTTGTGAAGGGGATGATCGGCAGGCTGAGCTGATCACCGTAAAAGTGCCGGGAGACGCCCAAGTCCATACCTTCGGCGTCTCCTTGCCTGGTTCCCGTCCAACCTCGCTTCACGCCACGGCAGGACCCGCCATGCATCCGCGACTAGAACTGCGCAACATCTGCAAGCGCTATCCCGGCGTCGTCGCCAATGACGATGTGTCGCTGTCGATTCAACCCGGCGAGATCCATGCCGTGCTGGGCGAAAACGGCGCCGGCAAATCCACCCTGATGAAAATCATCTATGGGGCGACGCAAGCCGATTCCGGCGAGATCTTTTGCGACGGCAATCCGATCGCCACGCACACCCCGGCGATGTCGCGCGCACTCGGCATCGAAATGGTCTATCAGCATTTCGCGCTGTTCGAATCCGTTTCGGTGGTCGAGAACATAGCGCTCTCGGCAAGCAGCGCATACGACCTGCCTTCGCTCGCCGACAAGATCCGCGATCTGTCGCGCCGCTACGGCATGCCCATCGACCCGCATCGCCAGGTGCACGACCTGTCGGTCGGCGAGCGCCAGCGCGTCGAGATCGTGCGCTGCCTGCTGCAGGGGCCGAAACTGCTGATCCTCGACGAGCCGACCTCGGTACTGACGCCGCAGGCGGTGGTGAAGCTGTTCGAGACGCTCCGCCAACTTGCCGCCGAGGGCTGCAGCATCGTCTATATCAGCCACAAGCTCGACGAGGTCCAGGAGCTCTGCGACACCGCCACCGTGCTGCGCAACGGCAAGGTCACCGGTACCGCGCGTCCGAAGGAGACGACGTCGCTGGAGCTTGCCCGCATGATGGTGGGTTCGAAGCTGCCTGAAATGCATGTCGGCCCGCCGACGCCAAGCGACAGACCGGTGCTCGAGGTCAACAGACTTACGGTGAAGTCCCGGGATCATTTCGGCGTCGACCTGAAGGACATTTCTTTCAAGGTGCATGGCGGCGAGATTGTCGGCCTGGCCGGGGTTTCCGGCAATGGCCAGGCCGAGCTGATCGCCTTGCTCAGCGGCGAGCGCACGCATGAGCGCAGCGACGCCATCCGGATTTGCGGAACCGGCGCAGCCCGCCTTCGCCCGCACCAGCGCCGCAAGCTCGGCGTCGCCTTCGTTCCCGAAGAGCGGCTCGGGCGCGGCGCCGTGCCCTCGCACACGCTGTGGGAGAATGCGGTGCTGACCGCGCACCGCTTCGGCACGGTGCGCAACGGGCTGGTCGACCGGCGCCGGGCCAAGGCGTTCGCCGCCGGCATAATCGATAGGTTCAAGGTCAAGGCCAACGGGCCGCAGGCGACCGCGCAAAGCCTGTCCGGCGGCAATCTGCAGAAATTCATCGTCGGGCGTGAGATCGCGCTCCAGCCGAAGCTCCTCCTGGTGTCTCAGCCGACCTGGGGGGTTGACGTCGGCGCGAGCGCCTTCATCCGGCAGACCATCGTCGATCTCAGCCGCGCCGGCGCGGCGGTGCTCGTCGTCTCCGAGGAACTCGACGAGTTGTTCGAGATCTGCGACCGGCTGCTGGTCATTTGCCAAGGGAAGGTTTCCCCACCGCTGGCGCGCAAGACGACCGATCGCGAGGAGATCGGACTTCTGATGACGGGCCGCGGCATGAGCGACGGCGCATTGGCAAATGGGGGTGGCAACAATGCGCTTCAGGATTGAACAAAGGCCGGAGCCCTCCTCGCTGATGCGCGTCGCCGCGCCGGCACTGGCGACCCTGTTGACCGTCGTCGTCGGATCGATTTTCTTCGCCTCCCTCGGACATGATCCGCTGGCGACCCTCCATGCCTTCTTCATCGAGCCGCTCTCTTCCATGAACGGCCTGTCCGAATGGCTGCTCAAGGCCTCGCCGCTGATCCTCATCGCTTGCGGGCTGGCGGTCGGCTTCCGCGCCAATGTCTGGAATATCGGCGCCGAGGGCCAGTTCACCATGGGGGCAATCGCGGCCAGCGGCGTGGGGCTTTTCTGGCCGAACCCCGAAAGCGTGCTGCTGTTGCCGCTGATGTTCATCGCCGGCATGGGCGCCGGCATGGCCTGGGCGGCAATCCCCGCCTTTCTGCGCGCCCGCATGAACACCAACGAGATCCTGGTCACGCTGATGATGACCTATATCGCGACGCTGTTCCTGTCCTATCTCGTGCACGGACCGTGGCGCGATCCGGCCGGCTTCAACTATCCGCAGACGGCACTTCTGCCGACGGCGGCCCTGTTCGAATCCTTTGACCCCGCCTATCGGCTCAACCCGTCGATCTTCATCACAGTCGTCGCCGTGCTCCTGATGTGGCTGTTCACCGACCGCAGCTTTCTCGGCTACAAGATGTCGGTGAGCGGGGCTGCACCGCTTGCCGCCCGCTATGCCGGCTTTCGCGAATCGGCTGCGGTCTGGATCGGACTGCTGGCGGGAGGTGCCGCGGCCGGCATTGCCGGCATGGCGGAAGCCGCCGGGCCGCTCGGGCAGCTCTCGCCTCAGATTTCGCCAGGCTACGGCTTCGCGGCCATCATCGTTGCCTTCGTCGGACGGCTGAACGCGTTCGGCATCGTGCTTGGCGGGCTGTTGATGTCGCTGCTTTTCCTCGGCGGCGAAGGTGTGCAGATGACGCTCGGACTGCCTTCGGCCCTGACGCGGATCTTCCAGGGCATCCTGCTGTTCTTCCTGCTCGCCGCCGACTTCTTCATCTTCTATCGCGTTCGACTGGTGCGACCCGTCCGGGACACGCATGCGCCGGAGACGGCACGATGAGCGGGTTTCGGGTCGTGCGGGAGACAGCCTGATGGATCTGTTCATCGCCATCTTCACCGGCACCGTCATTGCCGCCACACCGCTGATATTCGCCGCGCTCGGCGAGCTCGTGGTGGAGAAGTCGGGTGTCCTCAATCTCGGCATCGAAGGCATGATGCTGATGGGCGCCGCATTGGCATTCTGGGCCGTCACCGCGGGCTATCCGATGCCTGTGGCGATCCTGGCCGGCGCGTTGGCGGGTGCGGCCGCCTCGCTGCTGTTCGGCGTTCTGGCGCTGACGTTCCTGACCAATCAATATGCAGCCGGCCTGGCGCTGGCGATCTTCGGTTCGGGCGTCTCCGCCTTCCTCGGGCGCGGCTTCGGCAGCGAGCCGATCGAGGCACTGCGCCGCCTCGACATCCCCGTTCTGTCCGATCTGCCACTGATCGGTCCGCTACTGTTCCGCTTCGATCCGATGGTCTATCTGGCCCTGCTGATGTTCGTCGCCATCAGTTGGTTTCTCTATCGGACCAAGGCTGGCCTGGTGTTGCGCACGATCGGCGAGTCGCCGCAGACGTCGCATGCGATCGGCTACCCCGTGATCAGGATCCGCTACATGGCCGTGCTGTTCGGCGGGCTGATGGCAGGCCTGGCAGGCGCCTATTTGTCGGTCGCCTACACGCCGCTCTGGGTCGAGAACATGACTGCCGGCAAGGGTTGGATCGCGCTTGCGCTGGTGGTCTTCGCCACCTGGCGGCCGCTGCGCATCCTGCTTGGCGCGTGGCTGTTCGGCGGGATGACGATCCTTCAGTTGCAAGGTCAGGCGCTGGGGCTGGACGTGCCATCCGAACTGCTCTCGGCCCTGCCGTATCTCGCCACCATCATCGTTCTGGTGCTGATCTCACGAAACCGCCAGATGCTGGCCCTGCACTTCCCGGCCTCGCTGGCAAAACCCTTTCGCCCGACGAGTTGACCTTCTGCGAAATGCTACTTCCCTTGCTGGAGAAGGCTCAAGTCGATCTCGGTAATATGCCAGCGACCCAGATTGGCGGTATAGAGCTTGTCGCCCTTGAAGGCGATGTTGGTGGGGTGCGCCAGCGTGGTTGCGGCGGGATCCTCGATCAGCACTTCGAGACCTTTGTCCTTTTGCCAGCGATAAATACGGCTGGGCTCATAACATGAGATGAACAATGAGCCGTCAGGCGCAAAGGCCACTCCGTCCGGAACATTGTGCACGCCTTCGACGACGATCTCACGAGCCCCCGCCGATCCGTCAGCAAGGATCGGCACATAGCTGATGCAGGGTGCGTCGCTTTCCACGACATAGAGGCCGTTGCCGTCCGGCGCCATCGCCATGCCGTTGGCGAACGACATCGCCTCCCGGCACCACAGGCCGCCCTCGCCCGTCTTGAGATCGTAGCGGAAGATGCCCGAGCGATTGTCCTGGCCAACGCTGTCCGAAACGAAGAGCCAACCCCTCGCCTCGTCGACGATGGGGTAGTTCGGCACGCGAATGCCGGCCGACGCGAAGCGCTCCATGCGCGCTGTCGCGGCATCCCAGCGGAAAATCGCGGCATGCCTGAGGTCGCAGGCAAAGCAGTTTCCCGCGCTGTCGAAAGCGATGCCGAGCAGAAAACCGTCGGTGCCGCCCATGCGCTCGACCGAGCCGCCATCGGCGGCCAGCCGCAGCAGGTCGCCGGTTTCGGTGCCACACCAGATCGAGCCATCGCGGTGAACGGCCACGCCCTCCGGATGCGCGACGCGCGGGCTGGTGAAGATGCCGTCGAAGAAAACGCGCGCGGCTGACATGTCGAGCAACGGCTTGGCCATGGGGTCTCAGCTTTCGACAAGCGCCGTCTGCGCGGTGATGCAGCGTCCGACCATCGCGCGGTCGGCTTCAAGAATCTCGGCGATCAGCGCGCCGCGCTCCTTGGCGCTGACGAATTCCAGACGGCGCAGACCGAGCGGGTCGATGCGGTTTCGCAAGATGGCGAGCGTGTTGTCGGAAGGCAGCGAGACCTTGCGGCAACAGGCGTCGAACGACACCGCAAATCCGGTGGCGTCACGGATCTGCTGCTGCGTGACGTCCGGCATGGTTTCGACGACGATCAATTCCCTCGAAGTCTCGTCGAGCCGGAAGACGCAGAGATCGGTGAAGACCAGCGCCCTGCCGGTGCGATAGCCCATCGGCTCGCGTTCGGCCGCCGTCAGCAACCCCCGGGCGGAACTGACGATCTCGACCTCGTCCACCAGCGACTGGATCGAGTGGCGGGGGATGTAGAGCAGGTAATCGCGGTGCATGTTGGCGACATCGGCCATGCCGCCTTGCCCCGGCAACCGGATGAGGCCGCCGCTTGGTTTGCGCAGTGCGATCGTGTTGACGCGGCCGCGCCGGTCGACCTGTGCCGCGCCGACGATCTCGTGCGTCACCGCGCCGGCCTGGTAATAGGTCGAGTAGGTGTCGTCGCCGCCGGCATGCGCGACAGCCGTTTCGCAATCGAAGCTTTCGATCAGCGAGAGGATCATCGGGCTCGGCGCGATGTCGAGATGGCCGCAGCTCATCGTCGCGATGATCATGTCCGGCGCGTGCGTGGCCTTGGCCAGCCGGTAGGCGACGTTGGCCAGCGGCGAGACCGCACCCGCGCTGGCGAAGCTCTCATTGGTGAGTTCGGCGGCGATGCGAGCGGCGATGATCTCGTCGACGGATGCTTTCTCTTCGGCGCGCGCAAGCGCCGGCATGGCAAGCGCTGTGTCAGCTCGAACCTTCGCAGCTCTTTGCAACGGCTTCGGCACGCCCTCGGAAGGCGGGCGCAGATTGTCCGCCAAAGGCGTTTGCCGGTCGGCGAACGCCTCCGACAATCGCTGATAATCCGTGACGTAAAACGGCAGGCACGAGGCCGGATAGGCGCCGGCCGGCGCCAGCGCAATCGCCGAAACCTGGTTGCGGGTCAGCACGCTCTGGCGGCCGTCCTGGCGCAGCGTCCCGCCCGGCACGATTTCCTCGACCGTGACCAGCACCTTGCGCGCCGCACCCGCCATGGCGAAGTCCAGCGCGCGGGGCCCGATGATCTGCACATTGCCGCTTTCATCGGCGCGCTGGGCATGGACGACGAATGTGTCGAGCCGCAGCGGCGGGACGAATCCGTTTTCGGTACCGGCAATCGGATCAGGTCTGGCGCTCGCACCCGGCACGCGCGCCAGCATGCCCGATCCCAGCGGAAGCTGGAACGGCATCGAGGGCAGGTTCTGCTGCGCCGCCCGCAGCGCCTGGATCATGGCCAGCGCCGTCCAATCGCGAACCGGTATCGCGCCGCTTTCGGCGGCTGCGCGGAATTTTGGCGGCAAGCCGAAAATGTCGAGGCTGGAGAAACAGAGGTCGATCTCAGCCACGGCATGCGCTTCGAGCAGCAGTTCGAGGGGCAAGCCGCCGGCCCAGCAGATGTAATGCAGATCCTTGACGCCCGACCGGGCTATCGCACGCAGCAATGCGATCGGCAGCCGGGCGAAATGGTGGCCGCCGACACCAAACGATTCGCCATGGCCGACCATCGCGGCCAGTCCTTCGACATCCGTGAAGCGCGGCCGGTTCGGCTTGACCAGGGACATTGCGGCACGGTTCGTCACAGCGCGGATGCCTCGATGCGATAGCGGGTCACGAACTGTTTTTCAGGCGAGAATTCCTGCGCCGTCGCAATGCCGGATTGCGCGATCGGATTGTCGGCCAACGCTGTCGCCGGGCCGAGCCCGAAGGGCGAGCAGATCGGCTCGATGCCGATGGCGACATGGCGCCCGTTCCAGGGTGCTGCTTTGCGGCCACGATTGGAGTACCAGAGCAAAAGGCTCGGGAAATGCTCCTTCTGCCAGGAAAGTTTCACGCGGTACCCGTCCGCATGATTGGCGAGCGCCACCGTGCCATCCAGGCCCTCGATCTGCAACAATTCCTCCGTGTCGGCCACCAGCGGCGGTCGCGAAGCATCAGCCATGCCGCCCGCGCGGGCCGGTACGCTCGACAAGTCAGTGAAGGACGCGTTCCGGGCGAACAGTTCAGCGCTAGTTTCGACATCGTGTGGATAGGTGCGACCGTGATCGAAGGAACCAAGTTCCAGCGCGGCGGCGCCGATCTCCGCTGGCAGCCGGAACACCGGATGCAAGCCGATCGGCAATCGGCAGGCATGGCGAACGACGATCTTGAATTCAACGTCGACGGCTGGCATCGACGGATCGGGCGTCACCGTCCGCTCGACACGCCCGACCGGGCTTCCGGCTGGATAGGCGAGTGTCAGTGACAACGATCCTTTGGCGCTCTCGCGCCATTGCCAGTCATGGTTGGAGCTATGGCCATGGGCTTCCTCGCCCTCCTCCGGCGAGCCCATCACCCGAGCCCAGTCCTCGGGCCATCCATCGGCCGGCACCGAATAGCCGAAGGGCACGCAGGGCCATTCGCCGCGCAACTTGCGCAGGATGCCTGGCAGCGCTTGCGCCTGCGGCTCGTTCGACCACGGCGCAATGTGCATCGGCGAAACCTGCCGACCGTCCTCCAGAATGAACGTAACCGGCGCCAGCATCGCGCCAAGCCGCTGGACAGTCAGCGCGCCATGCGCCCAGCCCAATCCGCGATAATCGTCGCCCGCGTTCACGGCCCGCCCTTCTTTGCCTTTGTCGTGCTCCGCTCGGCGAACTCCTTGACGCGCTGCTGGCCGATCTCGCTGCGATAGAGCTCACCCAATATGTCGCGCTCCATGGTGAGCCCATCGTCCAGATCGCCGGACACGGCATGCGCCGTCAGCGCCTTCAGTCCCTCGATTGCGGCAGCAGGCTCGGCGGCGATCATTTCGGCCAGTTCCAGCGCGCGCGGCATCAGCCGGTCGACCTCGACGATCTCGTTGACCAGACCGGCAGCGACGAATTCCGAGGCCGGGACGATGGCGCCGGTCATCAGCAGGAAATTGGCGCGGTTGCGGCCGAGCTTGGCCACGCTGCGTTGCGTGCCGCCGCCGCCGGGGATCAGCCCGAGCTTGATTTCCGGCAGGCCGAGCTTGGCGAATTGGTTGGCGATGACGAGGTCGCAGCACAGCACCAGCTCCATGCCGCCGCCCAGCGCGAAGCCGTTGACCGCCGCGATCACCGGTTTGCGGTTGTTCTCGATGGCCGCGTACATGCGCATGCCGGCAGCCTGGAAAATGTCGAATTCCGGTCCGGTCTGGGCGGCGTATTCCTTGATGTCGGCGCCGGCCATGAAGCCGCGCCCTTCCCCTGTCACCACGATCGCCCCGATGCTTGCATCGCCGGATAGCGACTCGAAGCTTTCAGTGATCTCGCCTTGCATCAGCCGGTTCATGGCGTTGAGCTGATCGGCGCGGCGGAAGGTGACGATCGCGACCCGGCCCGCGGTTTCGACCGTGAGTGTCTGGTAGGCGCGCATCGTCAGGCGGCGTCCACGGTCATGTCACCGGACGCCTCCAATGCGGCGATCTCGTCCTTGGAGAGGCCGAACTCGGCCAGGATCTCGCGGCCGTGCTGGCCGACCAGCGGCGCCGGCCGTTCTATGGTCGCGGGCGTCTCGCTCATCTTGACCGCCGGGGCGACCACCTGCACCTTGCCGCCGCGCGGATGGTCGTAGCTGGTGATCATGCCCATGTGCTTGACCTGCGGGTCCTCAGCGGCGCGGCGGATATCCTTCACCTCGGCGCACCAGATATCGGCTGCCAGCAGCCGCGCCAACAAATCCTGCGTGGCGAATTTCCTGGTCTCGGCATTCACCTTCTCGAAGACTTCATCGCGCTTGTCGAACAAAGTCTTGAGATCGTCGTAGACGGCAAGCTGCGGCGCCTCCAGCACCTCGTAGAGCGTCTTGAACGGGCTCATGGCGATCGACACGTAGCCGCCGTCGCTGGTCTCGTAGATGCCAAACGGCGCCTGCATGCCGGGATGGCCGATCCCGGAATTCGGCCGCACGAAGTCCTCACCAAGGTTGAGCACCGCGACATATTCCTGGTTGAGGTGCGCCAAGAGGCCGGCCAGCAGGTTGACCTCGATCTTCTGACCCTTGCCGGTCTTCTCGCGATAATAGAGCGCCGACAGGATGCCGTAGACCATGTTCATGGCGCCGATCTGGTCGGCGAGGCCGGCGCCGGCGGGAACCGGGGCTTGATCGCCGCGGCCGGTGTTGGCGATCAGCCCTGCGAGCCCCTGGATCAGCATGTCCTGGCCGGGGCGCTCGACATAAGGCCCTTCCTCGCCATAGCCCGAGCCCGAGCAATAGATGATGCGCGGATTGACGGTCTTGAAATCCTCATAACCATAGCCGAGCTTGGCCAGCACGCCTGGGCGGAAGTTCTGCACCACCACGTCGGCGCTTTTCGCCATCTCCATGATGATGGCATGCACCTTGCGGCTCTTCAGGTTGAGCGCGATCGAACGCTTGTTGCGGTTCCAGGCGAGGAAGTTCGGGCTCTCCGAACCGCCGACCCACTTGGCGAAAAAGGTCATGCCACGGAACATGTCGCCGGCGCCGGCGCGCTCGATCTTGATGACATCGGCGCCCATGTCGCCGAGCAGCTGGGTAGCGAACGGCCCCTGCAGCAGATGGCTGAAATCGAGGATGCGGACGCCTTCGAGGGCCTTGTTCATGTCATGTCTCGTTTCAAAATTTTCAAAGCAGTTCGGGAACGTAGCGCGGCGCCGCCGTCAGCCCGCCATCGACGCGCAGGTCGGTGCCGGTGGTGAAGCCGGCGGCATCGGAGGCAAGATAGACGGCGGCCTCGGCCACTTCCGAAGGCTCGCCGATACGGCCGAGCGGATGCATCTTGACCCAGGCCTTGGCAAGATTGCCGCCGATCTCCTTGATGAGTTTGTCGTTCATCGGCGTGTTGATGGTGCCCGGCGAGATCGAATTGACGCGGATGTTCAGCGGCCCGAATTCAACCGCCATCTGGCGTGTCATCGCCATGACCGCGCCCTTGGCACCGGCATAGGCGGTCCAGCCATCAAGCCCGATGTGGCCTTGCGCGGAGGCCATGTTGATGATCGAGCCCGATTTCTGCGCGATCATGTGCGGCAGCGCGTATTTACAGGCGCGAAACACGCTGGTCAGGTTGACTGCTATCAGCCGGTGCCACTGCTCGTCGGTCATCTCGTGCACCGGCATGCCGCCAATGGCAATGGCCGCGTTGTTGACGAGGATGTCGAGGCGTCCCGTCTTTTTGACGGCACTGTCGATGAGGCCTGAAATGTCGGCCTCCTGCGAAACGTCGCAATGCAGATAGTCGGCGCGGTGGCCGGCGGCGCGAAGTGCGGCCGCGAAATCCTCACCAGCGCTGTCGGCGATGTCGCCCAGGAAGACATGCGCCCCTTCGCGCGCCATCGCTTGCGTGATCGCGTGGCCGATCCCGTCGGCCGCACCAGTGATGACGGCGATTTTTGCTTCAAGACGAGCCATCTTCAGCCTCCATTCGCACGCCGGCGTTTCGCTTCATCAAGGGCGACCGCGGCAATGATGATCATGCCGGTGATGACCAGCTGCCACTCGGTCGGCAGGCCAAGCCCGCGCAGGCCGTTGGACAGGAATTGCAGGATCAGCACGCCCAGCGCCATGCCGGTCAGGCTGCCGATGCCCCCCGCAAGGCTGACCCCGCCGAGCACGGTGGCGGCAACCACCTGGAATTCGAAATTGAGCCCCGCCGTATGCTGTGCCGAGCCGACCCGCGCGGCCAGGATGATGCCGGCGACCGTCGCCAGCAGCGCGCTGATGATGAAGCAGATGAACTTGACCCGCCGCACGTCGTAGCCTGCAAGACGGGCCACTTCCTGATTGCCGCCGACGGCATAGATTTGCCGTCCGAACGGCCGGTGCTGCATCATGTAGGCGAAGGCGGCGAGCAGGACGATGGCGATGACGGCCGAATAGGGGATGACGTTGAACAGGCGGCCATCCGACAGCGCGATGAAGCTGTCGAGGCTGGCATCGTCAGGGATCGCCCGCTGACCAGTGTAGAGATAGACGCCGCCGCGCATGATGAACATCGTGCCCAGCGTCACGATCAGCGAGTTGATGCCGGCATAGGCGGTGAGATAGCCGTTGACGACACCGATGATCAGCCCGAACAACAGCGCGCCGCCGACGCCGAGCAGCAGCGAATTGGTGTCGTTCATGATGATGATCAGCGGCAGTGCAATGGTCGCCAGCAGCGATCCGATCGAAATATCGACCTCGCCGGAAATGAAGACGATGGCGCAGCCAATGCCGGCGGTGAGCGCGAGCGAGGCCTGGCCGAGCACATTGGTCATGTTGCGCACGGAGAAGAAATTCTCGACGGTAACGGAGAAGAAAGCCAGCACCAGCACGAGGCAGACCAGCAGCGCCAATTCCTGCCGGGCAAAGAGCCGCGCCAGCATGGACGGCCGGGCTTTCGCGGAGACTGTATTCACAACGCTCATGTCTTATCCGATCGCCGCATTGAGGATCTTCTCCTGCGTGGCTTCGTCGCGCGGCATGATCGCGGTCAGGCGGCCTTCGCACATCACCGCGACCCGGTCGGCAAGACCGAGCAGTTCCGGCATCTCCGACGTCATCATGACGACAGCCAAGCCTTCGCCGGCGAGCCGGTCGATCAGGGCGAATATCTCCGACTTGGCGCCGACATCGATGCCGCGGGTCGGCTCGTCGACGACGATGACCTTGAGGCCGCGCATCAGCCAGCGCGAGATCAGCACCTTCTGCTGGTTGCCGCCAGACAGGTTCTTCACCTCTTGGAACAGGCTGGGCGTCTTGATGCGGAAGCGGTCGACGTAATCCTGCACCGCTTTGTGTTCCCTGGCCTTATCGACGAAGCCCATGCGGGCGAAGGCGCCGAGCGAGGCGAGGCTGGCATTCTGGTAGACAGGCAGCTCGCCCATCAGCCCTTCGCTCTTGCGATCCTCGGTGAGCAGACCGATACCTAACCTGACGCCGGTGCGCGTATCGTGCGGCGAGAGGCGCTGGCCGTCGACGGTGATCGTGCCCGAAGTGATCGGATCGTAACCGACGATCGCCTTGGCGAGTTCGGTGCGACCGGCGCCCATCAGCCCGAAGAAGCCGAGCACCTCGCCGGCGCGCGCCTCGAAGGACACGCCGTTGAGCTTCTTCGCCGTGCTGAGCTTGTCCACTGACAGGGCTACCTTGCTAGCCGGTGCGCCACGCTTGCGGGGAAACAGATTTTCGATGCGCCGGCCGATCATGTCCTGGATCAGCGTGTCGTTGGTGTGCTCGCGGATCGGCTTGGTCGAGATGTGGCGCCCGTCGCGCAGCACCGTCACCGTGTCGGCGATCTCGAACACTTCGTCGAGCTTATGGCTGACATAGACCACCGCGATGCCGAGGTCGGCAAGCCGGCGGATGACGGTGAACAGCAGCGAAACCTCGTTCGGCGTCAGCGAGGATGTCGGCTCGTCCATCACCACCACGCGGGCTTCATGAGCGAGCGCGCGGGCGATCTCGACCATTTGCTGCTGGCTGACCGGCAACGAGCCGGTTCGCGCCGCCGGATCGACGTTGAAGCCGATGCGGTCGAAGAGCGCGGCTGAATCGGCGCGGATCTTCTTCCAGTCGATGGAGCCGCTTCTGCCGGTCGGATAGCCTTCCAGGAAGATGTTCTCGGCAACGGTGAATTCGGAGATCAGCGCGATCTCCTGGAACACGACCTTGATGCCTTGCTTCAAGCTGTCGCGCGGCGACTTGATGTCGACCTCGCGTCCGTGCATGCGGATGGAGCCGGCATCCTTGCCGTAGACGCCGGCCATGATCTTGATCAGCGTCGACTTGCCGGCGCCGTTCTCGCCCATCAGCGCATGGATCTTGCCGGGCTCCAGGGTGAAGTCGACATTGTCGAGCGCCACGACGCCGGGAAAGCGCTTGCCGATGCCGCGCAATTCCAGCGCCGGCACATCGGTATCGATGGCCGCGCCTTCGCCAGGATGCAGGAAATCAACGGACATTGGCTCTGTTCCGGATGATGTCGAGATAGGTTGCCAGGATGATGACGATGCCCGGCACCACCATCTGCAAATCCTGGTTCCAGCCGAGGATGATGATGCCGTTGTCGATCACCTTCAGCACCAGAACGCCAAGCAAGGTACCGAACAGCGAACCGCGGCCACCAAGCAGGCTGGTGCCGCCGAGGATGACGGCGGCAATCACCGTCAGCTCGAAGCCACGGCCGGCGGTCGGCTGGCCGGCATTCATCAGCGACGACAGGATCATGCCGGCAACACCGACGCACAGGCCGGTGACGACGAAGGCCAACAGCTTGAGCCGTTCCGAGCGAATGCCTGACAGGCGCACCGCCTTTTCATTGGCGCCGACCGCGTAGAGGTAGCGGCCGAGCGTGGTGAAGCGCAGCGTCACATAGGCAACCACGAAGATCAGCGCCGCCAGGATGACGGGAACCGGCACGGGGCCGACATAACCGGCGCCGAGATCGGTGAAGCTTGCCAATTGGTTGTGGTTCTGCACCGCCTCGCGCGTGAACAGATAGACGCCGCCCTGCAGCATCATCATCGTGCCGATGGTGGCGATCAGCGAATTCACCCTGAGCCTGGTGACGACCAGCCCGTTGAACAGGCCGACCCCGCCGGCAAAGGCGAGCGCCGCCAGCATGCCGAGCGTAAGACTATGGGTGGAATTGAGCACTGCCATGCCGATGCAGCCGACGAAGGCGAGCGACGCGCCGACCGACAAGTCGACCTCGGCGGTGATGATGAGCATGGTCATGCCCGAGGCGACGATCAGCACCAGAGCGCATTGGCGCAGGATGGCGATGATGTTGGCCTCCGAATAGAATTGCGGCGCCGCGATCGAGATGGCGATGCACAGCACGGCCAGGATTGCGCCCAGCACGAGCTGGCTGCTGCCCAGAAGGTTGCCGCCGATGAAACGCTTCGACGCGGAGGCCTGTGTAAGCTCGCTCATTTCAGTCCATTCCCGGCCGTTTGCCTGGTCCCTCTGGAACCTGTCGTGTCGAACCCGGCATTTGTCTTGGCCACCGAAAGGTCCTGGCCGCCTGCCCTTCCCGCAACACGGGAAGGGCGATATCGGCCGGCCTTATTTCTTCAGGTCGGCGGAGGTCTTCATGCACTTTGCCGGCGGCTGCAGCGCGTTGACGGCATCCCATTTGATGGTGCGGGTGGTGCCGTCATAGTTATAGAACTTCTTCCAATCGTCGCCGTTCATCGGCGCGGTCGGGCTGACGATGTGCTCCGGCACTTCCTCATTGTTGAAAAGCTTCACCGCGGCATCGATGGCGGTAAAGCCTTCCTTCTCGGGGAACATCGCGGCTTCGATGCGGTAGGAAGGCTCGTTCTGCATCGCGTTGATGAAGGCAAGCCCTTCGCCGCCCGTGCCGACCGTCAACAGGCCATCCTGCGACTTGCCCGCCGCTTTCCAGGCCTGCAGGCCACCCAACGAAGACGAATCATTGATGCCGTAGATGATGTTGATATCGGCGTTCTTGGCCAGTGCCGCGGAGGACACTTCGAGAGCGCGGTCCGGATTGCCGCCGCCGTCGAGATCGTGGACCATGACCGCATCGGGGATGATGGTCTTCAGCCCGTCCATGAAGCCGTGCGAGCGCAGCACGGTGGCGGAAAGCAGCGGCAGGCCGACATTCATCACCTTGGCAACGCCGCCGAGCTTTTCCTTGGCGTATTTGCCGGCCTCGACGCCGGAGAAATAGCCGGTGTCGTAGTCGCAGATGGCGACCATGGTGGTCATGCCCTTGACCGGATTGCCTTCCAGCACGACCGGCACGTTGGCGGCCTTGGCCTGGCGCAGCAGCGGCACCACGCCTTCTTCGTTCACCGGGGTGATGATCAGCACGTCGACGCCCTTGGCGATGAAGTCTTCGGCCGCGGCGACCTGCTTGGCTATGTCGAGATTGGCATCCTGCACCTCGACCTCGATGCCGAGTTCCTTGCCGTGAGCCTTCATGCCCTTGATGACGTTCTGATACCACTCATGGGTGGCGTAGTTGGTGACGTAGCCGATGCGCTTGGGCATGTTCTCGGCATGCGCGGCGGCGGCGCCGAGCGCCAGCACGGCGGCGGACGCAAACAGGATTGACTTGGACCAGAGCATTTTCTTCTCCCAGATTTATCGCTTTTGTTAGTCGCTGAACGGATAGTCCCGCCGTTCCGGGTCGGCACGTAAGGAGTTGGTGGCTTCGCCCCAGCCGAGTGCCGCCGATATCTTCTCGGCGGCGGCGCGGGCGCGTTCGAAGACGGTTTCGCTGTCGAACCGCGCCGCCTTCTGCGGCAGCAGCGGCACGGTTAGCGCGGCGATGACGGCACCGGTGTGATCGTGCACAGGCATGGAGATGTTGGTGCAGGCCGCAACGGCCAAGGAAGCGCGCATCTCGTAGCCGAGCCTGGCGACCTCGTTCAGCCGCGCCTCGATTTCGGCCCGCGTGCCCTGACCCTCACCGGCGGCCACGATGCGCTCGACGATGCGGTCGCGCTCGGCCCGGTTCGAATGGGCGAGCAGCACGGCACCCGAACTTGTTTCGAGGATCGGGAAATGCGACCCAAGTGCTACCGAGTAGCGCATCGGCAGCGGCGAATCGATCTGCAAAACCACCAGTGCGTTCTGGCCCTCGCGCACCACGAGATGGCAGCTCTGGTCGGCATTGGCGGTCAATTCGCGCATCACCGGCAGAGCGCATTCCACCAGCCGGTTTACCGGCGGATGCATGTGCGCCAGTTCGAACAGCTTCAGCGACAGCCGGAAACGGTCCGATTGCGTGCGAAAGATATAGCCCCGTTTCTCCAGCAGGAGCAGGATACGGTAGATCTCGTGAATGGAGCGGCCGAGGCCGGTCGCGATCTCGGTCTGGGTCAGCGTTTCGGCGCTGGAGGCCATGAATTCCAGAACGTCGAGCGCCTTCTCCACCGCCGGCACGCGATAGCCGTTGCGGCCGCTTTCGCCCTCGTCGAGCGTCTCGGCAACGCTGGCGGCCATCAGGCGACGCTCCGTTCCGGCTGGACTTGCCTGGTTTCGCGGTAGAGGCTGTTGACGTGGCCTGCGAGTTCGGTCGCCGACATGTCACCGGCTATGGCTGCGGCGGCATGCGGCGCGCATTCGCGGAAGAAGGCGATGAAGCCCGGATGGGTCGGACGCAGATAGGACGAGGCGATCGTCCGCAGCGTCGAGCCGAAGAAATCGCCGGAAAGACCATTGACCCCGGCATCCTTCCAGGCAGCCAGCGAACCCGGTTGTCCGCCAGACTTCACATAGTCGCCGCGCTGGTATTCGGGCGAGCACAGGAACAGTGCGTAGTCGATCGCGGCCTGCTTGTGCTTCGATTGGGCGCTGACGCCGATGCCGGCACCGCCGAGCAAGGCGCCGGCGGCTTGCGGGGTGGGCACGTCGGCGAAGCGCAGATGGGGCCTGTCGGGTTTCGAGGCGTAATTCACATAGCCGAAGGCGAACGGCACGTAGACAACGTCGTCATGCGCGATCATGTGGTCGTAGCAGCGGATCGGATTCCACTTCGACGAGTCCGGGTGCGAAAGCGCGACAAGCTCGCGCAATTGCGCAATCGCCTGCTCGACCATTTCCTTCGCGATGAATTGCTCGCCATCTTCCTGGGGACGGCCAAGCGTCAGAAGCAGACACATGGCGTCGGTCGGCACGAAGGGCAGGCCGAGCCACTTGCCGTCGCTGCGCGCGCGCCGGCCAAGCTCCAGCACGTCCTGCTGTGTGCCGGGCACCGGGCCGTAGCGCTCCAGCAAATCCGGCCGATAGGAGGCGACCTGGCAGGCGGCGTCGATCGGCAGCGCCCACTGGCGGCTGTTCTTCTGGTAGGAACGCCAGGACGCCCCGACTGAGTCACGTTCGAAGAAATGGATCTGTTCGGCCGACAGATAAGCGTCGAACGGGACCATCAGTTCATCCTGGGCGATATCGCCGATGAAGGGATGGTCGAACACGACCAGATCGTAAGTGCCGAGCACCGGACCGAGGGCGCCCTCACCGAATTCATAGAGGCTGCGGCGGTCCCATTGGATCTCCAGGCCGGGATGCGCGGCGCAATAGGACTCGATGCTGGCGTCCAGCGGACCCCAGCATCGTCTATGATCCCACGCCAGTCCGCGCAGCTTCGTCATGCCACTCAAATCCTCCCGGCACCGGCAATAGCCGGCTCGCCATCGACACTAGCACCATTTTTCATATGCGCAACTTGTTTTCATTTGCGCAAAAAGCGCACACATCCTCCCGACTGGCCGATGCATCGCTTCAAGCCAGATCGAAACGCTCCACGGCGCGCATGATGCCGCGCAGTTCAGCCAAACCCTTGAGCCGTCCGATAAGCGAATAGCCGGGGTTGATCTTTTTCTTGCCGATGTCGTCGGCAAGCAGATGCCCATGGTCCGGCCGCATCGGGATCTGCCAGTCGGCCCGGCCTTGCTCGCGGCGGCGCTTTTCTTCCTGCATCAGAGCCAGGATAACGTGCGCCATGTCGGTGCCGCCTTCGAGATGCTCGGCTTCATAGAACGAGCCGTCCTCCTCGATGGTGATGTTGCGCAGGTGGACGAAGTGGATGCGGTCAGCGAATTCCTTGACCATGGCGACGATGTCGTTGTCGGCGCGCGTGCCATAGGAGCCGGTACAGAAGGTCAGTCCATTGGCGGGACTGTCGACGGCGTTGAGGATAAAACGCGCGTCCTGCGCCGTCGAAACCACGCGCGGCAGGCCATAGAGCGAGAAGGGCGGGTCGTCGGGATGAATGCACATGCGCACCCCCTCCTCTTCGGCCGCCGGAACAATCTCGCGCAGGAACCAGGCAAGGTTGTCGCGCAGTTCGTTCGGCCCGATCGAATCGTATTCCGCCAGGGCTTCGCGAAAACTGTCCCTGTTGTAGCTGCGTTCGGTCGCCGGCAGGCCGGCGATGAGATTGCGCTCGATCCGGTCGATCTGCTCCGGCGTCAGCGTCTTCAGCCGCTTCTCGGCCTCGGCGATACGCGCCGGCGTATAGCTTGCCGCACCGTTCTTGCGCTGCAGCACGAAAAGATCGTAGGCCGCGAAATCGATCGCATCGAAGCGCAGCGCATAGCCGGTTGTCGGCAGGCGATACATTAGGTCGGTGCGGGTCCAGTCCACCACCGGCATGAAATTGTAGCAGATCGTCTCGATGCCGGCCTTGGCGAGCGCCCGGATGCTGTCGCGGTAGTAGCCGGCATAGCGCTCGCGCTCGGGCGCGCCGATCTTGAAGGAATTGTGCACCGGAATACTCTCGACGACCGACCATTTCAGGCCAGCCGCCTCGATGATCCGCTTGCGCTCGAGCACATCGGCCTCAGGCCAGGCGCGGCCGTCATAGATCTGGTGCAACGCGGAGACAACGCCGGTGGCGCCGGCCTGCCTGACATGTTCAAGCGTCACCGGATCATCGGGACCATACCAGCGCCAGCACTGTTCCATGAAGCCTCCTCAGGGTTGGCGGCGACCATATTGTCGGACCACAAGCCTGTCAACAGAACCTTTCCGTCGCCATACAGTTGATTTCCTGTGGATCGAGCCCTAGGGTGGTCCAACAAATAGCAAGGAGTTCTGCGGTGGAACAGGCGAGCCACGATTCGATGGAGGCGGCAGAC
Source organism: Mesorhizobium sp. B2-1-3 (assembly GCF_006442495.1). Lineage (NCBI taxonomy): Bacteria > Pseudomonadati > Pseudomonadota > Alphaproteobacteria > Hyphomicrobiales > Phyllobacteriaceae > Mesorhizobium > Mesorhizobium sp. B2-1-3. The sequence goes on from NZ_VFWL01000004.1 coordinate 221,176, forward strand.
GAAGCCGGGATCAGCAGTTCCGCCGTCGACCAGACCGTGCGGCAGATCCTCGACCTCATCCGCAATCGCGCCATGTCCATCGGCGATGTGCTGCCCACCGAACGGGAGCTTGGCGAACTGTTCGGCGCCAGCCGCAACACGATACGCGAGGCGCTGCGCACCATCCGAACCTATGGGCTGATCGATCCCAAGCCGCGCGTCGGCGCGGTGCTCGCCGATCGCCAGAATGTCGCGATCCAGAATTTTTTCGCCGCGCAAATGGACATATCGAAAACGTCCTTTCACGACATACAAGGATTTCGCCGCATCATCGAAGTGAGCGTCGGCGACCACATCATCCTCAATGCCAGCGCCGCCGAACTTGAAGCCCTGGACGAGGTCAATGGCCTGATCGAGACCAGCAAGGATGTCCAGGAAGCCGCGCAACGCGATTTCGATTTCCATCTGGCGCTGATGAAGCTCGCCGGCAACCGCATGCTGGTGCAGACTTATCAGTTCCTGTCGCCGGTCATCCTGCACATCATGACCGTCGGCAAATCCATCCGGCCGGTGCTGAGCGAAACACGCCACGCGCATGGCGAGATCATCGCGGCGCTGCGCGCGCGCGACCGCATTGCCTACTGCTACCTGATGAGCCGGCATCTCGATTTCGGCTTGCGCTTCGTTCCCGACGACCTCGAAAACGCCCGTATGTCGGCGGCAAACCCGGTGCATCCGGGTCCGGCATCTTCCAAGGATTTGCATCATGTCTGATTTTGAGAACAAGGTGGCGCTGATCACCGGCACGACCGGCATCGCGCTCGCCACTGCGAGTCGCCTGGCGCGAGGCGGCGCTGCGATCATCGCCTGCGGCATCGACCGGGCGGCCAATGCCGCCATGCAGGAGAGCCTCGCCAAGGCCGGAGCGAATGCGCTGGTGCAAACGGTGGATGTCTCCGTTTCCGACCAGGTGCGCGACGCGGTCGCAGCGGGCGTCGCGAGGTTCGGCGGCATCGACATCATCGTCAATTCGGCGGCGGTCCACCCCTACGGCACGGCGACCACCACCGACTGGGAAACCTGGAACCGGGCGATGACGGTCAATGTCGGGTCGATCTACCTGACCGCGCATTTCGGCATTCCCGAAATGATCCGCCGAGGCGGCGGTGCCATCGTCAATGTCGCCTCGGTGCAGGGGTTCGCCTGCCAGCAGAACGTCGCCGCCTATGCCACGACCAAGGGCGCCATCCACACGCTGACGCGTTCGCTGGCGCTCGACTATGCCGCGGCCGGCATCCGGGTCAATTCGGTCAGCCCGGGCTCGATCCGCACGCCAATCCTCGAGAAGGCAGCGCGTGGCGACAATGGAAGCGACGCCGATGTCGAAGAAGCCTACAAGCGCTTCGGCGCCGCCCATCCGCTCGGCCGCATCGGCGAGCCGGAGGAAGTGGCGGAACTCATTGCTTTCCTGTGTTCATCGAAAGCCGGCTTCTGCACAGGCGCTGACTACAAGATCGATGGCGGCCTCACCGCTGGCATCGGCGTCAAGTAGGGCGACATGAAGATCGGACTTGGCCTCTATCGCGATTCGCTGACGCCGGAGAATTTCCGTTTTGCCCGGCAGGCCGGCGCAACGCATGTCGTTGCGCATCTCACCAACTATTTTCGCGGCCGCGATCCCTCGCTGTCGGCCGGCACCGAAACGGATGGCTGGGGCGATTGTTCGACGGATGGATTGTGGAGCTACGAGGATTTCACCGGACTGGTGAAAACCGTACGCGACAACGGCCTGGAGATCGCCGGCATCGAAAACCTGTCGCCGCGCTTCTGGTCCGACGTGCTGCTCGGCGGCCCCGATCGGTCGAGGCAGCTCGACGGCCTCAAGCGCCTGGTGCGTGACGCCGGCCGGGCCGGCATTCCCTGCATAGGCTACAACTTCTCGATCGCGGGCGTGTGGGGCTGGCAGCGCGGGCCATTCGCGCGCGGCGACGCCATGTCCGTGGGGCTCGATTTGTCCAATATCGATCCCGACCTGCCGCTGCCCGACGGAGTGGTCTGGAATATGCGCTACCGGCCGGGCCGAGCCGGCGCCGCGCCTGTCAGGGTCTCGCAAGAAGAACTGTGGGAACGGCTTGGCGTCTTTCTGCGCGAAATCGTACCGGTGGCCGAAGAGGCCGGCGTCGTGATGGCTGCGCATCCGGACGATCCACCCGCCGAGGCGCTGCGCGGCACGGCGCGCCTCGTCAACCGGCCGCAGAAATATGATCGGCTGATGGATATCGTCGACTCGCCCGCCAACGGGCTGGAGCTCTGCCTCGGCTCGCTGCAGGAGATGCCGCAGACCGAGGAGATCTACAGCCATGTGCGCCGTTTCGCGCGGCGTGGCCGCATCGGCTATATCCATTTCCGCAATGTGCGGGGCAAAGTGCCGAAATATCACGAAACCTTCGTCGACGACGGCGACATCGACATGGCCGAGATCGTGCGCATTCTGCGCGACGAGAATTATCAAGGCGTCATGATACCCGATCACACGCCTGAGATGGCCTGCGACGCGCCATGGCACGCCGGCAAGGCCTTCGCATTGGGCTACATGCGCGCACTGGTGCAGAACGCCGACGCGCTAGGCCCGGTACGAAGCCGGGCACCCGACATGGCAGCGGAGTGAATAGGGGACGCACGACTGACATTTTTCGAGCCCGAAGGCGCCGCAAAAGCCCGCTTTCGATGGAGAGCGGGCTTTTGTTAGTCGGCTCGGTTCCTAACTCAGGATAGCGACGATCTCATATGAGTTCGGATCGACAATAACAATCCTGCCATCGGCCAGGAGGAAATATTCATAGCTCTCATAGGCAGGAACGATTTCGACGATCCGGTGCGGAAGTCGATGCAGCCGCACCTTCTGCTTCGGCACTTTCACGCCGACCGAAATGTCCACGTCGAGGTTCGAGACCGGTTCCACCTTCGTCTCGCGGATGACGTTGGTGATTTCGGTCTTCTGCTCGACGGATATATTGTTGATTGAAGCGGTTGAACTCTGGTCGGTAGTCGTACCGGCCTTGCCCTGCGCTTGCTGATCGGTAGTCGTACCGGCCTTGCCCTGCGCCTGCTGGTCGGTCGTCATACCGGCCTTGCCCTGCGCTTGCTGATCGGTAGTCGTACCGGCCTTGCCCTGCGCTTGCTGACCGGTAGTCGTACCGGCCTTGCCCTGCGCCTGCTCGTCGGTCTTCATGCGGGGCTTGCCTTGCGCCTGCTGATCGGTCTTCACGCCCGCCTTGCCTTGCGCCTGCTCGTCGGTCTTCGCTCCGGCTTTGCCTTGCGCCTGCTCGTCGGTCTTCATGCCGGCCTTGCCTTGCGTCTGCTGCTCGGTGCTGCCGCCCTTCTGGCAATTGGCCGAGCCGGCTGCGCAAGTGTCTGCCCCACCCGATTGGGCCGCTTCGCCCGACTGCTGCTGGGTCTGCGCGATTGCCGCCCCACATCCGAGGGTAAGCGCTAACATGCTGGTGATCAGAGTGGTTCTCATGGGAAATCTCCTAGGATGGCAGTCCCTTCGCGGCAAAACTTTGCCACCCCGTGATTGTTCCACCGAAGGCTAATATATTCCGGAGCGGATGGAACTGCCGGCATTTTGCGAAGTTCGGCGCATAGGGCGCACCTGCCGAAACGCCGGTGGCGTCGTCGGCTTGGCGCCCTGCCCAACATCTGATGGAGACAGAAGTGGAAAAATATCTACTGGGAACGGCAGTGGGCATCCTGTTTCTTGCGGGGGCCGGAGCGGCCGCGGCGCAAGATGTGGTCATCCAGCCGGAGCAAGAAACCGTTATCAAGGAGTATGTGAAGAAGCAGCCGCTGGCCTCGGTCCAACTGCCCGGCGTGGAACTCAATGTCGGATCCACCGTGCCTGATACGGTCGAACTTCATGAAGTTCCCGATGTGAAATACCGCTACGTCGTGGTCGACAATCGAACAGTTCTGGTCGACCCGGAAACCCGGAAAATCGTCCAGGTCCTTCAATGACCGCATGTTCCAAAGCGCCCGCCCCGGCATGCGTCGAGGCGGGCGACCTGTGTCAGGTTTCTATTTTCATGCATGTCTTTGTTCCAAACCGAGGCGTTTTGGGCGACATGCATGAGCATGGCTACGACTGCAGGTCAAATGCGATGTTGCGATGCTTTTGAATTGCTGAGCTGGCAACAATGTCCGCCAGTTCTTTGTCGGAGAGAGTGCATTCTGGCAGTTCGTAACGGATGGCTGACACCGCCTGCGCCGTGGAAATTGGCCATTCGAGATTTCTGCGGGAATTGATGTAGTGATCGATGGCCCGGATCAGTTCCTTCGAGGTCATATCGATCACAGGCATCGGTTCCTCCTCCTTATTTCCCCGTTTTTCTCACTGTGTTGACGGACACCGAAACCTGCCATCACAATTGTTAAAACGGCAGACGAAAAAGATGTCGATTCAGGAAAATAGGGGCTGGCGGTGGCTTTGGAGTTCACCTCCGCTGCATCGGTGGAAATATAACTGGGAGTGCAGCGGGTTGCGGTGTAGTGTCCCAAGTGATGGCCGCTGCAAAGGGAGAGCTCTTGCACCATGGACGGGGAAGCGGCGAAATCAGCCTTTCTGGGCGGGATTCGCGTTTTGATCGTGGAAGACGAATATTTTCTCGCCGATGACCTGCGTAAGGCTCTCGTCACACAAGGGGCGATAGTGCTCGGCCCGGTCGCCACGGTCGAGCCCGCAATCGAATTGCTGAACAGCGGTCAATGCGATTTTGCGATTCTCGATATCAACTTGCGCGGCGAGCAGACATTCGAGATTGCCCGCGAGTCGTTGGCGAAAGGCGTTCCGATCGCCTTCGCCACCGGCTATGATCAGACGGCCATTCCAGCAGAGCTCGGCGGGATCAGGCGATTTGAAAAGCCTCTGGAATTCGGCAGCATTGTCGAGTTCGTTGCCGCGACGGCACATGACACGCGATGAACGAGAGAAGCGAGCCGGCGGTTGGCCTGAGAGCGAAGACCGCGCGGCACCCGCTTATCCGCAAGCTGTCCAATTTCACGGTCCTGTCCGTGGAAGAATGCGACGCCATCGAGAGCGCGACAACAAAGGTCGCCGAATTCGCCGCCGGCGATGACGTCATCCAAAGGGGCGACCGGACAGGCGGGGTCAACCTGCTGCTCGAAGGATTTGCCTGCCGCTACAAGATTCTCGAAGACGGTCGGCGACAGATCCTTGCCTATTTGGTGCCGGGCGACCTTTGCGATCTTCACGTGTTCCTGCTGCGGCGCATGGACCACTCGATCGGTGCTCTCAGCCGCTCCAAGGTTGCGGCGATCCCGCAGAGCGCCATCCTCGGCTTCACCAACAGCTATCCCAATCTTACGCGTGCGCTCTGGTGGACCACGCTGCTCGACGAGGCGATCACCCGCGAATGGGTCGTCAACATCGGCCAGCGGACTGCTTATGAGCGGATGGCTCACCTTTTTTGCGAGCTGTTCCACAGGCTTCACGCAATTGGTGAAACGGCCGGCAAGAGCTATCCCCTACCGGTAACCCAGGCGACCCTGGGCGATACGCTCGGTCTTTCGAACGTGCACATCAACCGTACGCTTCAGGATCTCAGGCGCGATGGCCTCATTTCGTTCAACAACGGCACTGTAACGATCAAGAACCTGGCGAAACTGGAGGCGGCGGCCTTTTTCAATCCTGATTACCTTCATCTGTTGGACGTCAGGGAGCCTTTTGCATGATCAGGCACGGCCTCATCGAGTGGAGCGCAAAAATGAAACATCATAGGGAACCTGGCCTGCTTCTGCCGGTTCGGCGTGACCGGAGGCGGTAGCGAGCGATGGCCAAGCGCGATTTGATCGGCGGATCGGCAGGTACGATCGATCCGCTGGGCCGCTGCGATCGCCCTCCATATTTCCGCCGACAGCGGCGGCATTAATGCTCCTGCCGGCTCGACGGTATCATTTTCGCCGGCTGAAAACCGCGCGCGGCGGCACGAAAGCCAATCCTGGGCGCGTGAACGCGAGCCCAAGGCCGACGAGACGATGCGCTTGGCACCGCGCATGATCGATGAACGGTTGAAAGACTGACAGGTGGCTGGAAAAAGACCTCCCAAGAAAGACGTCACGGGTACATTCTCCCGTCCGCAAAGTGTGTCCGCCGAAGAACGCGATGCTTCCGCGTCGATGCGGCTCAGCCATGTCGATGAACAGATGGACGAACGTGACGATCATATCGCCCGGCTCGAAGCCGAACTCCAGGTCACACGCGACCGCCTCCAGGCGACGAAGGCATTTGCCGCCGAATTGCAGCACCGCGTTCGCAACACGTTGAGCATTGTCCGTTCGATCGCTCGCCGGTCGGTTGAAAACAGCAACAATGTCGAGGACTATGCCTTTCACCTCGAGGGCCGCATCAATGCGCTTGCACGCACGCACAATGTGCTGATGCGATCGGCCTCGGCCACCGTGCAGCTTGACATGCTTGTCCTTGACGAGCTTGCGTCCCAAGGCGGCCGGACGGAAGATCAGTTCACCATAGATGGCCCGGATATTTCCTTGTCCGGAAAGACGGCGGAGACCTTGGGCCTGGCGTTCCACGAACTCGCCACCAACTCGATGAAATATGGCGCGCTGTCGGCAGCCGACAAATCAATCAGCGTAAGCTGGAAAGTGGGTGGCACGCCCGCCAGACAGGAGCTGAAGATCCGCTGGATCGAGGACCTGCATGGTCCGGCAGCAATACCTGCGCGACGCGGCTTCGGATCCGAGCTGATCGAAAAGGTGGTGCCCTATGAGATCGGCGGAGCTGGCTCGCTGCGCTTCACCGATGCCGAGGTGATCTGCACGATGGATATCCCCCTCTCGAACGAAATTCACCCCAGCAGGAGCCTGGAGGACCCGCCCGACGATCTCCAGCATTGAACACCGACACTCCTGCGCCGAAAGCCGGCCGGGGCCAGGAGCGTGGAGTTGGAAGGGGCTGACCCAGCACCGACCGAGGTGGCGCAACGGCCCTGGGGTTTGCCGAGTTGCCGCCGCACCAGCCTTCAAATTCTCAAAATGATGGAACTTCAGCGACAACAAAGAGTTCGGAGCGCGGCGACGGCGAGCGCGCTGTCGTGATCTCGCGACTCACCTTGAAGCGGGAGGAACCTGGATCAACAGGAGCTGACCATGAAGTCCCATACACTCGAACAACTACACGCAATCGCGGAAGTTGATACGGTGTGCCCGACAATGACGCGGAACCAACGCCTGGAGCGCTGGGCAAGTCTTCTTGAGCGTCATCCTGAACGGCGCCTCGGAGCGCTTCCGGGCACCGAATATATGAGCCCCGACATGCGCGAAAACGCCTACTGCGTGCAATCCCCCATCAGCGTCGCGTTCGAAGATCCGATACTGCGGGCGCAGGGTCTGGAAGGCGACACCTATGGCGAGGCAAAGCGCTTTTTCGAACTGTCCAACTGGCAGTTGCACAACATCGTCTGCGATTGCCACGTCGGTGCGACCATGAAAGCCGGGTGGGTCGCCGTTCGCGTGCGCGCCGCCATGGGCGAAGGTTTCAATATCTTCGCCAGGCTCAGGGCGCTGCTCGGACGTTGACCGAGACGCCATCTCGAATGCGTCGACGGAATGAACAGTCGGTCGACGCATTTTTCCTCCTTGGCGGCAAGTGACGTCGCTTCAGGAGCTTCGAGGCTCCGACCCGCTGCCGATGGTCGGATCGGGCACCACCGGACCGCGCTCGGCTTCCGATCCTTCCGCCTCTATTTCCTGCACGGCCTGGTCCCAATGCTCCTGCTCTCGGCCCGGCGGGCGGCCTTCGCGCTCCCAGATCTCGTAGGCTCGTCGCTTTATGAGTTCTTCCTTGTCCATTGGAAACTCCTCCTGCGTGCCCCAATCTCCGGCAGGCCGCTTTGTTCCCTCCGGAAACAAAGGCAACGCTTTTGGAGCGATCCGGACTAGCCGCACCGGAGCGACACGGAACCCTTGGGGGATTAGGCCGTTTCCGAGCATCGGCGCAGTGGGGGATGGCTTGGGAATGCCCGCCGCTCGAACTCTTGGCGACGAACACGCCAATGATGTGCCTGCGCCACGCCTTGCCGCCCCGTGTGGCCTCGGCCAATCAAAGCCTTGCAGCGGGACTCCAAAGGGTGGGCGCGACGCAAATATTGGGCTTGAGATCATGACTATTGTCTTTTCGGATCGTCGCGAGGCAGGACGCGTTCTCGCTGATAAGCTCGGCCACTTCGCAGCGCGCGATGATGTCACCGTGCTGGCGCTGCCGCGCGGCGGCGTGCCTGTCGCCTACGAAGTCGCACAGGCATTGAAGGCACCGCTCGACGTTTTCGTCGTACGCAAGCTCGGCGTTCCCGGTTACGAAGAGTTGGCCATGGGCGCAATCGCGACCTCCGGCGTACGCGTCCTGAACGACGAGATCGTGGAAGGCCTCGCTGTGCCGGCCCACGTCATCGATGCGGTCACTGCCAGCGAGGAGAGGGAGCTTTTACGCCGCGAGCACCTCTATCGCGGCGAGCGGGTACCGCTCCTTGTGGAGGATCGAATCGTCATTCTCGTGGACGATGGGCTCGCCACTGGGTCGACCATGCGCGCGGCGGTCAGGGCGCTGCGCGAAAAGCGGCCTGCCCGTATAGTTGCGGCCGTTCCGGTCGGCAGTCCCGACACCTGCGAGGCGATGGAGAGCGAGGCAGACGAGGTCGTCTGTGCGACGACGCCGCAGCCGCTCATCGGCGTCGGGCGCTGGTATGAAGACTTCTCCCAAACCAGCGACGACGAGGTCCGCGCCCTTCTCGCCAAGGCGGGGCGACCAACCGCACCGTCCGGCCGCGATGCGCCGCAGAATACGGCAAACCGATTGCACAAGCACGTCGTTCGGCTCTCCGGAGACGCGCGAGACTACGACGAACTCTTGGCGGCGATCGGCGAGGCGCGCTTTGTGTTGCTCGGTGAAGCTTCGCACGGCACACACGAATTCTATGAGGAGCGCGCGCGGATCACGCGGCGGCTGATCGAGGAGCAGGGTTTTGCCGCCGTCGCTGTCGAAGCCGACTGGCCCGACACATACCGGGTCAACCGCTATGTTCAGGGAACAGGCGGGGATATCGACGCCGAAGAGGCGCTCGCCGATTTCCGACGCTTCCCGACCTGGATGTGGCGGAACAGGGTCGTCGTCGATTTTGTCGAATGGCTGCGCCGGCACAATGAAGCGCCCGGCAAGGGCAATCCGGGAGTCGGGTTCTATGGGCTCGACCTCTATGCCCTGCACGGCGCGATGAAGGCGGTGCTGCGCTATCTCGAAAAGGCCGACCCGGCCGCGGCGGAGATCGCGCGTCGCCGCTATGCCTGTTTCGATCATTTCGGCCCTGACCCGCAGGCTTATGGCTTCATAGCCGGCAATGAGGTCGACAAATCTTGCCAGGAGGCTGTGGTCGCACAGCTGGTCGAGATGCTGAAGCGGCGCCCGGCGAAGGCCGAGCCACGCGAAGGCGCCATCGCGGACGAACTCTTCGCGGCGCAGCAAAACGCCCGCCTGGTGAAGAATGCGGAGGCCTATTATCGCGCCATGTTCCTGGCGCCCGAATCGACCTGGAACCTGCGTGATCGGCACATGGCCGAGACGTTCGACGCTCTCACCGCTCATCTCGGCCGGCTCCGGCGATCGCCGAAGATCGTGGTTTGGGCGCATAACTCCCATCTCGGCGACGCCAGGGCGACAGACAGGAGCCTGCATGGCGAGATCAACCTCGGACAGCTTATCCGCGAAAAGCATCAGCGCGACGCCTTCCTCGTCGGCTTCACGACGTATCAAGGAACGGTGACGGCGGCATCGAACTGGGACGGCCCCGCGGAGCGCAAGGTTGTCCGGCCTGCCCTAGCGCGCAGCTATGAGGCGCTGCTGCATGCAGTCCCGGCTGATCGCTTCCAGCTGGATCTGCGCGGCGACGGCGAAGCCCTGCCGCGACGGCTCCTGGAGCGCGCGATCGGCGTCATCTACCGCCCTGAGACCGAACGGGCCAGCCACTACTTCCATGCCGACCTTGCCGCGCAATTCGACATGCTGCTGCATTTCGACGAGACGCGGGCGGTTGAGCCGCTGGAGCGCAGCTCGCAATGGGACGCCGGCGAGCCCGCGGAGACCTATCCGTTCGGGGTTTAGGGACCGATCCAGTTGAGATGGAGATCGCCATGGTCTCAGTCCTGAAGACAAACGAGAAGGCCGTGCAGGTTCCCGCCGGCGGCGCATTGCTCGCGGGCAACCTGTCGCTGCCGCAGGAAGCCCGTGGGCTCGTCCTCTTCGCTCACGGCAGCGGCAGCAGCCGGCACAGCCCGCGCAACCGCTATGTGGCCGGACGGTTGAACGAGGCGGAACTCGCCACGTTGCTCATCGACCTGTTGACGACCGAAGAGGAGCGTATCGACCAGATTACCGCCGAGTTGCGGTTCGACATCCGCTTGCTCGCCGATCGACTGGTTCAGGTTACCGACTGGCTGCACATGTTCGAGGAAACGTCGGCGCTGCGCGTCGGTTATTTCGGCGCGAGCACAGGGGCTGCCGCGGCGCTGATGGCTGCGGCAGAGCGCCCGGATCGAGCGGCCGCCGTCGTCTCGCGCGGCGGGCGTCCGGATCTTGCGGCACCTGCCCTGCCCCGCGTCCGGGCACCAACGCTGCTCGTGGTCGGCGGCGCAGACACGCAGGTGATTGCGCTCAACCGTTCGGCGTTCGCGGCGCTGCGGTGTGAAAAGGAGCTGGCCATCGTTCCGGCTGCGACGCACCTGTTCGAGGAGCCCGGCGCGATGGAGAAGTGGCGGACCTCGCGATCCAATGGTTCCTGCGCCAACTGCCCGCGTGACGCCGGCGCCAACGCCATCGCCTCATCAGAGAGCCAGATCGATTGGGTCGTCGGCGCGTTAAAAATCATTCCGCGGAGAAGCTTCCATGACAGTCAGGGTTCTGCAATTTCTCGCCATTGTCATTTCGGCCCTCGCGCTCATCCCGGCAGGGGCCCATCTCGCAGCTCTCCCCAACAAGATATCTCTGCCGCAGCCGGAATATTTCACCGTCCAAGGCATCTATTACGGATGGGCGATCCTTGGATTGCTCTGGCCTGCCGCGCTGATCGTGAACGCATTGTTGGCGATCTCCGTGCGCTCACAGGCTTGGCCCTTTTGGCTCGCCCTGCTTGCGGCGCTGTGTTTCGCGATCATGCTCGCGATCTTCGTTGTCTGGACGCTCCCTGCCAACCAGGCGACGCAGAACTGGACGACAATTCCCGCAAACTGGGAAGCGCTCAGGCAGCAATGGGAATATTCCCATGCGGTAAATACCGCGATTGTATTTGCCGCGCTCTGTCTCGCGACGCTGTCGGCGCTCTCGTGGCGTCCGGCCGATCTGTAGATTGTCGCCGGAGAAAGTCTCTTTTCCTCCGGATCATTCGCGCCATCGATGCGTTAGGTTTTCTGGAGGTCGCGACGTCGCACCGCCATCCCGCTGTATCCAACGAGGAGAAAGCGATGCCGGATAAGAAAACCATCGAGAAAGCGAAAAAAGACAAGCGCGAAGGTAAATCGCCCACCACGCAGGCCGGCGAATTCGTGCATGACGAGATCGAGAAGGTCCGTCGCGGCAAGCACGGCGCGCGCTCGACCAAGCAGGCGATCGCCATCGGTCTTTCGGAGGCGCGCCGCGCAGGCGTCGACCTGCCTCCGCCCAAGAAACGAAGCGTCAAGGAGAGCACCCGCAAGAGCGCCGAATACGCCTATGAAGTTGGCCGGGGCGAACGCAAGCCAAAACGCAGCCCCAAGGTCTCGAAGGCCGTTTCCGAGGTTCTCGAGCACGAGCCGAAGAACACGGCATCCCATGAGGCGCTTTCAAGACAGACCAAGCAGGCGGCGTCGCGCCGGACGGCCGAGGAGCGCTCGGCCGCAGCCAAGAAAGCCTCGGAGACGAAGGGCACTGCAGGCCGGTCCGCCGCCGCACGCAAGGCGGTCCGCACCAAGGGTGCTGCCGGAAGAAAGAAAGCAGCGCAGAAGGCCGCCAGCACGCGTGCGGGCCGAACCTAGAAGGTCGAAAACCCGCTACGCACTCTCTCCAGCCGGCTGGTGAGAGGTAGCTGGACCGCAGCCAGCGTCAAGCGATGCGCACTATGTCGGCTGGACAGTGCGATCGTGTGAGATACGGCCGTCCTTGTCTTTGTCTCGATCCGGCGGGAACAACGGCCCGTGTTCAAGGTTATGGAAAGCTACACCGGTGGTGGAGCTTTCATGACAACCTTAGGGAGACGAAGACATGGCGACTGCGAAGAAGGCGGCGACGAAAGGGCTGGAAGCCCTGTTCCTCGACGGGCTGAAGGATATTTATTACGCCGAAAAGAAAATACTAAAGGCGCTGCCCAAGATGGCCAAGGGTGCCGAGTCCGAGGAGGTCGCGGCGGCGTTCGAGAAACATCGCGTGGAAACCGAAGGCCAGGTCGACCGCCTCGAACAGGTGTTCGACCTGATGGACAAGCCAGCCCGCGGCAAGACCTGTCCGGCAATCGACGGCATTCTCGAAGAGGGTTCGGAGATTCTCGACGACTATAAGGGCGACCCAGCATTGGATGCAGGACTGGTCGGAGCGGCACAGGCGGTCGAGCACTATGAAATCGCACGCTACGGCACGTTGATCGCGTGGGCTGAACAGCTTGGCAAGAGCGACGCGGTCAAGCTCCTCAACGAGACGCTCAAAGAGGAAGTGGCAACCGATGAAGCGCTTACAGGCTTAGGCGAAGGCGGGGTCAATGAGCGGGCTCTTGAGAAAGCCGCTTAGCCGCGGGGCAGCCCGGCGCTAAGCGCCCGGCAGCCTTCCTGTCCAGAGCGGGGTGCGTTCGAGTTGAACTGCGGGTCCTGCTCTGGATTTGGCTGCCGGGACCTCGACAAAACAGGTTGTTAAAATCACCGAACCTTACAGGAGGATCCGCGCAATGCCGGAAGACCTGTCTCGCGAGGAAGAGCAACGCGGTACCGGAAAGCTCATCACCTGGGGTGTCGTGATCGCCGCCGTGTTTTTTATTGGCCTCTTGGCCATATTCGTCCTCAAGCCGCTTATGACGGGATCTTAGAATCCTTTCGAGCCGCAGCGCGCTTAGCCGCGCCGGAACGTGCTCGCAAGCAATTCGATGGCCGCAAACAATTCCGGCACGCTTTGCGAGGCGGCGGTGATGCGATCGAATGTTCCCCCAAAGGAGTGCGAACCATGCCCCTGACGCTCAGCAGCCCCGCCTTTGCCGACGGCGGAGAGATCCCCGAAGCCTATACTCGTGACGGCAAGAACGTATCTCCGCCTCTGAAGTGGGCCGGGGTACCGGACGGCACAAAGAGCCTCGTCCTTGTCGTCCAGGATCCCGACGCGCCGAGCGGAATGTTCGGCCATTGGGGGGTGTTCAACATTTCGCCGGAGGTGCAGGAGTTGCCCGAAGCGGAAAGCGGCAGACCGGGTCCACAGGCCCTCAGGCAAGCGCGGAACGATTTCGGCAATGCCTATTACGACGGCCCTGAACCGCCTGCGGGCCACGGTGTCCATCACTACCACTTCCGGCTGGCGGCGCTCGACACGCCGAACCTTGCTATCCCCGCAAGCACGGGCGTGGAGCGTATCTGGCACGAGGCGCAAAAACATTTGCTGGAGCAGGCAGAACTCGTCGGAACCTACGAACGTGGCCGGTAATTGAAGGCAGATTGATCCGGGCGCCGTCGTCCACGCGCGGAACGGTTCTTCTCCTTGCCGGTTGTGAGGGAAAGGAGACGTCCCATGTTTGAAAGCGTCATGTGGTTGATCGTCGTCGCCGGCGGGCCATTGTTGCTGCTCGTATTGCTGGCCTACGTCATTGTCACCCGACGTCGCCGCGGTCCCGCAGAACGCAGAGAAAGCGATCGAGCCACCGATCGGCTCTATCATCAGGACAAGGATTGATTGTAGCTACCGTGGCCCACAGCAAACTTAATCAGCGGTCCAAACATCCCTCGCACATGTCCCGAAGATCAATTTCGGGCGAGGCACCCACGCCGGCCTGGCTGCAAAGTGCCCCGCCGCCCTGGCAGGCTTGTTCTTCAGGGCCGGTTTATTGCCCTGCCGCCGTCGCGCTCAGGGACATAGTCGCCCGCGTTGACGTCAAAGCCGGTCCAGCCATCCGCCTCGTAAGCCCTGCGGCGTTCCATCACGTCAACCGAGCTGGACTGACCCAGAATGTCCTCGGCTTCCGGAACAAGCCCATCGTCCACCTTGGCCGTCACCAGCGTACCGCCACGACGTACGCCCTCCGCATAGACATTTGCATCGTTTTCGGAAACGCTCGAATCCGTCAGAGCGCCAATGATACCGCCCGCCGCACCACCAGCCACCGCGCCGGCAACCGCCCCGGTGGCGGTAGCGGCAAGCCATCCGGCCGCAACCACAGGTCCGACGCCCGGAACGGCCATGACGCCCAACCCTGTCAGCAAACCGCCGGCGCCACCGACCACGGCCCCTATCCCTGCGCCGCTCGCGGCATCTTCAGCGGCTTCGGAACGATCTCTCTCGTACCAGCCATCCGAGTTGTTGGCGATGATGCTGATATTGGAATGTGGCACTCCGGACGCTTCCAGTTCGCCGACCGCGTCGGCTGCGTCGTCATAGTTGTCGAACAGTGCAGTTACGGTTTTCATTTTGATATCTCCTGATCGTGCTCACTTGCTGTCGGCGACGACGTTGCCCTGATAGTCGAGCCCGACGGCGACACTTTGGCCTGACTTGGTCGCCTGGCCGCGCCAGATGCCTTGATCGTCCTTGGCAAGCTTCGACACATTGGAATAGCCGGCATCCTCGATGCGGCTCTTTGCCTGGGTCTCGGTGAAACTGTTTGCGCCGGGCACCAGGGCCGCGGCATTGGGCGTGTTCGTGGTTTTCACAGCGGGCGTTGTCGCTCCCGTGATGGAGTCCTGGGCGGAGGCGATCTTTTCGATCATCTGCCGATGCATCTTCAAGGTGCCGACCGTTTGCTGGGCGAACGTCTTGAGGGCCGCGTTGTCGCCGTCGCGGGCGTAGCTTTCAAACAGATTGACGGCATCGGCGTGCGCCTTGCGCTGCATGTCCACATAGGCCGGATCGATTGGCGGCTGTGCGTTCTGGAGCTTATCCAGATCGGCCTGATGCTGCGCATCGAGCGCCGTCGGCACCTTCAACTTCTGTTCGCCGGCAATTGTTTCCAGCTTGGCGTTGGCCGCGCCATGGTCCCGGATCATCGTCTGCGCGAAATTCTTGATGCTTTGATCCTGGGCCTTGTCCTGGGCAATCTTGCTCGAATCGACCTCGAACTTGCCGCCGACGGCGGCCTTGTCGACGAAATCCTGGGCGCTGTCGGAAGCAGCCAAAGCAGGCATTGCGATAAGCATGGAAGCAGCGGCGAGCGAGGCAAGAAGGTGTCGCGTTTTCATTGGCTTTGTCCTTGTCGATGCGCGAACTTACGATGCGCCCTAACAAGCCAGGATGGGCTTTGTTCCGGCGCCGTGCGATGCGCTGCAAGCGCCTTCGGACAGGCCCCACAGCCGGCCAGGAGACCTTCAACATCGGGACCGCGGCGCGGAACAAATCGGCGGCTGCGAGATTTGATTTTAAATGCGACCCATGAGCGTCAATCTGTCGACCGAGCGAACTTGCCGAATTGGGTTCCGAGGAGAGTTCATGGCCAAGATTTCAAATTCCACACCTGCCGCAGCCAGGGGAGAAGTTCAGGCCGGAGCCACACGGGACAAAACGCCCGGATTCGATCCTGCAGTTGCCCCGTTCGAGACCGACGCCGAGGCGGCGGACACGCAGAACCCGGTCACTGAAGCAGGTCCGCAGCGTTCTCTCCGGCCAAAATTCGAAAACGATGCCAGCTTCGCCAACGCGATGCGGCCGGTGGAGAACGAGCCCCAACTGCAGCCCCGCAGCAACTGGCCGCTAATGATGATTGCGGCCGTCGTGCTGATAGCGGCCGCGGTGTTCCTGGCAGCCAGCCTGCTGCGGTAAGGCGCATCATCCTGAGTGCAGACAGCATCAGACAACCCTTGGCTGAGTTCGAGCACTTTCGCGCGGCCGTCCGCCTGGGTCGTCATCGATCCTGCCTCCCTCGTGGATGAAATTCGGGGGCGCCCTTCATGCCGGAAAGTTCCGTTGTCGAACACAGCAGCCGCGGCCGTGCAGGATCGGAGATGTCGAGCTTGTCCCAGGGAATACGGTACAGGCCGTCGCGACGGCGCAGCCGGAAGAAATCCAGCACCGCCGTGCCGATGGTCGAGGCCGAGAGACGCTCGAAAGCGGCGTAGATACCGACATGGAATTCGGTAACGACGAAGTCGTCGCCGGCCGGTTCGGCTCGTATCTCCTCGATATAGCCGATGCTTTCGCCTTGCCGCGAGAGAACGCGTCGTCCGGCCAGATGCTCGAGGTTGACGGTGGACATCATCAAGCTCCCGGAATGCGTCCGATGACATGGTCGCGCAGCCAGTCCTGCCAGGCGAAGATCGAGGTTTCGCGCACATCGATATCGAACTGGATGTCGACGCCTATGTCCTGGACCTTCTTCCAGGCGATCCGGTGCGGCTTGCGATGGCGTTTGCCGCCCCACGCTGCCGCGAGTTGCGTCATCCAACGCCCTGGCCGTACGCCCAGGCGACGCGCCAAGGTGACGGAGCCGAGCTCGACCGCGATGATCCTCGGCGGCTTGCCCGGCCGCAACTCCGCCACCAGCCCGTCGATCTTGCCGATCTTGACCTGTTCGCGGTCGACGATCTGCTTGTCGAGGATGTCGCGCAGCAAATCCATCAAGTGCCTCCGAATATCTGCAGGGGAATGGTCACCACGGCGAGCACGAAACCAAGCCCGATGATGAAGATCACCGCGGCATTCGAGACAATGCCGTTGCGGTGCTCGCCGACATAGCGCTTGTCGTTCAGCAGGAAAAGGAAAGGAATTACCGTCAGCGGCAGGCTGGCGGCGGTCAGCGCCATGGAAAAAATGGTGAGCTTCAGCGGATCGAGCCCAAGCATGATGGGGATGGCGGCCAGAAACAATGATACCGTGTAGACGGCACTGAAGCCAGGATCGTCGCGTGGCTTGAGGTTTTCGCCCCAGTTCCATCCAAACCCTTGCGCCACCAGATAAGCCTGTTGCAGCCCAACCTCGAGTGCGGCGCCGAAGCAAGCGATGGCGAGCGAGGCAACGAACAGGACGAACCCCCAGAAGCCGAATATCGGGATCAGCATCAACGGTAATTGATGATAGTCGTCGACCTGATCGATGCCGTGCGTTGCAAGCACGAGCGCGGCCACCATCAAGACGCCGATCGAAATGGTGCCGCCAAAGGCCATGCCCAGTCCGGCGATGGCCCGATTGGTTCCGAGATAGCTTCTGTCCCACTGGTCCTCGATCGCCCCCGAGGAATAGAACATGAACAGGTAAGGCGATATCGAAGCGCCAAGGATGCTGACCGCCATGAACCAGTAACTCGCCGCATCATGGGTCGGCAGTGTAGGCACCGCGCCGGACGCGACAGCTGTCCAATCGGGCTTCAGCATCATCGCTGCGACCACGAAGCACAGCGTCACGAGGCCGAGTATCGACACGCCTTTCTCGATCAGCCCGAACGTGCCTTTCCACAGCAACAGCCATGCCATCAAAGCCACGGGTAAAGCCCACCATTGAAAGCCAATGCCGGTGGCAAGTTCGAGCGCGATGGCAACACCACCGATCTCGGCGGACAGCACCATGAAATTGACCAGCAGGGCGGCAAGCAATGGCCATAGCGAAACGTTGAAGCCAAATCGTTCCCGGATCCCGTCGGAGATGGTGTGATGGCTCACGGCGGCAAACCGGCCGGCCATCTCGACCAGAAAAATGATGCAGATGGTGCCGAGAACCACCGCCCAGATCAGCTGGAACCCGAAGGTCGCACCTGCCTGGGCTGCCGTCGCCATCGATCCGACTTCCAGGAAACCGCCAACACTGGTGACGATGCCCAGCGATATTTCCAGGAGCTTCTTCATGGCTTCGGCGCGAAATATCTGAAGTGAGCGGCGGCCAGGGAGCGCGTGGCCGTCCGAATATCTTCTTGAGCCTCCTGCACTTGCGGGCGGCGGTCCGCTTGCAGTCCCGCACGGGCGCGGTCCACCGCGATCGACAGGTCCTTGACCGCCGCCGCCAAAGCAGCCTGCTCGGCAGGTTCAGCCGTAGTGGCCGATCGGATCTTCGCGTCGATGTCGGCCAGCGTCGTGCCGGCCGAGTGCAGCGTGCCCGAAGCATATTTGGAAGGGGCAGCTCCCGCCGCCCAGGCATCAAGCGTCATTGATACGGTCTGCGCCGTCGAGGCGGCAGTTCGGGATTGCTGTTCGATCTGGTCCGAGGACGAGCACGCGGTCGACATGGCCATGAGCAACAGCAGGCATGCGCTGTTGCGGCCAAGGCGACGACCGCTAAGAATTAGATCCGGCGTTGGACCCGCCACACGAATGACCTCCCCCACCAACGAAAACCATGTTCGGCGTAAGTTTTGATCTAGCGCGCCCGCCCTCCCCGTCAACCGACGGCCACGATCGAGCCCAGCACGGAGTGCAAGCCTGTCGGCCGCGGCAGGTGCCAAGCGGCAGCGACGGGGACCAGCTCGAGCGGAACAAAGGATCGGCAATCGGATTAACGAGGAGGCGGGCGGTTCGACTTCCATCCTGATCGCCGCGCCGCCCGAACGATCGACTGGCAGGGAAGGACCCCTCGATGCCCCGTCTGATTGCCTGGATAGCCATCGTGGTGATTGTGCTTGTCGCGGCTTGGATATGGTTCGGGCGCGATACATCGGGCAGCGGGGGCGGCAGCCAGCCGGCGCCTCACGCGATAGACCAGAACGGGTAGTTCAGCCTGGATGATCCTGCTCGGCGGCGCTCCGGGTGCGCTCGGCTTTGTACTCGTGGATCAGGCCCAGAATCTGAGCCTTGACCGTCTCGCGCGCCTCAGGTTGGACGAAAGGCATCAGCCGTTCGACAATTTCGCCGACCGTCTGCGGGAGATCCGCGGCGGAATCGGTGAGCTGGCTGCCATGTTCGTAGACATTGTCCGTCAATTTCTTGTCGAGGTCGGATAGAAATCCCATCGTCGCACTCCCCATCGCTGCCGTGCCCGCTGTCTCAATGGCTCGCCCGACAGAAATGTTCCGCATAACGATCCTAGGCATTGCAGACCGGCTGGATATCCGATGCCAGTGGCCGGAGGAGTGTCGCTGCGCGATCACGTCAACGCAATGTCGTCTGGCCCGGATCCCCTCGCCTGGCCTTCGACGGGATCAGTTTCCCGGCATTGGCCCGCAATCCCCTGACGAGCTCTTCCAGATAGGGAAGCAGTTCGAAAATCAGGATCACGGCCATCACGCAGGCAATGTAGGTCACCGGCAGCTGCTGCGATTTCCAGACAAGTTCGAAGCGCGCGGTTTCCGTCCCCGCCCCGAACAAGGCGAGGAACTGTCCCCAGTGGAGGGAAAGGCGAGGAACTGTCCCCAGTGGAGGGAAATGACGCTGACCAGCCCCATCAGCGGGATCATCTCCAGGAAGCTGTGAACGTGCTGCTCGATCGGCGTGACGGTGCGGGCGGTGGTGGCGTAGCTGACGTCCCACATCGCTGTCGCCTCGTGGACGAAGAAGGTGACGATCATGATGAGAATGATGAGAGCATTCACGTCAAGAAACATGGCGGCCAGCAAAGGTATTCCGACCTCGGCGAACATCAGAAGGTGGATCAACGACTCCTTGGCGCCTGTCGTCGATTCGATGTGAGACGCGCGATGGCAGAGCCAGTCGGCAAATCCGGCGGCCAACCAGACCGGCAGCAGGAAATACATCAAGATCAGCACGGTAGGATCTGACAGCATGACATCCTTTCGCGCGGAATCCCGTTCGAGGTCGCTACTGCTGCCCCGGCATTTCGGTGTTTTCCTGGGGACTTTTCCGGACGCCCGCGGCTGGCGAAGTATCCGTCGGCGCGTTACCGCCCCGGTTCTGTTCAGGCGCCCGCTTCAGTGGCGAGGTATGCCAGCCCATGTCGGCATAGAGAAAGCCTATGAGGAAGCCGATGATGATGATGGCGGCTATCACGAGCGAAAGCACTGCATTGCGTCGCACCATTGCCAGGCTCCCTTCCCAAGCCGAACAGCCGATCACGAAAATAGTTCCACGACCGGCCGCGATCGCTCCTCGGCCGCGTCGGCTTCGACACGCAAGATTCGACGCCAATACTGCACGGAGCCGCGGGAACAATCGGTGACGGGCGAGGTTCGGTATCGGTTCTTCAAGGACGATCTCGATGAAACCTGCCGTAACCGACCGTATTGAAACAAAAAAATACAACCATCCCACAGGCGGATGGGGATCCCTGAGGTCATTGGTCCGCAAGGCATACGGCGAAGGCCTGCTGATGTCGGGCATATGGAGCACGCTGCTCAAGCAGAACAAAGCCGATGGCTACATGTGCGTTTCCTGTTCATGGGCCAAGCCGGCCGATCCGCGGCCCTTCGAGTTCTGCGAAAATGGCGCGAAGGCGACCATGTGGGATCAGACGAAGCTGCGTTGCGGCCCCGATTTCTTCGCGCGACATACGGTCACCGAACTGCTCGACTGGCCGGATCGTGACCTCGAAAAACAAGGCAGGCTTACGGATCCCCTGCGCTACAATGCCGTCACTGACCGCTATGAACCGGTTTCCTGGGATGACGCATTCCTCGAGATCGGCATGGAGCTCCGGCGGCTCGATCCGAAATCGGTCGTCTTCTACACATCCGGCCGGGCCTCGCTGGAGGCTTCGTTCATGTATCAGCTCTTTGCGCGTATCTATGGCTCATCGAACCTGCCCGATTCTTCCAACATGTGCCACGAATCGACATCGGTCGGGCTGCCCGAATCGATCGGCTCGCCGGTTGGAACCGTGCAGCTCGAGGACTTCTCCCAGTGCGACATGATGTTCTTTTTTGGCCACAACACCGGGGTGACGGCGCCGCGGCTGCTGCATCCGCTGCAAGAGGCTCGTCAACGCGGGGTGCCGGTGTTCACCTTCAATCCCTTGCCGGAAAGGGGGCTGAAGCGCTTCAAGAATCCGCAAGATCCGCTTGAGATGCTGTCGCCGGGCCCCGGCACGAAGATGTCCAGCGACTTCTTCCAGGTCCGCAGCGGCGGCGATATCGCCGCCATGACCGGCATCGCCAAGGCGGTGCTGGCGCTCGACGACGCGGCACGGGAACACGGGGATCCGCGTGTCCTCGACGGCGATTTCATTGCCGAGCACACGGATGGTTTTGCCGAATTCGAGGCTTACCTGCGGGCCGCCAGGTGGGAGGACATCGTCAGGCGCTCGGGAATTGCGCAGGCGGATCTCGAACATGTTGCCGAGGTCTACAGCCGCTCCAACGCGGTGATCGGCAATTACGGCATGGGTTTGACACAGCACCGGCACGGTACCGAGAACGTCCAGATGCTATGCAATCTGCTGCTCATGCGCGGCAACATGGGAAAGCCCGGCGCCGGCATTTCACCGCTGCGCGGCCATTCCAATGTACAGGGCCAGCGCACTGTCGGCATATCCGAAAAACCCGAGCTCGTTCCGCTCGACAAGTTCGCCCGGTTCTATGATTTCGAGCCGCCACGCGAGAAGGGTCTCGACACGGTCGAGGCCTGCGAGGGCGTCATCGCCGGCTCGGTGAAAGGCTTCATCGGACTCGGCGGCAATTTCGTTCGCGCCGTGCCCGAAACCGGCCTGATCGAGAAAGCATGGCGTCGGCTTGGGCTGCATGTCGAAGTCGCCACCAAGCTCAACCGCAGTCATCTCCTGCCGGGGGCGGTGACCTATCTGCTGCCCTGCCTGTCGCGGCTGGAAAGGGACCATCAGGCGAGCGGCGACCAGACCGTTTCGATGGAGGACTCCACCGCCTGTATCCACGGCTCCTTCGGTTCGCGTCCGCCGGCTTCACCGCATCTGCTTTCCGAACCGAAGATCGTGGCGGAACTGGCCAAGGCCACCGTATCGGGGGTGAGTTCGATCCCGTGGGATAAATGGGTCGCCGATTATTCCCTTATCCGCGATGAGATCGAGCGTTGTTACCCGCAGCATTTTCGTGAGTTCAACAAGCGGTTCCTGACGCCGGGAGGCTTTCACCGCGATATCAAGGCCTCGAAACGGGTCTGGGAGACGCCGAACAAGAAAGCCAATTTCAAGCTGCCGACGACGCTTGAAACAGACCCGGACATCGATGTTTCGGGTCACAATGTGCTGACGCTCATAACGGTGCGCTCCAATGACCAGTTCAATACCACCGTCTATGGGTACAATGACAGACTGCGCGGCATACACGGCACACGCATGGTCCTGTTGATGAACGAGGCCGACATTCAGCGGTTCGGATTGAGCGCCGGGCAGGAAATCGATCTGGAAACCCATGCCGACGATGGCGTGGAGCGGCGGGTTCGAGGTTTGCGCATCACCCCCTACTCCGTGCCCGAAGGCAACTGCGCCGGTTATTATCCGGAACTCAATCCCCTGGTTCCTCTGTGGCACCGGGCCAAGAAGGCTCACGTCCCCGCCGTAAAGTCGGTTCCCGTCAGAATTGTTGCCAGGGAACCCAAAACGAGAAGCTCGGCGCGCCACTAAAGCAATCCAGGAAAAGTGTGTACGGCTTTCCGGGGAAAAGCGCGGTGCGCTTTCCCTTAGGAATTGCGCAAAAACAACAACACAGAGTGGTTAGCCGTTTCCGCAGACGATGAACTGCTCTATGGCGGTCCCAGTCTGGTGGGCCAGGCCGGTAGCTAGCCGCCAGCCGGCTTAGGGGATGCCGGCTGGGCCGGTTGGGTGCCTTGCTGATCTCCGCCGGTGGTGGTTTGTGGGGTGGGGTTCGTGTCGGTTGTGGGGTTTTTGTCGACCGGCTGACTGTTCGTATCCGCTTTGGATTTGTCGGGATCGGGATTGTTGCACCCGGCCAGACAGACCAGTGCCAGCATCAGCAACACGGCTCTCATATCGATACTCCTTCGGTGGGAGATGGCGAAGCAGCCTGCCAAGCTTCCATCCGGTCGAATCGCACCGAAAGCCCCTGCCTGGCCGCGCTTCTGGCCAACATGCGATCCAGTTCGGCATCTTCGATCGGGCTGCGCATCACCTCACGAATGGCCCTGCAAGCCAACTCCGTCGACACGAAATCATATCGCCTGCTCCTGGTCAGCACATATTGCTCGACCAGCATTTTCACACGCCGGAGCGCGATCTTATCAGCATGTTGCATCATGTTCCTCCTGCACGCGCCGAACTGCGGGACCATCCGGTTGTTCCCGCCCGAATTCCGAAAATCCATCGCCCGGTCAAGAGCAGAAGTCAGACTCCCGACAGGCGCCGACCGGACGATACCGATCCACGGAACAATCATCTCCTCTGCTGGTTCGGCCGGCACGACGGAGGAAATCATGACGGATGCAAAACTCGCAGTGGTCACCGGCGCCTCGAGCGGCATAGGCAAGGAACTTGCGAAACTCTGCGCGAAGGATGGCTACAATCTTGTCGTTGCGGCTGATGAACCGGCAATCCAGCAGGCCGCCGAGGCACTCGGCTCACATAATATCGCAGTCGAAGCCGTCGAGGCCGATCTCGCGACCGTCGAAGGCGTGGATCGGCTGATCTCCCGAATTGGCGAGCGTGACATCGACCTGCTGTTTCTCAACGCTGGACGCGGGCTCGGCAATGGCTTCGTCGACCAGGACTGGGGGAAGATCCGGCGCATCATCGACACCAATATCACCGGAACGGTGTATCTCGCGCATGAACTCGGCGCCAAGATGGCTCGCCGCGGGCGCGGGCGCATTCTTTTCACCGGGTCGATCGCCGGTTTCATGCCCGGGACTTTCCAAGCCGTCTACAACGGCACCAAGGCATTCATCGATTCCTTCGCGATCGCCTTGCGTCACGAATTGCAGGACACCGGCGTCACGGTGACCGTGTTGATGCCCGGCGCCACGCAGACACGCTTCTTCGAACGCGCCGAGATGATGGACACCAAGGTCGGCACCGACGAGAAGGACAATCCGGCCGACGTTGCCAAGGCCGGCTACGAAGCGATGATGACTGGCGAAGAACAGGTGGTCAGCGGCTGGAAGAACAAGCTGCAGGTCGCCGCTGCGCATGTCACGCCAGCGGGTACGCTGGCCGAACAGCACCGCGAGATGGCTGCGCCGGGCTCGGCGTCCCAGGACTGACCGGCGGCATCTTCGGCGCCACGCACGAGAAACGCGCGTTGAAACGCGCCCTCGAAACTCAGGAGCAACATCGTGAAAGCCCTTACATGGCACGGCAAAGGCGACATACGCTGCGACCAAGTGGCCGATCCCGTCATCGAGGATGACCGCGACGTGATCATCAAGGTTACCTGCTGCGCCATATGCGGCTCCGACCTCCACCTGATGAACGGTTACATGCCGACGATGAAATCGGGCGACGTGCTTGGCCACGAGACGATGGGCGAAGTGGTGGAGGTTGGTCAGGGCCATTCGAAATTCAAGAAGGGTGACCGGGTGGTGGTGCCGTTCAACATTTCCTGCGGCGAGTGCTGGTTTTGCCAGAACGGGCTGTTTTCGCTTTGCGACCGCTCGAATCCCAACGCAAAACAGGCCGCCGAAGCGATGGGTCAATCGCCGGCCGGCCTTTTCGGATATTCGCATCTTGTCGGCGGCTATTGGGGCGGACAAGCGGAATATCTGCGGGTTCCGTTCGCCGATGTCGGTCCGATCAAGGTGCCGGAGGGAATGGAAGATGAACAGGTGCTGTTTCTCTCCGACATCTTCCCGACCGGCTACATGGCGGCAGAGAACGCCGGCATCGAGCCGGGCGATACGGTCGCGATATGGGGTTGCGGCCCGGTTGGCCAATTCGCCATCCAGAGCGCGTGGATGCTCGGCGCCGGCCGCGTCATCGCCATCGACAAGGTGCCGGAGCGGCTGGCCATGGCGCGTGAACACGGCAAAGCCGAGACGCTCGACTTCAGCAATTCCAATATCTACGACGCACTGATGGCGATGACCGACGGCCGCGGCCCGGATCGCTGCATCGACTGCGTCGGCACTGAATCCGACCCCGGCGCCAGCGCCGACGCCATGCTCGACAAGGTGAAGGCCGCCGTCTATCTCGGCACCGATCGGCCGCATGTGCTGCGAGAGGCGATCTATTGCTGCCGCAAGGGCGGCACCATCTCGGTTCCCGGCGTCTATATCGGCCTGGTCGATCACATCCCGTTCGGCGCCGCGATGAACAAGGGGCTGACCTTCCGAATGGGCCAAACCCATACCCAGCGCTATCTCGAACCACTTCTGGCCAAGGTCCAGAATGGCGAGATCGACCCGTCTTTCGTCATCACCCACAGAGCCGAGCTCGAAGCCGGGCCGGACCTCTACAAGACCTTCCGAGACAAGCAGGATGGTTGCATCAAGGTGGTTATGCGGCCGCATGGCTGAGATGTCGCAATTCCAGAGGCAAGAGCTGTCTCATTCCCGGCATCCGTTGGACGCCCGCCCGATCGGCATTGGCAGTTCGGAACCTTCTGCTGTGTCGGCGATTGACCCGCTGAGTTCGGTTCAGAAGAAGGGTGCCGCCATGGCCAACGAGAATTCTCGCTCGAAACCCGTTATTCGGTCTCCGAACACCGATGGTTTGCCACACCCGAGGCGAGACGCCGGTGATACGGACGCAGGGGCGAAATCGCCGACGCCGAAGACTGCCGGAGGATCTCACCCTTCAGCCCCTCCCCTGGACAATCCCACAGCCAATCGAAAGGTCGTCCCCGTCAGCCCAGCACGACTCCGCGACCGACGGACAAGCCCTTGGACTGATCCTGTGGCGCCCTTCGAGTGCCCGTCAACGCGAAACGTCGCGCAGCGACCCCAGGTCGGCCAGCGCAGCCAGGATAGCTGCTTCAGTCGCCGGCTTGGGCACGAATTTGCAGTCGCGAAAGGATGCCGGTAGGTCGCGCGCGCCAAATCCCGTCATGAGGGCGAAGGGAACACCCTGCGCCTGCAATGTCTCCGCGAGGGGCAGGCTCGTTTCACCGTTCAACTGAATGTCCAGCAACGCCATGTCGATCTTGTCCGAGCCGACGAGACGAAGCGCCGCGGCTACCGAAGGCGCGGGACCGACCACCTGGTAACCGGCGCTACGCAGGACTAACGCGGTGTCTTCCGCGATTAGCCATTCATCCTCGACAACCAGGACGCGCGGTCCGTCGTTCACGACCCCTCCTTCCGGTTAACGGGAAATGCGATCTGAACGTTGAGGCCTTCCTTGCGAAAAACGGTTTCGACATGGCCGCCAAGCCTGTAGCCGATCTCTCCCTGCAGCAGCGTGAGGCCGAAGCCGCTGCCGACGGGTTCATTGACAGGGGGACCGTCCTTCTCGCGCCAGGTAAGCGTAAACATGTCGTCAGCGATCGACCACATCACCACCACCTTGCCACGAGGTTTGGAAAGACCGCCATATTTGGCCGCGTTGGTGGCCAGTTCGTGGACGGCCATGCTAAGGGAAAGGCCCTGTTGCGGTCCAAGTTCTATCTCCTGGCCGTTCAGTTCGAACCGTTCAATGCCAAACGGCTCGAGCTCCTGGTGAAGCAGCTCGCTGACCGAAGCTTCCTTCCAGCTTTTCCGGCTCAATAACCCATAGGCCCGCGACATCGCATGCAAGCGCCCGATCAAGGCTTCCGCGAATTCATCCTTCGACACGGATTTCTCCCGCGTGCGGCTCGCAATGCTGACGATCACCGCCAACATGTTCTTGACCCGGTGGTTGAGCTCAGAGATGAGAACCTGCTGATGTTCTTCCGCCTGAGCCAGAGTGGTGACGTCGACCAGTGTCACGACCACACCCTGAACGCGGTTGCTCTTGTCCCGATAGGGATTGATATGGACCATG
Source organism: Mesorhizobium sp. B2-1-3 (assembly GCF_006442495.1). Classification (NCBI taxonomy): domain Bacteria; kingdom Pseudomonadati; phylum Pseudomonadota; class Alphaproteobacteria; order Hyphomicrobiales; family Phyllobacteriaceae; genus Mesorhizobium; species Mesorhizobium sp. B2-1-3. Next base: position 248,150 of record NZ_VFWL01000004.1, read on the forward strand.
TGAAACCGCCCGGCGCTGTCGCGCGCAAGGTGGTGGTTCAGGGTCTCGCCTGTCTCGAACACCTCGGCGATATGCTGCTTCAACTCGGGATACTCCAACTGGCTCGACAGGTCCGTCAGCGGCCGGCCGACGTCGGAGGGTCGCAGACTGAAGAACGACGAAGCCGCGGGCGTGAAGGTCCGCACCACCAGATTGCGATCGAGGAAAATGGTCGCGATCTCCGTGCTTTCGAACAGGTTGCGCAGATCGCTGTTGGCGTGATCGAGTTCCTCGATCTTGTTCGTCAACTCGGCATTGATAGTGTTCAGTTCCTCATTGAGCGACTGCATTTCCTCCTTCGAGGCCTCAAGTTCCTCATTGGTCGACTGGGCCTCCTCGTTGACAGAGACGAGTTCCTCGTTGGACGATTTCACCTCTTCCAGTGCGGTCTCATATTCCTCGATCGTCGATTGCAGGCGCTCCCTCGCATCGCGCAGTTCTCGCTCCAGATCGGCGGTGCTGTCGGTGTCATGGCTGCCGCCTTGGTCTGTGCGGATCTGCGTAGGTCCCGACGGTTCGAACAGGACGAGATAGAGCGGCTCGCCATTGTCGCGTTCCGCCAGCGGCTCAATGGTGAGCTTGATCGGCTGGATCCGCTCATCATCCTCCTCGACCGTGAGATTTTCCCGTATGACGGTCCGGCGCGTCGACGTCGCTTCCCGCAGCGCGGCGCGCAAGTCGAGTCGCAGCCCACGGCGCGCCATTGTCAACAGTTGCCGGCTGGGAATGCCTTGCGGCGCTTCGAGATATTTGCCGGTGCGAGCTGAGTAGTAGACGACATCGCCCTCGGCGTTGACCAGCACATGCGGGGGGGCGAAGCGCTCCAGCACCTGCGCCTCGACCGCCTGGCGTAGGGGATAACCGGCGGCTCCCTTCCTCAAGCCAGTGCTCTCGGACGGGAATGCGCCTGAACGGCCATCGCCGATCAGGGCCGGCAGCCTGACATGCGGCGAGGCATGCTCCCGCGCCTGGAAGATGCGATGTTTCTTGTCGACGGTAGCGAACAGATCGTCGTTCTGTCCGACGCTCTCCGAGGTGCCGAGGAAAAGGTAACCGCCAGGCTTCAGGGCGTAATGAAAAATAGGAATGACCCGGCTCTGAATGGCTGGGCCGAAATAGATCAGCAGGTTGCGGCACGAGACCAGGTCCATGCGTGAGAAAGGCGGGTCGCGAACGACGCTGTGCGGCGAGAAGATGCACAGCTCCCGTATCTCGTTGCTGATGACATAGGTGTCGCCGTCGCCATTGAAAAACCGTTGGCGGCGTTCGGGGGAAAGTCCCTGCAGCAAGGCTTCGGGATAGCGCCCTGCCCGCGCCACCGCCAGCGCCGGTTCGTCGATATCGGTCGCGAATATCTGGATTCGCGGAACGACCGGGAGCTTTTCCACATGTTCGCGTAGCAGGATGCCGATGGAGAACACCTCTTCGCCTGTGGCGCAGCCGGGAATCCACACCCTGATGATGTCGTTGGCGGTCTTGCCTTCGAAGAGTTGCGGTACGATCTTTCGCTCGAGCATTTCGAAGGCCTCGGGATCGCGAAAGAAGTTGGTGACGTTGATCAGCAGGTCGCGAAAAAGGTTCATCACCTCGCGAGGGTCCTTCTGCAGCCATTCCACGTATGCGCCAATGGATTGCATCTGCGCGATCTGCATGCGCCGCTTGATGCGTCGCAGGAACGTCTTGGTCTTGTAGCCCGAGAAATCATGGCCTGAGTGGCTGCGCAGGATGCCGTAGATCTGAGACAGGACCTTTTCCATACCCGCCGTGCGGACGCTATCCTCCTCCGCCAACCCATTCAACGCGTCGAAGCCGCGCGTGAAGGCTTCCAGTTTCGTGCCGATCTCCTCGGCGGGCGCGGCTATATCGATAAGTCCGCTGGTGATGGCGCTCTGCGGCATATCGGGGTTGCGCGGGCCGTAGCCGTCGGAGATCTGCGCGACGGTGAGCCCGCCATGCTCCTTGATCGCCTTGGCGCCCAAGGTTCCATCGGAATCTCCGCCCGACAGGATGACGCCGACGGCATGTTCGCCCTGGTCTTCGGCCAGTGCGCTGAAGAAGATGTCTATGGGTTTGCGCTCCTGGCTGAACCCATTGGGCCGGCGCAGGCGCAGCATTCCCTTGTCGATGGTCATGGTCACGTTCTGCGGCATGACATAGACGTGGTTCGGTTGAACGACCATGCCGTCCGCCGCGATTTCGACCGCCATTTCGGTGTAGCGGCCGACGACCTCGTGCAACAGGCTCTCTCGCTTAGGGCTGAGATGAGTAATGACGACGAACGCCATGCCGGGCTGATCGGTCATCCCCTTGAACAGCCCTTCCATCGCCGGAATCCCGCCGGCGGACGCGCCGACGCCCACGATGGGAAATCTTTTCGCCTGGGCTGTCACTGGAAGTTCCCCTTTCGGCACCTTTGTGCGAAATCACTTATGAGCAGGCTGGACAGCAGGTAAGCATAGGCGCGGCGGAGATACGGAACAAGTCGCGACGGATGGCGTTGAATTTGGAGTTCACGTGTTCAATGACCAAACGTCCATCTGAAACAAAGCTCCCGACGCACATGGAGTCAGCGGCGTGGAATTGCCGGGCTCGTGCCGAAACGCCAGCAGGCTCGGCGACACTGTTTCCACCAGATACTGCTCGAGAAAGGATGACCGGGTGCGCGATCTGCAAGGGGTGCATCTTCTGATCGTCGAAGACGAATGGATGGTAGCCGGAGATCTCGCCCGCTATTTCAGCAATATGGGTGCGATCATCCTGGGACCGGCAGCGACGGTCGAACAAGCATCATTGCACACTGAATCGGCCGAGGCTGCCATCCTCGACGTCAACCTCAACGGGCGACGTGTCTTTCCGATCGCGGACGAACTGATGCGCCGCGGCGTCCCGTTCGTGTTTTTCAGCGGTGACAGCGATATCGCCATTCCCGAACATCTCCGGCATGCCAGCAACCTGCGAAAATCCTCGGGCAGCGGGGCTGTATTCAACGCCCTTTTCCCGCCGCAAGGCCCGGCTGAGGCGAGCGGCTTTGTGCCAAGTTCGCCGGATGACGTGTTTTCGCTCCTGCCCAAGCTCAGGCTTGCGGCACGTCTGTTGCTGGGGGATGTGGAAGCCTCCGACCGGCTTGTCGAAAGGACGCTCGAGCGAGCGATCCGTGACATCGACCAAAGGCGGATCGGCCAGTCCACCGAAGACTGGCTTAACGCCATCATGCGCGATTTGGCAAAGTCCGGCGGCGCAAGGCTTCTGAACTGAGCCGAACCAGGTTTCCGATTGATCGCCAGCCGGCCCTCGGTCAGCCCTTTTGGTCACGCTCGACGAACTTGTTGAAACGGCTGGTTTGCCCGCCGCCGGTGTTGGCCTGGTAAAGAAAAGCCAGACGGTTCTCATCGAATATCCGAAAGAACTCATCCCATTCGACTGGTTCGAATGCCTCCTCGGGCTCGCCGAAATCGATCCGCAGGATGCCGCCCTCGCCCTTGGTTCGCACCACTGCCGGCCGGCCGTTCCGCTCCTCGGCCCATTTGCGAATCTCCTCGTGATTGGTGGTCGTCTGCGATTGCGACATTGAAATCTCCTTTCAGCCAGCTCTCTCGCCGCGCACGCACCGCGGCAACTGTTGAGCGTCCTAACAGCACACGGCAGGCAATGTTCCAGCACCCGTCGCGTGGTGCGATGCGCCTGCTGTCGAATGAAACCGCCAGGAGAACTTTGTTGATGCGCAGGGAACAAAGCTTTTGCCGAGAAGTTGGGGGCGCCGAGGTCACCAGTCCGAGGAGTTGTCGTGAAACGTATACTGGTCACAGGGGGCTGTGGTTTCATTGGTCGCCACGTCGCACAAGAATTCGCCGATCACGGTTATTCGGTTTGCATCCTAGATGCATTGCTGGATCAGGTGCATGCCGGCGAAGCGGTCAACCTTCCCGCTGGAGCCGAACTGATCAAGGGCGACGTGCGCGATCGCGAAGCCGTCACCAAGGCGCTGAAGGGCGTCGACGGGGTGGTTCACCTGGCTGCGGAAGTCGGCGTCGGCCAATCCATGTACGAGATCGCCCGCTATGTCGGCGCCAACGATCTCGGCACTGCAACACTGCTCGAGGTGTTGATCAAGCACCCGGTCGAGCGGATCGTCGTCGCGTCTTCGATGAGCGTCTACGGCGAAGGTCTGTATGCCACGCCCGACGGCCGGCGCGTCGGCAACGCCCGACGCAAGGCCAACGACCTCAAAGGCGGACAGTGGGATCCCTTGTCGGCGGACGGTGAACCTCTCTCGCCGTTGCCGACAGACGAAGAAAAGCCGATCGATCTCGCCTCCATCTATGCATTGACGAAATATGCCCAGGAACGCGCCGTGCTGATCTTCGGCGAAGCCTATGGCGTCGATGCGGTGGCGCTGCGCCTGTTCAACGTTTTCGGCGCCGGACAGGCGCTTTCAAACCCCTATACCGGCGTGCTGGCCAACTTCGCCTCGCGTCTGGCCAACGGCAAGCGGCCGATGATCTTCGAAGATGGCCAGCAGAAGCGCGATTTCGTTCATGTACGTGACGTCGCCCGCGCCTTTCGCCTGGCACTGGAGCAACGCCAGGCAAAAGGCCACGTCATCAACATCGGAAGCGGCCGGGCTTATGCGATCCGCGATGTCGCGCGGCTGCTGGCCGAGGCCATGGGAACGCCGGACCGCTCGCCCGAGCTGCTCGGCAAAGCGCGTTCCGGTGACATTCGCAACTGCTTCGCCGACATTTCCAAGGCGCGCGAACTGCTGGGTTTCGAACCAGGGCGGCAGTTGGAGAATTCCCTCGGCGACTTCGTTTCCTGGGTGCGCAACACGATTGCCATCGATCGCGGCGCCGACATGAAACGCGAACTCGAAGAACGCGGGCTGGTGTCATGAAGCCGGGTAGGCGCAACCGTCGCGAAGCACCTGTCGCCATCGTCGGCGGCAGCGGCTTCATCGGGTCCAATCTTGCCGACAGCCTGTTGTCGGACGGCGAGCCGGTGCTGGTGATCGACAATCTCAGTCGCGCTGGTGTCGAACAGAACCTTGAATGGTTGTCGCACAAGCATGGAAGCCGCCTCACCGTGGAAACCGTCGATGTGCGCGACGCCAACGCCTTGGCTTCGGCCCTCACGGGGTCGAAAGCCATATTCCACCTGGCCGCGCAGACCGCCGTTACCACCAGCCTGGTTCGGCCGGGCGAGGATTTCGACATTAACCTTAGAGGAACTTTCAACGTCCTGGAGGCGGCGCGACAGAGCGGCGAACGAATCCCGGTGATCTTCGCCAGCACCAACAAGGTGTACGGCAGCCTCCCCGACATTGCGGTTCGCCCGGAGGGCGAGCGCTATGTGCCCTGCGACCCTGCGATCCGCACCGAGGGCATCGGCGAGGGCCGCAGCCTGGACTTTTGCACACCCTATGGCTGCTCCAAAGGCGCGGCCGACCAGTACGTGCTCGACTACGCCAAGTCCTATGGCTTGCCGACGGCGGTCCTGCGGATGAGCTGCATCTACGGCCCGCGCCAGTTCGGAACGGAGGACCAGGGCTGGGTTGCGCACTTCCTCCTTTGCGCGCTTTCGGGGCGGCCGATAACCATTTACGGCGACGGCAGGCAGGTGCGCGACATCCTGCACGTCTCCGATGCAGTTGCAGCCTACAGGGCCGTGCTCGACCGGATCGAGACGATCACGGGCCAGGCGTTCAATCTCGGCGGCGGACCGAAAAATGCGCTCAGCCTGCGCATGCTGTTGAGCGAGATCGGCAGCCTGACGGATCGAGCACTGTCGATCCGCTATGAGGCAGAGCGGACGGGCGACCAGCCCTTCTTCGTCGCCGATACGAGAAAGATGCAAACCACGCTTGGCTGGACGGCGCATGTTTCGTGGCGAGAAGGCATCCGCGACCTCGCCGAATGGTTGCAGCGTCACCGGCTCGAACCCCACGCCGAAGCCGAGAGGTACGTCGCATGAAAATCGCGTTGGTCAACCCATTCTGGACCTACGACGACAGCATCTATTTCGGCTGCCGCCAACCGCATCTACCCCTGGAACTCGGCTACTCGAAAGCCTTGCTCGAACGGGCTGGCCATGAGGTGCTGATGCTGGACGGACAGCTTCAGAAGCTTGACAATTCCAGCCTTTCCGAACGGGTGGCCGAGTTCGCGCCGGCAATGACGGTCGTCACCACAGCGCCGACCTATCTGTTCTGGCGCTGCGCGCCGCCGGAATTGCGCGTGCCGGCCGATTTTCTCAACCGCCTTGCCGGGCGGGGCGGGCGCACCGTCGCGGTCGGGCCGCATGGCTCGGCGACACCGGCGCCAACGCTGCGCAAGCTCGGCGTCGACATCATCGTGCGCGGCGAATGCGAGGAGGTCGTGGCCGACCTTGCACGGCGCGATGATTGGAGTGCGGTGTCGTCAACCGCCTACTTTAGCGAAGCAAGGCTGATCTCGAACGGCGGCGTTCACGCCAGTTCGTTCATCGACCATCCGCCGCTCGAATGGCCATCGGACTGGATCGCCGCGCACGCGCACCACCATCACAGGTTCGACGACCACCAGGTGGGGTTCGGCGCGGAAGTCGAGGCGTCGCGCGGCTGCCCTTACAATTGCAGCTTCTGCGCCAAGATGGATTTCCGCGATGCCTATCGCCGCCGAAATCACGAGGCGGTCGTGACGGAAATAGACCGGCTGATCGCCCAAGGTGTCGGCTATATCTACTTCATCGACGAGATTTTCCTGCCGCAGAAAGCCTTGCTAGAGGCACTGGTCGACCGTGACGTGAAATTCGGCGTACAGACCCGCATCGACCTGTGGAAGCCCGAACTGCTGGAATTGCTTGGCGCGGCCGGTTGCGTGTCAATCGAAGCGGGACTCGAAAGCCTGACAGTGGAGGGCCGGGCCATGCTGGCCAAGCGCTGCCGCCTGGGCACGGAGGAACTCGCCGCGCTGCTCGTCGATGCAAGACGCCATGTTCCGTTCGTCCAGGCCAATCTGATCGGCGTGGTCGAAGATGACCCTGCCCTGGTCGACTACTGGCGAAACCACCTAATCGACAACGGCGTATGGGCCAATGAGCCGGTACCGCTCTATCCCTACCCGAGTTCGCCCAGCTATCGCGAGCTTTGGGGCGAGCCCGATGACATCGCGTGGGAGCGCGCGCATGAACACTATCTCGCCTCGTTCCAAAAATTCAGCGACATCCAGGAGAAGCGCCCGCGTCCGCTGGCGGAACTGGAGGCGACATGTTGCGGACACTGACCCCGCGTTCGCGGCGCATCCTGATGACGGTCGATGCCGTGGGCGGCGTGTGGCGGTACGCGCTTGATCTGGCGCGGGAATTCGTGGACGGCGGGGACAGCGTTTTGCTCGCCGGTCTCGGTCCGGAACCATCCACGCAACAGGCCGAAGAAGCACAGTCCTTGGCGACACTGACCTGGCTGAACACGTCGCCGGATTGGATGACCCGCAATGCCAGCGACCTCGATGCGTTGCCGGGGGAGTTGCATGCGCCCATTCGTGACCACGCCATCGACCTTGTTCATCTCAATGCCCCGACGCAGGCAGTGGGGCTCGATGCGCCCTGCCCTATCGTGGTGGTCTCGCATTCCTGCGTGGTCACATGGTTCCATGCCGTCAAGGGACAGGCGGTGGACAGCCCATGGGATTGGCAGAAGCAGCGCAACAGGCGCGGCTTCGACACGGCCGACGCCGTCATCGCGCCGAGCCACAGCCACGCCGGCATGCTCGAAACCTGCTATGGACAAATCGCGCGTCTCAATGTCGTCGCCAACGGCGCCCGCCCGGTTGCGAAAGCCGAAAAACGTCAACCGCTCGTCTTCGCCGCCGCCCGCTGGTGGGACGAAGCCAAGAACGCCACGGTGATCGACCAGGCCGCGTCGATAACGCAATGGCCCGTCTTTGCAGCCGGTTCCACGCTAGGTCCGGACGGCCAGCACGCCCGCTTCAGCCATGCCGTCGCTCTCGGAGCGCTACCGCATGACGAGATGCGCTCCCTGATGGCACGCGCCGGAATCTTCGTGTCGCCATCGCTCTACGAGCCGTTCGGCCTGGCGACGCTGGAAGCGGCCATGTCGGCGACGCCGCTGGTTCTATCCGACATCGCCACCTACCGCGAGTTATGGGACGGGGCCGCGCTATTCTACGACGCGCGCGATCCGCATGATCTCGCCACCTGCATCAACCGTCTCTCCGCGGATGCGCAGCACAGGCGGGAGCTCGGACGGGCAGCCCTGCGCCGGAGCCGCAGGTTTTCGTTGGCGAGGCAGGCAGCGGCCATGCGCGACGTCTACGACAAAGCGGCCTTAGCGATGGCGGAGCGCTGATCATGCGCTTTCTGTTCTATACCCATTCGGTCGTTTCCGACTGGAACCACGGCAACGCACATTTCCTGCGCGGCGTCATGCGGGAGCTGGTCGCACGCCAGCATCAGGCGATCGCGCTGGAGCCGGCGGACGGCTGGAGCCGCTCGAATCTGCTGGCCGAGAAGGGCTCCTTCGCCATCGAGCGCTTCAGGAATGATTTCCCCGAGCTGATGCCGGTGACCTACGATGCCGGCTTTGACCACGAGGCCTGGATCGCCGATGCGGACGTGGTGGTCGTCCATGAATGGACCGAGCCGGACCTCGTCGCGCGCCTTGGTCGCGCCAGGGCCAACGGCGGCAACTTTATCCTCCTGTTTCACGACACCCACCACCGCGCCGTGTCGGCGACCGAGGCGATCTCGGCGCTCCGGCTGGAGCATTACGACGGCGTCCTCGCCTTTGGCGAAGCCCTGCGCGAGAGCTACCTGCGCGCCGGGTGGGGCAAACGCGTCTTCACCTGGCACGAGGCGGCTGACGACCGCCTGTTCAGACCGCATCCTGAGATCCGCCCGACCTCCGATCTGATCTGGATTGGAAACTGGGGCGACGACGAGCGTACCGCGGAGCTCAAGGAATTTCTGATCGAGCCGGTGCACGAACTCGGCCTCGATGCCACCGTTCATGGCGTGCGCTACCCCAGGCAGGCGCTCGCCGATCTCGCAGCCGCCGGCCTGCGCCATGAAGGCTGGATCGCCAATGCCGACGTGCCGAAGGCGTTCGCAGCGCATCGTGTCACGGTGCATGTTCCGCGCCGCCCCTATCGGGAAGGCCTGCCCGGCATTCCGACCATCCGCGTGTTCGAGGCGCTCGCCTGCGGCATTCCGCTGATTTCGGCCCCGTGGTCCGACACCGAGCAACTGTTCAGGCCAGGCGTCGATTTCCTGTTCGCGGACAATGGCTCCCAGATGCGGCGACACCTCCGGGCCGTACTCGGCGACGCGGATTTCGCTGCCTCCCTGGCGGCGTCTGGTCTCGAGACCATCCGCCTGCGGCACACATGCCGGCACCGCGTGGACGAGTTGTTCGGCGTGCTCGCCGAATGCGGACCTCAACACATCACCAATCCGACCGCCGCAAAGGAAGCTGCTGAATGAAGATCGCTTTTTATGGATCGAGCCTGTTGTCGTCTTACTGGAACGGCGCCGCTACCTATTACCGTGGGTTGCTCAAGGCGCTTTCCCAACTCGGCTACGAAATCACCTTCTATGAACCTGACGTCTATGACCGCCGGAACAACCGCGACATCGAGGCGCCGGATTGGTGCGCCGTCGTCGTGTACGAGGCGACCCAGCACGCGCTGATGCAGGTGGCGGCGTGCGCCGCCGAGGCGGATATCGTCGTCAAGGCGAGCGGCGTCGGTTTCGAGGATGAGGCGCTGCTGCGCGCCGTGCTCGATCACGCGCGTCCTGACGCGCTCGTCGTGTTCTGGGACGTGGATGCTCCAGCGACGCTCGGCCAATTGCGCGATGAACCGGACCATCCGCTGCATGCCGCGCTGCGGCAAATCGATCTTGTGTTGACCTATGGCGGCGGCGACCCCGTGGTCTGGGCCTATCGCGCCATGGGAGCGAAGGAATGCGTGCCGATCTACAATGCGCTCGATCCTGAAACGCATTATCCAGTCGCCAGTCAGGCGCGTTTTGCTTGCGACCTCGCTTTCCTCGGAAACCGGCTGCCGGACCGTGAGGCGCGCGTCGAGGCGTTTTTTCTCGATCCGGCCAGCCGTTTGCAGGAGCAGCGTTTCCTGCTTGGCGGATCGGGCTGGGGCGACAAGCCGCTTCCCGCCAATGTCGGTTGGCTCGGCCACGTCGGCACCCGTGACCACAACGCCTTCAACGTCACCCCGAAGGCCGTGTTGAACATCAGCCGCGACAGCATGGCCGCAAACGGCTTTTCGCCCGCCACCCGGGTTTTCGAGGCGGCGGGCGCCGGTGCCTGCCTCATCACGGATGCGTGGCTGGGCGTCGAACTGTTCCTGAAACCCGGCGAGGAGATCCTGGTCGCGCGCGACGGCGGCGATGTCGCCGAAATCATGCGCACCTTGACCCCCAATCGGGCAAAGGCGATCGGCGCGTCCGCGCTGCGCCGCGTCCGCGGTGAACATACCTACGCCATGAGAGCGGCCGTGACCGATACGGTCTTGAGGCAGCACTTCGAGCGCGGGACCGTGGAGGCGGCGTAATGACCAAGCGGCTCAACATCGTCTTTCTCGGCCTGTCCCTCTCCTCGTCCTGGGGAAACGGCCACGCCACGACATTTCGAGGCCTGCTGAAAGGCCTGCATGAACTCGGTCACCGCGTGACCTTCCTGGAGCGCAACGTGCCGTGGTATGCCAATCACCGCGACTTGCGCGATCCCGATTTCTGCACTCTGCGCTACTACGAAACGACGCAGGAGTTGCAACAGGACTGGGCACGATGCCTGCAACAGGCCGATGTCGTGGTCGTCGGGTCCTTCGTTCCGGAGGGGCGCGCGGTCATCGACATTGCCGTGGCGCTCTGCAAAGGGGCGCTCTGCTTTTATGACATCGACACGCCGGTGACCCTGGCAAAGCTTTCGACGGATGAATGCGACTATCTTAGTCGGCGGCAGATTCCGTATTTCGATGTCTATTTCTCCTTCACCGGCGGGCCGACGCTTGGCCGACTGGCGCAGGATTTCGGTGCGCGCCGTGCCGAACCGCTCTACTGTTCGGTCGATCCGCAACGGCATCACCGAACCGCCGACCCAGTCGGCTGGGACCTCGGTTATCTCGGCACCTACAGCACCGACCGGCAGGCAACGCTCAACGCGCTGTTGCTCGAGCCCGCACGGCGCATGCCGGAGCGCCGTTTCGTCGTCGCCGGCTCGCAATATCCGTCCGACATCGTCTGGCCTGAGAATGTCGAACGAATCGAACATTTGCCGCCGGCCGACCATGCCGCATTCTATAGCCGCCAGCGCTACACGCTGAACGTCACGCGCAGATCGATGATCGCCGCCGGATGGTCGCCCAGCGTACGGCTTTTCGAGGCTGCCGCTTGCGGCACGCCGATTATCAGCGATCGCTGGCCGGGTCTCGACAGCTTCTTTCCTGCTTCGGCGATCCGCACGGCCGACAAGGCGGATGACATCGTCGATATCCTGCTCAGGGAATCCGAGCGCGCCCGGCTCGCCATGGCCGGCCGGGCGCGCGAACTCGTCCTGGCAGCACATACCGGTGCGGCCAGGGCCCGCGAATTCGTGTCGCTGCTGACACGACCGAGAGCGGCGATGATCGATCTCGATATCGGAACCGCAGCATGACTGAAAGACAGGAGAAAACAGCGATGCGGCAAACAAGAAAAGCGCGAAGGGCGAAGACAGTGCTTGTCGCCGGCGGCGCGGGTTTCCTCGGCTCGCATCTTTGCGAAACGTTGTTCCGCAACGGCTGGCGTGTGATCTGCGTCGACAATTTCCTTACCGGCCGCATGGACAACATCGTCTCGATCATGGACCAGCCGCGCTTCCGGCTGATCGAGCAGGATATCTGCCGGCCGCTGAACCTCGGCGAGCCGGTCGATCGCGTTTTCAACCTGGCATGCGCTGCTTCGCCGCCGCGCTACCAGGCCGATCCGATACACACGACACGCACCTGCGTCATCGGAACGCTCAACCTGCTCGAACTCGCCGCCCGCAACAATGCGCGATTCCTGCAGGCGTCGACAAGTGAAGTTTATGGCGACCCGGAACAACATCCGCAACGGGAAGACTATGTTGGCCATGTGAACTTCACCGGCCCGCGCGCCTGCTACGACGAAGGCAAGCGCACCGCCGAAACGCTTTGCTTCGATTATCTGAGAGCAGCAAAAGCCGATATTCGCGTGGCTCGCATCTTCAATACCTACGGTCCCAGGATGGACCCCGCCGACGGCCGCATCGTCTCGAACCTGATCATGCAGGCGCTTGAGAAGCGCTCGATGACGATATTCGGTGATGGGTTGCAGACAAGGTCCTTCTGCTACGTCTCCGATCTGATCGAAGGTATGATGCGCCTGATGGATCTCGACCCCAATCCCGGAAAACCTGTCAACCTGGGCAATCCCGGAGAATTCACCATCATGCGACTGGCATCCATGGTGAGAGACATGACCGGAACCAAATCGGATCTGAAATTCCTGCCCTTGCCGCAAGACGATCCCCGCCGGAGGCAGCCCGACATCTCGCGTGCGAAGGCGCTGCTCGGCTGGACGCCGAAAGTGCCGCTCAGGCAAGGGCTGATGCAGACGATCGGATACTTCTCCAATCTCGAAACCAGCGGGATCGACGGCCGGATGACAGCTATTGCGACAAACGCAAGATCGGGCAGGTTGCAGAACCTTCCGGCCTGAGGCCAGGCCGCCGCAGCCACGTGTTCCGGTATGACCGCTCAAGCACGGTCATGCCTCCTGCCGCACTTTTGCGGATTGCGCGGAACATCCTGGCAAGCTCGGGGTTTGACGATGAGATCCCGCTATGGAGAACGGACCTGTGCAACCCAAACGATCCGCAAAGGATATCGAGCAGATTGCGGAAAGAGAGACGGCTGCCTTTCTGCGACGGGCCTCCATCACCTATCTCGAGTGCTGCGTCAGCCTAATGATGACGCATCTGCAGCGCGAGGAAGTGGCCACCATTCTCGAACGCGAAGCGGACATGCTGCGGAGACTGGACTGATCGTCACGGCCCGGACCTCTCCAGGAAGCGTAGCAGCCCTTTCTTGTACCGCGTTGCCGCAGCTACCAGCCTTGGCTTCTCCGGGCCATGCTCGGATCGGGCAGCAACGTCCCAGAGTCCCAGTTGAAACGCCAGGTAGCAAGGTTCGAGACAGTCAATGAGGCCGGTATCGATATTGAGCCGCTCCCCGGCTTCCATGCGGTGGACCAACGTCGCTAGCTCGCTGTCGGAAAATCCATATTCGACGCGAGCGCCGGCAATATCCCACTCTATGGGCTGGCAGCCGATCAAATCATGTCCCCGGCAGTGATCGACGGCATCCGTCTTGATCAACGTCCCGTCGGCACAAACGAGAAACTCCCACGGGTGAAGCCTTCCGTCGATCTCGACCCGTGGCAGCGCTTGCGCAGGGGCACGCTTCGAGAACCAGTTCCGCAGCTCCGCCGCGCGCCGCTCACCCAGGGCTTCGGCGCCATTGTGGACGGCCATCTCAGCGAGTTCCGGCAATCCAGCACCCAGTTCCGGAGTTCTGAGATTGGCCGCACGCCAAGCGAGATAGTGTGCGAGCTCCGCGACAAGCCTGTCTCTGGACAGGTTTACCTGATCCATTGTCTTTCCCTCGACCCACCGTTCAACCAGAAAACCGTGACAAAGCCCGACGATCTGCGGTCCGAAGCCGGCTTCGTGCAGCATCTCCGCGGTTTGCATCTTGCGCTGCCCGGTTTGACCGAGGCCGGCAAATTTGACGAGCCACCGATCGCGTCCCGCGGACGCCAGGAATTTTCGCCGCTCGATGCCGCGTTGACTCGGCGGCCAGAGCCTCTCCTCGGCGTAGTGGAGGTTTCGCCACTCTCCAGCGGATATTTCGGTCAGGGCCAATTGCGGGCTGCCGGCAGCCTCCGCCACCCAATCGCGTAGCGTCGGCATTTGCGCGCCGCCCGGGAAGGTGCGTTCGAAGGCCCGCGCCACATGTTTGCGGCAACCCGACCATGTCTCATGAACCTCCTTAGAGGCTTCGGCACCCGGGCCGCCGGAATGGCTGGGGAACAGGTGAATGCGATCCCTATCGATGCCCAGCCGCCGCAGCCATGCGACGACGGAGTGCATTGAACTGCCCGACAGGCCGGGGCCCTCGTCGACGACAGCGAAGCAAGCCGACGGCTTGCCCCTCCAGGCGCCGATCAATTCCGGGTCGGCGTTGACATACCTGCGGAAAGGATGGCCGATCGGGCGCACGCTGATGGGTGCCGGCGCGTCGATCGCCGCGGCGACCAAGGCGGCAAGCCCGAGGCCAATGCTGCGGATGCCGATGACGCATGTATTCGCGTCGAGGCCTGATGCCCGCCCCGCGCCGAGGTAGCTTTCAGGATAGAGCGCATAATGGGCGTATCCCTCGGCCGTGCCGGTAAGAACCTTGCCCCGGCAGTCGAGCGCGGCCAGCATATGCCTCAGCACGGGATCGACGGCGCCAGTCACTGTGAAGCCGCTTCGCCAGGACCTCGCCACTTCCGCCGCAAGGCCGACCAGCAGCTTGGCACCTTGCCGCTGCCTCGGCGAAGGGGTGTCCCCGCCGCGGGCCTCGAACTCGACATCGGCCAGTGCCTGGACCAGTTCCGAGACCTTGACGAACAACCCTACCAGCGCAGCGTGGCGTTGAATGCCGCAGGGCCTGCAATCGAGGCTTTCAGCCATTTCGCTTGCAGCCTCGCGAAGCTGTCGCGCGTCTTCTGTTCGTTTGTGGTCGCCGTAGACGATCATCCACCGATTCCAAGCTCGCCGTGCGCCAACGCGGCATGCGCGGCTTTGATCCATCCTGCCGCGCGCAATTTTTCCACGTGCCAAGGAACATTCCGGCAAGCTGACGGTTCGGGCCCAGGAACTTACCTTGGACAGCACAGGACGGCAGTTTCGTGGGATCGAAGAAAGTTCGTGTCGGTATCGTCGGTGTAGGCAATTGCGCATCCTCCCTGGTGCAAGGCCTTTCCTATTACCGAGACGCAAAAGGCAATGAGCCGATCCCCGGGCTGATGCATACCGATGTCGGCGGCTACCACGTCGACGACATCGAGGTCGTCTGTGCGTTCGATGTCGCCAAGGGCAAGGTCGGGTGCGACGTGGCCGATGCGATCTACAGCGCCCCGAACAACACGTTCCGTTTTGCCGATGCGGTTGCAACCGGGGTTCGCGTGGAGCGTGGCCCCACGTTGGACGGCATCGGCAAATATCTGCGCACGGAAATCGAGGAAGCGCCGGAGCCGGTTGCCAATGTCAGCGAAATCCTGCGGAACAGCGGTGCCGATGTGCTGGTCTCGTACCTGCCGGTGGGGTCGGAGGAAGCGACGCGCTTTTATGCCGAATGCGCCCTCGAGGCCGGCTGCGCCTTCGTCAACTGCATACCGGTTTTCATCGCGTCACGGCCCGAATGGCGCCTGCGTTTCCAGGAACGCGGGCTGCCGCTGGTCGGCGACGATATCAAGAGCCAGGTCGGCGCGACCATCGTGCATCGGTTGCTGGCCAATCTCTTCCGCGAGCGCGGCGTCCGCATCGACCGCACTTATCAGTTGAACTTCGGCGGCAACACCGACTTCCTCAACATGCTGGAACGCGAGCGGCTGGAATCGAAGAAGATCTCGAAAACGCAGTCCGTGACCAGCCAGTTCGATGTTCCCCTGGAGCCGGGCAACATTCATGTCGGCCCCAGTGACCATGTGCCATGGCTCACCGATCGCAAATGGGCCTACATCCGGGTTGAAGGCACGACCTTCGGTGGAGTGCCGCTCAACGCCGAACTCAAGCTGGAAGTCTGGGATTCGCCCAATTCGGCCGGCGTGGTCATCGACGCCGTGCGCTGCGCCAAGCTGGCGCTTGACCGCGGCATCGCCGGCGCGCTGACCGGTCCGTGCAGCTATTTCATGAAGTCTCCGCCTGAGCAGTTCACCGATGCCGAAGCTCGGCAGCGCACGCTCGCATTCATCACAGGCAGGGACGAGCCTATGCTCGATGCCGCGGAATGACGACGACCTTCTTCCTGATCCGGCACGCGGCACACGACAATGTCGGCTCCTATCTGGCCGGACGGATGGGCGGAGTTCGCCTTGGCGAATCCGGCAGGGCTCAGGCGGCGCATCTTGGCCGCCGCATGGCCCGCGAGCCGATTGCCGCTATCTGGTGCAGCCCACGCGAGCGCACGCAGGAAACCGCCAAGCCGATCGCGACTGCCTGTAGTGTCGGCGAAATCGCGATCTGCGCTGAACTCGACGAGATCGACTTCGGCATCTGGTCGGGAAAGACGTTCGAGGAACTGAACGGCGATGCCGGCTGGCAGGCGTGGAACAGCCGGCGGCAGGAAGCAAGCACCCCAAGCGGCGAAACCATGCTGGATGTCCAACAGCGTATCGTCTCGCTGATGGATCAGGCTCGCGAGCGGCATCAGAATCAATGCGTCGCGCTGATCAGCCATGCCGACGTGATCAAGGCAGCCATCTGCCATGTGCTTGGTCTGCCCGTCGGCCACAGTTTTCGCTTCGATATCGACCCCGCCTCAATCACGACGATCGTGTCCGGAGACTGGGGAGCAAAGCTCATCCGTCTGAACGAACTTGCCTGACGAGGACTTGCCGGATGCAGATGGTCATTTTCGGTCTCACCGTCACGTCTTCATGGGGAAACGGCCACGCCACCCTGTGGCGTGGCCTGATCCGCGCGCTGGCCCGGCACGGCTGGTCCATCACCTTTTTCGAGCGCAACACCCCCTACTATGCCGGTGCGCGGGACCTCGATCAACTGGATGGCGGCAATATCGTGCTCTACCCCGACTGGGAGGACATCCGGAGGGTCGCGGAGCAGACGATCAAGCAATCCGACGTCGTCATCATTACCTCCTACTGTCCCGACGCCGTGGACGCTTCGCGCCTGGCGCAGCAGGCATGCCGCGGGCTGCGCGTCTTTTACGACTTGGACACTCCGGTCACTCTGGCGCGCCTCGATCAAGGTGAACGCCCACCCTATTTCGGGCCCGAGGGCCTTGCCGATTTCGATCTCGTCCTGAGTTACACGGGCGGCTCGGCAATCGATGCACTCAAGTCGGTCCTCGGTGCACGCCACGTGGTGCCGCTCTATGGCCATGTCGATCCCGACCAACACCGGCCGGCAGTACCTAGGCCGGAATTTGCGGGCGATCTGTCCTATCTCGGGACCTATGCGGCAGATCGCCAGGCCGGCGTCGAGAAACTGCTGGTCCGTCCGGCCGCACTCCTGCCTGACCACCGCTTCATCATCGGCGGTGCACAATATCCACAGGAATTCCCGTGGAGCGACAACATCTTCTTCGTCAGGCATCTTCCGCCGGCAGATCATCCAGCCTTCTTTTCGTCGTCCCGCCTGACGCTGAATGTGACGCGCGAGGCGATGGCGCAAAAGGGGTGGTGCCCTTCGGGCCGGCTGTTCGAAGCAGCGGCATGCGGCGTACCGATCGTCACCGACACCTGGCCGGGCCTCAGCAGTTTCTTCGAACCCGGTAGCGAGATCCTGCTGGCGTACGACACAGACGACGTGATCGCGGCGCTCAAACTGCCATCGCACGAGCTCGATGCAATTCGAAGCCGTGCGCGTGAACGGGTTCTGGACGAACACACATCCACGCGGCGCGCGGCGGAACTGGATCGCATCCTGAACGAAGCCTTGCAGAGGTCGGCCGGCGAACCGATGAAGGAAGCAGTCTGATGTTGGGCATCGTGCCCGCTGCCGGACGCGGCAGCCGCATTCAACCGCTCGGCTTCTCGAAAGAGCTGCTGCCGGTCGGGAGCCGGATCGATGGACAGACAGAGCGCCCATGTGCCGTAAGCGAGTACCTGGTGCGGCGGATGGTGCGCGCCGGCGTCGACAAGGTCTGTTTCATCATCGGATCGGGTAAATCCGACATTCTCGAATACTATGCCGCGGGCTACGGAGCGGCGACCGCTCTGTTCGTGGTACAACCCAACCCCGTTGGCCTTTGCGACGCCATCTTCCGGGCAGCACCCCTCGTCGCACCGGACGAGACGGTGTTGATCGGGCTTCCCGATACGATCTGGTTTCCCGAAGACGGCTTCTGCCGTCTGCCGGACGACCGGCTGTCATTCCTGCTCTTCCCGGTGGATCGGCCGGAATTCTTCGATGCCGTGGTTCTCGACGAGGAGGGCCGGGTGCGGGAAATCCAGGTCAAGCGGCAGGACGCGGCGACGAACTGGATATGGGGCGCGTTCAAGATGCCGGGCCATGTCCTGCACCAGCTCGCGGCACTCTGGCGCGAGCGGGATTGCTATGACGAATATATCGGCACGTTGATCAACGCCTACCTGACGGCGGGCGGTCAGGCGTATGGGGTGAAGGCAGGGGCCGCCTACGTCGATGTCGGCACTTTCAACGGTTATCGCGCGGCCCTTCGGCTGCTCGACGACGATGCTGCGTCCAAACAGCACCGGCCCACGATGATCGCGCCTACTGCACATTCGCATGCCGTTCCGGGCGAAGGAGCTTAGCCATGCTGCATTCCCATGCTGAAATCCAACGCCGTATCGATGCCCTCGGCCCATGGTTCCACAACATGGAACTAGCCGGCGTCGAAACTGCTCCGGACCATTTTCTCGGTAACTACCCGCTGGTCAAATGGCGCAAGTTCGCCTATGCCATTCCAGCCGACCTGTCCGGCAAGTCCGTGCTCGATATCGGCTGCAATGCCGGTTTTTATTCCATCGAAATGAAACGGCGCGGCGCCGGTCGCGTCCTCGGCATCGATTTCGACGAGGCCTATCTGGCACAGGCGCGCTTTGCCGCCGAGATCGCGGACTGCGACATCGAGTTCCAGAAGCTTTCGGTTTATGACGTCGGCGCCCTGCGCGAGACATTCGACATCGTGCTGTTCATGGGGGTTCTTTACCACCTGCGCCATCCCCTGCTCGCGCTCGACCTGATCCGCGGGCATGTCGCCGGCGACCTGATGATCTTCCAGTCCATGCAACGCGGCAGCGCCGATCTGCCTGCGCTTGAGCAGAATTATCATTTCTGGACGCACGACCTGTTCGAGCGGCCGGAATTTCCGAAACTGCATTTCATCGAACATCGATATGCCGACGATCCGACCAATTGGTGGATTCCCAACCGCGCCTGCACCGAAGCGATGTTGCGCAGCGCCGGCTTCGAGATTTTTTTGCACCCCGAGCAGGAGGTTTATTTTTGCCGTTCCGCCGGCGATCCGGCCGGCGGCGGCGCCGTCTACCCGTCGAAAGGACAGATCCATGATTGAAGCCGCGATGATCTGGAACGAGCCCAACAACAAATCGCATTGGGATCCCGAGCTCGACCCCGATTGGAGCCGCTTCGCCGCCATGGCAATGTTGTCGGCGGATGCGATAGCGTCCGAGAACCCGGCCCTGACCAAGGTGCTCGGCGGCATCTCTCCGATCGACCCCGGCTTCGTCACGCGCATGAAGGAACTCAGATTGCTGGACCACGTCGATGCCGTCGCGGTACATGGCTTTCCGCTCGACTGGAACCTGTGGCAGATCCAGGAATGGCCACAGAAGATCGGTGAGATCGCGGCCGTCACCGATCTCCCGATCTGGGTCAGCGAAGTTGGCGTATCGACCTTCGGCGCCGACGAGATCCAGGTCTGGGGCCTCAGGCGCACCGCTGAATTGCTGCTCGGCAACGCTCCGCGCATCCAGTGGTACAGCCTTTATGATCTCCCGCGCGAATGGGAAGCAACAACGCGCCATCGCGAAGCGGAAGGCTCCTCCTACTATCGTCACTTCCATATGGGGCTGCTGCGCCAGGACGGCACGCCAAAACCGGCACTGGAGGAATTCCTGCGCCATACGCCCGAGATGGGGCTGGTGCAGTGGTTTCATTTCGAGGACCCGCGGCTGGACGACGCCGTCGCCTGGATGAAGCGGCTCGGGGTCACCAATATGCGGACCGGACTTTCCTGGGCCGACAGTTTCAGGCCGAATGCATTGAACTGGTTCGACCGACAGATGGAAGCGCTCGCCGATTTCGACGTGACCGTCACCTTCTGCTTCACGCCAGAGCATCGCGGGATGATGCCTCACCACACCAGTCCGCCGCTGGTGCCGGAGGAATTCGCCGAATTCTGTGCAACCATGATCCGCCGCTACGCGCCCGGCGTGGCTTCCACGTCGAAGCGGCGAGCCTCGGCAGCGTGAGGCTCCCATGCATCAACCGTCGGCAACCCTGGGCGAATTCGCGGCCCTGTTGACGGGCAGTGACGCAGCACATGGTTCCGCGATCATGGTCGTCGTCGCGCATCCGGACGACGAGACGATCGGCATCGGCGGGCATCTTGCCGGACTGCGGTCATGCCGCATCGTCCATGTCACGGACGGAGCACCACGCGATCTTGCCGACGCGCAAGCGCATGGTTTCGAGACATGGCAGGACTATGCCGATGCCCGCCGTGCGGAACTGACGGAAGCCTTGGCCGCGGCCGGCATATCGCCATCGGGCCTGACCGCTCTTGGCTATCCCGACAAGGAGGCTGCGGCGAATCTCGTGGCGCTCGCGCAGGAACTCGCCTGCCTTGTTTGCGAACCCGACATCCGCTTCGTCTGCACACATCCTTTCGAGGGAGGCCATCCCGACCACGACGCGACCGCTTTTGCCGTTCACGCGGCCTGCCATCTTCTGCGCCGTGACCGCCGGCCCGTGCCCACCATCATCGAAATGGCCTTTTATTCGGCTGGCCCGGACGGCCCGGTATTTCAGGATTTCGCCAGCGGCACCGGCAGTGATTGCATAGAGGTCTGCCTGACCGAAGCGGCCTTTCAGCAAAAGCAGCGCATGCTGGCCAGCCACCTGACGCAGCAGCGGACGCTGGCGCCGTTCTCGACCCGCACCGAGCGTTTCCGGCTGGCGCCGACCTATGATTTCCTGAAGCTGCCCAACGATGGCAGGCTCTACTATGAATCGCTGCCGCTGGGTTTCGAGCCCGGCACCTGGCTGCATGCAAGCGCCCGTGCTCACGAGGCGCTCCGGCTCGACCAGCCATGACGCTCACAGTGCTCAATGTTGCCTATCCTCTCGCGCCGGTGGGACCGAACGCCGTTGGCGGCGCCGAGCAGGTGCTGTCAATGCTCGATCAGGCCCTGACCCGCGCCGGTCACCGATCCATCGTCATCGGCTGCCAGGGTTCCAGTGCAAGCGGCATTCTGGTGGAAACGCCCGCCGAAGCCGGCGTGCTCGACCAGTCAGCAAAAAACCGGGCACAGGAGTCCCATCGCGCCGCGATCGCCGCTGCCCGCGCCCAATGGCCGATCGACGTGGTTCACCTGCATGGCATCGACTTCGACGCCTACCTGCCTGCCGACGGTCCGACCCTGGTGACGCTTCACCTGCCGCTCGACTGGTACCCGGCCGGGGCGCTGCGCCCAGGGCGCGACGATCTCTGGCTTCACGCCGTCTCGTCAGCCCAGCAAAGAACCGCACCGCCGGACGCAAGCTTGGTTGCCCCGATCCCGAATGGTGTCGATATCGACGCGCTGAACCAGCCGCGGCCCAGGGGCGACTTCGCCGTCGTGCTCAGCCGCATCTGCCCGGAAAAGGGCATACACCTGGCATTGGATGCCGCCAGGCAGGCTGATGTGCCGCTGGTCATCGGCGGGCGGGTCTATCCTTACGAGACGCATATCCAGTACTTTCGCGATGAGGTCGAACCTCGCCTCGACGGCCGGCGCCGCTTCCTCGGTCCGCTCGGCTTCGCCGCCAAGCGGCGCTTGCTCAATGCAGCACGCTGCCTAGTCGTTCCGAGCCTCGCCGCCGAGACCAGTTCGCTGGTCGCGATGGAAGCACTCGCCTGCGGCACACCGGTGATCGCCTTTCCAAATGGTGCGCTTCCCGAAGTGGTCGAGCACGGCAAGACCGGCTTTATCGTCAACAATGTCGACGAGATGGCGCAAGCAATTGTCGCGGCACCCAGCCTTGATGCCGAGACGTGCCGAAGCGAGGCGCGCCGGCGGTTTTCGCTCGAGCGCATGGTCTCGTCCTACATGAGCGCCTATCTGGCGCTGGCCCGGCTCGGCGCCGACCGCAGGCGTCTCGCCGCGGTGCGGTGAAAGAGCAGATGCTGCGCAGCGAGATCATCGGCGATCCAGAGCAATTGCATGCACTGGCGCCGCACTGGTGGAACCTGTGGGAGCAGAGTTCGTCGGCGACGCCCTTTCAATGTCCCGCCTGGCTGCTGCCGTGGTGGCGCACATTCGCTCCGGGGGAGCTGGCGACGGTCGCCATCTGGCGCGGCAACGATCTGGTGGGCCTGGCGCCGCTCTATCTCGAACATGGCACGGAAGGCTCGAAACTGCTTCCGATCGGCATTTCCCTCAGCGACTATCTGGACGTGCTGTGTGTGCCCGGCAGCGAGGCCCAGGTCGCCACTGCCCTTGCAGAGAAGATACTCTCGATCGAGTGGTCGCAGTGGATCCTGCCGGATCTGCCGCAAGGCAGTGCCGGTCTGGCGATCGAACATCCCGAATTGAAAGCCGATGGACTGGTCGGCCACGCCGTTTGTCCCGTGCTTGCCACCGACGGCGATGAAACGCTGGCGGGCTGCGTCCCTGCCCGGCGCAGACGCCAGTTGCGCCGGGCGCGCCGCGCCGCATCCAGACGCGGCCGGGTCGAGTTGTCGCCGGCACGAGGCGATCCTCAACTGTTCCTCGACCACCTGATAGGCCTGCACGGCGCGCGCTGGGCCGGAAACGGAGGCGGCGTGCTGGCCGACCCCGCCGTCGAGCAATTCCACAGGTGCTCGCTTCCCCTGCTCGACGCTCGAGATCTGACCCGACGCTGGGTGCTCGCCATCGACGGCAAGCCAATCGGCGCCTACTACGGATTTCACCATCGCGGCCGTGCCTATGCCTATCTTGGCGGTTTCGATCCTGCCTATGCCGAGGAAAGTCCAGGCGCGATCCTGGTCGGCCACGCAATCGCCGAATCGATCCGCGAAGGTGCGCGCGAGTTCGACTTCCTGCGCGGCCAGGAGCCGTACAAATATGGCTGGGGCGCTGGCGACAGGTGGACGATGCGAAGGACTTGGACGCGGAAATGAGACCATGGTTTCGATGGAACCAACATCCGTGCGCCGCCGGATAGCGGTCAGGCTGGCGGTCGAGGACTGTATGGCGGACGCTGTCAGTGCCGAGGCCGTCATCGCCAGGCTGGCGCTGCATCTCCACCCAGGCATCGGGGCAGTCGAATTGGCGGAGATCGTGGCGGAGATCGATCCGGTCGATACTCGAGACAGGAAAAGGCTCCAGCAGATAGCCGGGCTGCTTCGCCGCGGATCGAAGGTTTTTGCCACGTTGCAGAAAACGGGTTCTGCCGTTCGTCACGAACGCGACGACGACGAGACGGATGCAGATGTCGTGACGCGGCTGGCCTCGGGCTTTGATGCCGCGGCAGCGATTTCCCGGGTGGCGAGTGTCCAGTTGGCTTCCCTTGGCGATGAGGAAAGGCTGGCAGCCACGACCGACGAAATCGTTGCATGGCTGACAGCGCAAGACTTCACCGGTGCTGGACGCAACATTCTGGACATCGGTTGCGGCATCGGGCGTTTCGAACGCGCGCTGTCGGCATCCTGTGGGCGGGTCGTCGGTATCGACATATCGTCGAGGATGATATCGATCGCCCGTGAGCAATGCGCAGCGCTTGGCAATGTAGAGTTGCGGCGGACCTCAGGCCTGGATCTGGCGGAGTTCGGCGACGCGAGTTTCGACTGCGTTCTGGCGGTCGACAGTTTCCCCTATCTGGTGCTAGCCGGCGTGGCGGAGCGGCATTTCGGCGAAATTGCGCGCGTCCTCAAAAGGCCGGGCAGGCTGGCCTTGCTGAACTACTCATATCGCGAATCACTGTTTTTGGACCGCTCCGATATCCGTCACCTGGCGCAACGTCACGGATTGCAGGTCGTCATCGATGGCGAAAAAGCGTTTCGGCTGTGGGACGGCGACGCCTTCCTGCTTGCCGGCGTGACGGAACATTACCAGCCAATGCCAGTTCGGGCGTCGAACACAGCGACGCTGAAGAGCGGCGCCAATTCGAAGGAGGACAGCATGGCATCCGGCAGCAAGAAACATATCGGCCGTGGCAGCCACGGCAAAGGGGCCGGCGCCGGAGCAATGACCGAACTGGCCAAGGACAAAATCGAAGAGAATGCCGTTTTATCCAACAGGGACAAGAAGCAGCACAGCGAGGAACGCGGCCTGGACGGCAATCAGATCAAGTCCGATCAATATCAGGATCATGCCGCAAATCGATTGCCGAAGGACTGAAAGCGCCGCAGTGGATCTGTGACCTCGGCAATCGAGAGTGGAAGAAAAACCTGTGCAAGGGCTGCCGGCAACGGTTTCGGCACCGGGCATCTCCTTGTAATGGCGGTTGCTTGTCATCACAATAGGATGACGGACTGCCATCCATCCAGCCAGGGAATACGATGTCTCGTTCGAGCGATGATAGAATGGACCCGCGCGCAGGAATGGCGATGGATCAGGAGATTGCCTCTCTGCTGATCGCGATCGAGCAGGAAAAGGTTCCTGATCGCTTGACCAGACTGGCGATCGAACTGCAAAACGCGCTCCTTGCGAAACGCCGGCGCGACATAAAGAACTGACTATCTGCGGTTGTCGGCATCAATATCGATCTGCCCGTCCGACAGATGATTTCGTCTTTCCATCAGCGTCTGCAGCGAACTCTCCCCCAGGAACTCAAGAACGGCGGCGCGGGCACGGTTGAGCCGGCTTTTGACCGTTCCCACCGCACAGCCACATATCTCGGCCGTCTCCTCATAGCTGACACCTAGGACGCCGATCAGCATCAGCACCTCGCGCTGGTGTTCAGGGAGCCTCTGGATGGCGCCGTGAACTTCCTTGCTCTGAACGGTCCATTCCTGTGTGGCTTCCGAAATCGGCCTCGAGGACGCGCAGTCGAGCAGGCCAGGCGCTTCCCTGGCCGCGACCTTGACCCGGGTGTAGTAGGTGTTGCGCATGATGGTGAAGAGCCACGACTTCATGCGCGTGCCGGGTTCGAACTTGTCGATGTTGGCAAGGCCCTTCGTCAACGTCTCCTGCACCAGATCGTCGGCATCGTCGGGGATACGGCAGAAGGTGCGCGCGAAAGCCCGTAGCGCGGGTATCAGGTCAACGATGGAAACTTCATGGGTTTCCTGGTCGGCCAAAAGATAGCCTTCGCCTGACAATGGTCCAGCTCCCAGAAAGAAGTATGAATGCAGACCCCAGCTAAATGCATGGACGTTTGTATCGTTCCGGGCGTTGAAGACAACTCTCCAGAAAATTCTGATGCGGCCGAACGATCCTGCTGCGGCCGCGCCCCCCTTGCGCGCCGTCCACCAGCGTGTTCGCGCTGGCTTAGGATAGGCGCGACGCGCCGTTGTGCGGGAACAAAGCCATGCACCGGCAGTTCGGCGCCTTGAGCCAAGTCAGCCCACGGGCGTCAATCGAGGAAAAAATCATGGCCAAATCCGCACACCGTTCAGCTCCCAAATCGGCGCGTATGCACGATCAGAATGCCGCGCGCGGAAATGGCGGCGAATTGCACCAGATCGCGGAAGCCGACACGCCTGTTCTCACGACTGCCCTGGGAACGCCTGTCTCCGACGACCAGAACACATTGCGGATTGGCGAGCGCGGACCGTCTCTGATCGAGGACTCCCACTTTCGCGACAAGATCTTCCACTTCGATCACGAACGCATCCCGGAAAGGGTGGTGCATGCCCGTGGTTACGGCGCTCATGGCTATTTCGAGACTTATGAATCGCTGGCCAAATACACGCGTGCCGACATTTTCCAGCGCGCCGGCGAAAAGACGCCTGCCTTCGTGCGGTTCTCGACGGTTGCCGGCAACAAGGGCTCGTTCGACCTCGCCCGAGACGTGCGCGGCTTTGCCGTCAAGCTCTATACCAAAGAAGGCAATTGGGACCTCGTCGGCAACAATATTCCCGTGTTCTTCATCCAGGACGCCATCAAATTTCCGGACCTCATCCATGCTGCCAAGCAGGAGCCAGACCGGGCTTTCCCGCAGGCCCAGACCGCACATGACAATTTCTGGGATTTCATCAGCCTGATGCCGGAATCGATGCACATGGTCATGTGGATCATGTCGGATCGAGCGATACCGCGCTCCTTCCGTTTCATGCAAGGCTTTGGCGTCCACACGTTCCGCCTCGTCAATGCCGACGACGAATCCACATTCGTCAAATTCATCTGGAAGCCGAAACTCGGCATGCAGTCGGTGATCTGGAACGAAGCGGTCAAGATCAATGGCGCCGATCCCGACTTCCACCGCCGCGACCTGTGGGAAGCGATCCAGTCAGGAAACTTCCCGGAATGGGAGCTGACGGTGCAATTGTTCGACCAGGATTTTGCCGACAGCTTCGACTTCGACATCTTGGACGCCACGAAGATCATCCCTGAAGAGATCATTGAGCCAATCCCGGTCGGGCGGCTGGTGCTCGACCGTATGCCGGAGAATTTCTTCGCCGAGACCGAGCAGGTTGCATTCATGACCCAGAACGTGCCGCCCGGGATCGACTTCTCCAACGACCCGCTTCTGCAGGGCCGCAACTTCTCCTATCTCGACACCCAGTTGAAGCGGCTGGGCAGCCCGAACTTCACCCATATTCCGATCAACGCTCCGAAATGCCCCTTCGCACATTTTCAGCAGGACGGGCACATGGCCATGCACAACCCGGTCGGCCGCGCCAACTATGAGCCGAATTCGTGGGGCTCGGGTCCCCGCGAGGATCCGCAACGCGGCTTCCGCTCTTTCGCCGACGCCGAAGAGGGGCAGAAGGTGCGTCTGCGGGCGGAGAGCTTCGCCGACCACTACAGCCAGGCGCGGCAATTCTTCAACAGCCAGACAGCGCCGGAGCAACGCCATATCGCCATGGCGCTGACATTCGAATTGAGCAAGGTGCAGGCACCGGCGATCCGCGAACGCATGGTGGCGCATCTGCTGAACATAGACGAAACGCTGGCGACTCAAGTCGCCGACAAGCTTGGCATTCGGAACATGCCCGACCCCGCCGAGACCGCCATTCCGCCGCGCGACGACCTGCCGCCGTCTCCGGCTCTCAGTATCATCGAGAACGGTCCCGATAGTTTCAAAGGCCGCAAGGTCGGCGTGTTGCTGAGCGACGGGGCCGACACGGCCCTTTTCGAACAACTTCGCTCGGCCATCGAAACGGAAGGCGCGGTCATGGAGGTGATAGCGCCCAAGGTGGGCGGCGTCGAGGCCGCAGACGGCACCCACATCGAAGCCAGACACATGATCGACGGCGGTCCGTCGGTCCTGTTCGACGCCGTGGTCCTGCTCCTGTCCGAGCCGGGCGCCGAGTTGCTGGTCAAGGAGGCAGCCGCGAAGGACTTCGTGTCGGATGCCTTTGCGCATTGCAAATTCATCGGCTTTACAGAGGGAGCCGCGCCTCTCCTGGCCAAGGCAGGCGTCGCAGCCGATGCCGATGAGGGATTGATGCGGCTGGACTCCGCAGCCTCCGCCAACACATTCGTGCAGGCTTGCCGCAAGCTGCGGCTGTGGGCCCGGGAAGCGGCCGTCAAGCTGTGACGCTATCGACCGGCACGGATTCCCGTCCGTGAGCGGCGGTTCGGCCAGCGGGATTCCAGTCGGTGCGGGCTAGGGGCGGTCTTGCTCCTTGGCCTCCCGCTGTTTTCTCAGCACTTCGTCGGTTCCGACCAGCTTCTTGGCTCCGCCTGGAATGGAGGTGGACACCACCGCTGGCGGGTCGCTTGCGGGAAAGGAATCTTCCAGACCGGCCTGCAGCTGATCCTCCAGCGTTTGCGGCTCTTCCGAGCGGCCGGGGGTTCTGCGGTCCTCTATCTTTTCCAGCGGTTGCTTCTTATCCGGCGATTCGTTCGCGTTCCTGATCCAGGCATAAAGCTGTTCGATCGCGAATTCCTTGATTGCCTCGAAATCGGCTCGATCGTCCTTGGTCGCCTCGATCTGATCGACCATGGCTTTCTCGAACCGGGCAAGGCTATCACCCCCGCAGGCCCGGGAAAGACGCAACAATGCCTCATGCAGCATCATCGGGGCGAAACGAGCCGAAGCCTCGAGTCTCAGTTGCTCTAAATGCTCTTGAGTGGCGGCTTGGAGCTTTGACATGGACAGCCCTTTCTCTCACACGCATTTCAACGAGAGTTGACCGTGGATGTTCCACTGCGCCTGAACGTCCTTTCCGCGCCGGCGAACTACATGAACCAGGTCGCCACCAGTCCCGCGGACGCCGCAAAGACCGCTATGGTCGTCACGCCACCCAGAATGTTGGTGGCCCTGCTGTTGACCTTGTCGCCCATGATCTTGCGATTGTTGGTCATGATGAGCATGAGAAGCAGCAGAGGTGGCGTCGAAAAACCCTGCACGATGCCGGACCAGACCAAGGCTTTCATCGGGTTGAAGCCAAAGAAATTGAGACCCACCGCCACCAGGGTGATCACTCCCGTCGCGATGTAGAATTTGGGCGCATGCCGGGGCTTGGCGTTCAAGCCATTCTTCCACCCCATGGCCTGCGCGAAATCGAAAGCGGCGCCGGCCGTCATGACCGGCACCGCCAGGAAGCCGACGCCGATCACCCCGGCCGCAAAGAGAATTCCGGCCGCGTCGCCCGCAAGCGGCCGCAGCGCTTCGGCCGCCTGCGCTGCCGTTTCGATCTGGGTATGCCCCGCCTCGTACAGCGTCGATCCGGTCGAAAGGATGATGAAATACATGATCAGGTTGGAAAAGATCATGCCGATCAGGATATCGCGCCGGGACCGGCGGAGTTCACCCTCGGTGGCTCCCTTGCGCTCTTCGAGGCTCGTCCTGCCCTTGGCGATCTCCTCCTCCACCTCCTGATTGGACTGCCAGGTGTAGAGATAGGCGGACAGCGTCGTGCCGATGATGGCGACGATGATGGACAGATATTCGCGGCTGAACTCGATTTTCGGCAGCAAGGTGCCGCGCAGCACCGAGACCACATCCGGCTTGGCGAGCACAGCGGAGACCACATAGGCGAGCAGGGCCAGTGCCAACCATCGGAATATGTTGCGGATTAGCTTGTAGGATCCGAACATCTGCAAGGCAAGAATAATCATCGCGACACCGATGACGACCGAGTTTGAAGGCAGCGGAACGAACAGCACGACAGCCGCCGACATCGCGCCAAGGTCGGCGGCTGCCTCGATCGTGTTGCCGATCAGCACGCCCACCAGCACGGACCACAGCAGCCAACGCGGATAGAAATCGGAAATGACCTTGAAAAGACCACGGCCCGACACCTGGCCAAGTTTGGACGAGAGATAGACGACGATGTACATCATCGGGAGAGTGACAGGAGCCGTCCACAAAAGGTCGGGCCCGAACCGGGCTCCGGCACTCGCATAGGTGCCAATGGCCGAGCAATCGTCGTCAGCCGCCCCAGTGATCAGTCCGAGCCCGAGAGCGCGTGTGATGCCGCCGTCTTTTCGCTTTCCCTCGCTTCGGCCGGCATCGTCAGCTGCTCCACTCATGGGAGATGCGTGTCCAACGAGGCCACACGGGAAAAAATCATGTCGATTGTTCCGACCAAGTGCCGATGCCGAGATTGAGGTTCGAACCTCCGGTCAAGCTTTTTGTTCCTGTGGAAGCCAACCGCCAATGAAACGCAGCGCCCGCCTTGGCCGTTGATGCGGCTGGAGCCGCATCGCCTTGAAGATCGACATGGATATGCCTGGGGCCGACGGTCGAAAAGAGTGCGGTGAGGCTCTTCACCCGCACCTTCCCCTAGCCGGCCTGATCTATGGCGGGGCGGCGCTGCTCATGGCGACCCTCTGGATCCGGGAAAGCGGAAGGCGGCAGGCCCGACACGACCTGCGTGCCGTCTGACACCGAAGAATCGAAACAAAAAGCCAACCGCGGGGCGATCCACAGCCGCTGTCAGGCGGAACCTCGTCCCGGTAATTGCGTCTCTTCGCTGACCTGCTTCCGCAGCTCCTCACGCGCGCGTTCCACCTGGCCCTCGCCCGCGGATTGCGAGGCGCTGCGCCCCGACCGATCCAGCCTGTCCAACTCGTGCTCGACCGTTTGGCGAGAGCCCTCCGCCGGATCCTCTTCCGGATGGCTGTCCGCAGCCTGTTCCTGCCGCGTCTCTTCCCTGCCTCGGCGGTCGTTGCGCGTCGCGTCCTGGCTGTGATCGTCCTTGCCTGCGACGCTTCGATTTCCGCCGGCCGTTTTGTCTGTGTTGCTCATGGCTAGTTCCTAAGCTTTCGCGGCGTGGAACCGTCCGATGCGCGTCCCGCGCCTTTGCCTGGAGAAACGGACATATCCGCCATTTGGTTGCGCTCCCGGCGCGCAAGCATCGGCCCGGCGCCAATCGCATGGCGGAGAAAAGCCGGCCATCGTTGCCAGGCATCCTTTTACAGCGATTCGCGTTATCGCCTTGGCATCCATGGGGATTTCACATGGCAAGATGCACGGGCCCGTCCATCCGCCTGCGGCAACGGCGGCAATGGCCCATTGCGTCCGCCTTTGCACGTCCAGCTCGAAGCACGTCCGGCAGCCGTCTTCCAGGCGTCCTGAAATGGCTCGGCCTCGCGTCTACAGTGGTCTCGGCACCGGTCCTGAGCGGGTGCAGCGGCTGGCAATCCGCACTCCACGCACATGGTGCGAATGCCCGTGCGATTCTCGATCTCATCTGGTCTTTTGGCGCGGTGGCGACCATCACCTGGCTGCTCGTCATGCTGGCCCTGGCAATGGCGCTCTTCCATCAGCGCCGGGCACAAGCAGGACCCCCGCCGCTGGTCATCGACAGCCATCAGGAGCACAGGTTTAGCCGCGCGGTCGGAAGCGCCGTCGCGGCGACCGTGCTGGTTCTCGCCGCGCTGACGATAACGAGCTTCTTCGCCGGCAAATCCATTGCCTCGCTGGGCGGAAAGGAGACGCTCACCATCCGCATCACAGGGCATCAATGGTGGTGGGAAATACGCTATCCCAACGATGATCGGTCGCGCATGATTGTCACGGCGAACGAGATCCATCTTCCCGTCGGCGAACGGGTAAAGGTGGAACTCGATTCGACCGATGTCATTCACAGCTTCTGGGTGCCAAGCCTCGCCGGTAAAAGGGACCTCATTCCGGGCCGGCCGAGCGAGATCACCCTCATTGCCGACAGGCCTGGTATCTATCGCGGCCAGTGCGCCGAGTTCTGCGGCTACCAGCATGCTCACATGGCCGTCACCATCATCGCGGAAAGCCGCGAAGCGTTCGAGGCATGGCGGTCCAGACAAGACGCCGCCGCCATCGCGCCTGCCAGCGAGGAGGAACGCCGCGGCCAGCGGGCTTTTCTTTCCACCGGTTGCGCGCTCTGCCACACGATAAGGGGGACGCCGGCCAAGGGAGCGGTCGGGCCCGACCTTACCCATCTCGCACACCGGCGTGCATTGGCCGCCGACACGCTGGCCATGACACCCGGCGCGCTCGCCGCGTGGATCGCCGATCCGCAATCCATAAAACCCGGCGCGAAGATGCCGCGCATTGCTCTCAGCGCCGACGATCTTCGTGCGGTCGTCGCCTATCTTGGAAGTCTTGAATGAGTGGCGTTGCCAGGAAGACGGCTAGGCGAAAACAGGAAGCGGCCCTGAAAGGCATCCGCGACACCGGGCTCGACGAGGCAAGACTGCACGACTATCTGGCGCATGCCTGGCGGACGCCGAACGGCCTCTATGGTTGGCTGGTCACGGTCGACCACAAGCTGATCGCCCGGCGCTATATGGTGACGGCCTTCCTGTTCCTCGCCCTTGCAGGCCTGTCGGCACTTGCCATGCGGTTCCAGCTTGCCACGCCGGAGGCACGCCATATCGGCCCCGATCTCTACAACCAGCTCTTCACCATGCATGGCACGACGATGATGTTCCTGTTCGCCGTACCGGTCATGGAAGCGTTCGCCATCTACCTGGTGCCGCTGATGATCGGCACCCGAAACGTCGCCTTCCCGCGGCTCAACGCCTTCAGCTACTGGGTCTATCTCTCCGGTGGGTTGATGATCTGGATCGCCTTCGCTTTCGACACCGGCGCGGATGCCGGCTGGTTTTCCTACGTGCCGCTCGCCGGACCTGAATATGGGATCGGCAAGCGCCCCGATTTCTGGGCGCAGATGGTGACCTACACCGAAGTGTCCGCACTCGCGGTCGCCGTCGAGATCATCGCGACTGTGTTCAAGCAGCGCGCCCCTGGCATGTCGCTCGATCGCATCCCGCTCTATGTCTGGTCAGTCCTCGTCATGGCTTTCATCATATTGTTCGCCATGCCCGCGGTGATGGTGTCGAGCACCATGCTGATCCTCGACCGGCTGGTCGGCACCAGGTTCTTCGACCCGGCGGCGGGGGGCGACGCACTGCTCTGGCAGCACCTGTTCTGGTTCTTCGGCCACCCGGAGGTCTATATCATCTTCATTCCCGCGACCGGCTTCGTCTCGGCTATCCTGCCGAGCTTCGTGCGCCGTCCGGTCTTTGGCTATCTCGGGATCGTGCTGTCGCTGGTTGCGATCGGCTTCCTATCCTTTGGACTATGGGTGCACCATATGTTCGCCACGGGCCTGCCGCAGCTCGGCGAAAGCTTCTTCACCGCCTCCTCGATGATGATCGCCATTCCGAGCGGCATCCAGATCTTCTGCTGGATCGCGACGATCTGGGGCGGCCGGCCGATTTTTGCCACGCCGCTGCTTTTCGTGCTCGGCTTCATCTTCACCTTCGTGATCGGCGGGCTGACCGGGGTCATGGTCGCCTCGGTGCCGCTCGACCTGCAGGTGCACGATACCTATTTCGTCGTCGCACATTTCCACTATGTGCTGGTCGGAGGCGCCGTCTTCCCCCTGCTCGGCGCCGTCTACTACTGGTTTCCCAAGATCACCGGCCGCATGCTGTCCGAGAGGCTCGGCCGCTGGAATTTCTGGCTTGTCTTCATCGGCTTCAATCTCACCTTCTTCCCGATGCACATCCTTGGCTTGCAAGGCATGCCGCGGCGCGTCTACACCTATCCGCCGGCGAGCGGCTGGGGCGGCACGAACCTGTTCATCAGCATCTCGTCGCTGGTGGTGTTCGCCGGCTTCGCGCTTCTCGTCCTGAACATGCTGCTCAGCCTTCGCAACGGTCGCCTCGCGGGAGACAATCCCTGGGGGGCGAGCACACTGGAATGGGCAACGACGTCACCGCCGGCTTCCTACGATTTTTCGCGCCTGCCAGTGGTGACCCATCGCGAGCCGCTCTGGGCCGAACCCGACATACTCCCGGTGGTCGAGGGCCTGCGCGTCGATGCGCGCGAAGTGCTTGCCGGCACGGTCGCCGATGCGGTGCCGCAACTGCGCGTGCCATCGGCCGACAATTCGATCTGGCCGCTGCTCTCGGCCATCGCCGTGGGTGGCGCGTTTCTGGGCTCAATATACACGCCATGGGCGGTGGTCTGGGGCGCGATACCGGTCTCGATCGGCTTTATCTGCTGGTTCTGGCCGAAAGGCGAGCCGGAGGACGAAGAATGAGACACCGGCCAACCGTCGACGTCAGCCACCTGCCCACCTATGATTTTGGATCGGCAAGCCCGATCTGGTGGGGAACGGTGGCCTTCATCGCCCTTGAAGCAACCGGTTTTGCCCTGGCGATCGGTACCTATTTCTACCTGGCTGTGCAGGCGCGGCATTGGCCGATCGGAGCGCCGGCACCCGATCTCCTGCCGGGCACGGCAATATTGATCATTCTGCTTGCCAGCGCCGTCCCCAACCGTCTGATCGATCTTTGGGCGCGGCGGCAGGACCTTGTGAAGGTGCGCATCGGCATCGTCGTCATGTCGATCGCCGGAATTCTTCCCCTGATCGTGCGCATCTGGGAATTTCCCGCGCTCCGGATCTCCTGGGACCAGAACGCCTACGGGTCGATCGTCTGGCTCCTGCTCGGCCTGCACACGACACACCTCCTCACCGATGTCGGGGACACGATCGTGCTCGCGGTTCTCATGTTCACCAAGAAAGGCAACACCGGACGCCACTTCAGCGACGTGTCGGACAATGCCTTCTACTGGGACTTCGTGGTCGTCTCATGGGTCGTGCTCTATCTCGTAATTTACTGGGTTCCGAGGATGTAACATGCAGGCGATCCGCACGGGCGTTTCCTGGGCAGGCATGGCCACCGGACCAACGGCGTGGGCGATATCGCTGCAGCTCGACTATTCAATCGCATATTGGCAATGCGACGCCGGGTTTCGGCCCACTGTTCTGTTCTCGCTGACAGGCGCCGCCGTCGCGGCGCTGGGCGTCCTGTCGTCATGGCGCGCCGTTCATGATCCAGGGCACGGCACGAGCCCGCCCCTGAAGGCGCGCACGCGCGCGTTTCTGGCCAGGACTTCGGTAGGCATCGGGGCCCTGTTCACGCTCGTCATGCTGGCGCAAATGGCGGCCGGATTGATCTTCAGCGGATGCGAACTGTGACTGTGCAGCGGAGCCGACGAGCGGTCATCCGCCATGGGCAGCGTTTGCGGTGGCCTGCTGCGAGCGTTCCGTTCCTCGCCGTTCTCCTACGTGTAGTCGCGGCCGTCATGGCGTCGCTGGCGCCTGGCACGCCGCTGCGGGCGAACGAGATCCAGAAAGGCGAATATCTTGCCCGAGCCGCCGATTGCGTCGGCTGCCACACGTCCAATCCGAGCCGGCCTTTCGCCGGAGGCTATCGGGTGCCGACGCCGTTCGGCGATGTCTATTCCACCAACATCACACCGGACCTCGACACAGGCATCGGGCGCTATTCCGCCGACGAATTCGTGCGAGCCGTGCAGAAAGGCGTCAGACGCGACGGGGCCGATCTCTATCCCGCCATGCCATATGACAGCTTCGTCGGGATGAACCGCGAGGATGTGCTCGCGATCCGAGCCTACCTGCTCACGACCGCGCCGATTTCTCAGCCGCCGCCGCCAAACATACTGCCCTTTCCATTTAACCAGCGCTGGACGCTCTGGTTGTGGAAACTTGCCAACCTCCACGCCGGCGGCTTCGGACCAAATCCAAGCCGAACCGGCGCATGGAACAGGGGCGCCTACCTGGTGGAGGTGCTTGGCCACTGCGGCGCCTGCCACACTCCAAGGAATACAACGTTCGGCATGGATGAAGATCGCAAGCTTGCCGGCGGCAGCGCCGGTATCTGGCAGGCGTTCAACATCAGCAGCGACAAGATCGCGGGCATAGGCGGCTGGAGCGATGAGGAGCTGTTTCGGTTTCTCAAGACCGGCGCCATGCCTGGAAAGGCATATGCGGGCGGTCCGATGGCGGAAACGGTCATGAACAGTCTGCAATATCTTTCGGACGACGACATTCATGCCATCGTCGCCTATCTCAGGACCGTGCCCGCCCAATCGGGAGACGAGAAGCGGCCGCGCTTCGCGTGGACCAATCCGCCCGCAGCCGCCCGCGATGCCGGGACGAAGACCAGCGTGGAGGGCAGCGGGGTCGCGGTGGGCGACGATCTCTACCGGTCGCTCTGCTCGGGATGTCATGGCCTGAATGGAGGCGGATCGGCGGATGGCACCTATCCATCACTGACCAACAACAGCACTCTCGGCGTAACCTCGCCTGAGAATGTCGTCATGACCATCCTTGAAGGCGTCAAGGCAGGCGGCGTCGCGGGCCGCAAATCGATGGCGGCCTTTGACGGCTGGCTGGACGACGGCCAGGTGGCGGCCCTTGCAAACTATGTGACAGCGCGCTTCGGAAACCCGCAAGTCAGCGTCACGGCAGCCGATGTGCGCCAGATGCGGGCAGGCTCGACGACAGAGCAGACGGTGCTGGTTCTGGCGGCCCAGGGGCTGGTGGGGGGCGGCATCGTATTTGTGCTTGGTCTGGCGCTTCTGCTCGCCAGACGCCTTCGCCTGAGAAGGCACCAGAGGCATCTCACATTCGTGTCAAGGGGCAGGCCATGAGACGGTGTGCCGAAGCGTGGCGGACCTGTTCCGCCTTTCCGTGCAACGATGAACTGCCTCAGCTTGATATCTCGACCGAGCCCTTCTGAGAGGAACTCCCGGCAACGCCGCGAGGGGCCCGAAAAACCTCCGCCAGCCAATCAATGAACACCCTGATCCGCGAAGACAGATGGCGGCTCTGGGGATAGAGCACGGATACGGGTATCGGCGGTGGTGGGAAGGCTTCCAGTATCGGAACCAATTGCCCGGTGGCGATCTGATGCTCTACGCGATAACGCGGGACCTGTATCAACCCGAGCCCGGCGACGCCGGAGGCCGTGTAGATTTCGGCGCCCCGGACGACGATATCGTAGGGCAGTGGAACCTCCCTTGCCGCGCCGTCCTTATAGAATTCCAGCGGGTACGGCTGCCCTGTCGCGGAGGCGGTATAGGCAACCATGCGATGGCCGCCGAGATCATCCGGTGTTGAAGGGACGCCGTGACGTTCAAGATAGGCTGGGTTCGCCAGGGTGAGTTGCTCGAATGCGGTTATGCGGCGACCGATCAGAGACGAGTCGGACAGTTCGCCGGCTCGCACGACGCAATCGACGCCTTCAGTGATGAGGTCGACCATCCGGTCGCCTTCGCTGAGGCTGAGCGAGATGCCGGGATAGCGCGTGATGAACTCGGGCAAGGCGGGCATGACGAAAAACCGCGCGATGGTCCCCTGCATATCCACACGAAGCGGACCCTTGGGTTCGGCATTCCTGAAGACGCTCTCCACCTCATCCAGGTCCGCAAGAAGCCGGATGCAGCGTTCATGGTAGAGTGCGCCATCGAGCGTCGGCCTCACATTTCGGGTTGTTCGTTCGAGGAGCCGAACGCCGAGATCCGCTTCCAGGCGCTGGATCGCATGGGTGGCGGTGGGCCGCGGAACCTGCAGGTCCCGCGCGGCCTGAGCAAAGCTCCCACGCTCGACGATCCTGACGAAGAGCCGCATGACGTCGATGCGATCCATGACCATCTCGTAGTTGATTGTTATGGTTTTTGAAATGGTGATGTTGAAATCGGCCTTCTAGTGCTGGTTTTAAAAACGGCTACCTTCACACCATTCAAGTCATCAGATCGACAGGAGTGAAGATCATGCCCTTCGTCAATTTCAAGGTCCCCGAGGCGGCGCTGAACCGGGCCCAGAAAGAAGAGATCGTCCATCGGGCCACGGCGATGCTCGTGGAATATTTCTCCGAGGCCGCTCGGCCGCATACCATGGTCCTGATCGAGGAGGTCAAGGACGGCGGTTACGCCCGCGCCGACGAGGTCTTCGTGATCCCGCAGGAATATCGAGCGAAGGATTGATATCGGCAACAACACGGCAAAGGAACAACCACAATGACCACCTCAACGAATAGGGTTGCAATCGTCACGGGAGCCTCTCGCGGCATCGGAGCGGCCATCGCCCGCCGGCTGGCGAGCGACGGCCTCACGGTCGTGGTCAACTATGCAGGTAGCACCAAAGCGGCCGCCAAGCTGGTGGATGAGATCGAAAAGGCCGGCGGTCGGGCCACCTCCTTCCAGGCCGATGTCAGCGACCCGCAAGCTGTGAGACGGATGTTCGATTCCGCCGAAGCGGCCCATGGCGGCGTCGACGTGCTGGTGAACAATGCCGGCATCATGAAGCTCGCACCGGTCGCTCAATTTGATGATGCGACTTTCGATCAGACCATCGCGATCAATCTCAAGGGCACGTTCAACGGCCTTCGCGAGGCGGCGAGGCGCCTGCGCGACGGCGGCCGCATCGTGAACTTCTCGACCAGCGTCGTCGGACTCTATCAGCCGACCTATGGCGTTTATGCGGCCACCAAGGCCGCGGTCGAAGCGCTCACCCACATTGTGGCGAAGGAGTTGGGATCCCGCGCCATCACGGTCAACGCGGTTGCGCCGGGGCCGGTGGCCACCGAGCTTTTTCTCGAAGGCAAGGATCAGGCTACGCTCGATCGTATCAAACAGATGAACCCGCTCGGCCGTCTGGGCGAGGTCGACGACATCGCGCGCGTCGTCTCCCTGCTGGTTGGACCGGACAGCGGCTGGATCAACGGCCAGATCGTCCGAGCGAATGGCGGGGTCATCTGAGGAACAGGATCATGAAGCAAGTCCGGCTCGGATAGGGGAAGGCTTTCCGTGAACGGGCTGCCTCGGACGGAGGTCGACAAGAGCGGCCTGATGGTCGCATGCCAAGGAACCCGATCGCGCCGTCCTCGTTGGGCAGGGATGCAGACCCACGCGCGCTTCATCATGCCGTCAACCGCGGCCACAAATGCTCGACATCGCCTTTCTGGAGGAAGGCGCGAAGCATGACACAGCGGCTTTGCTGCTGCACGGCTGGCCTGACGACGCTACCACCTGGGTTTCTGTCGCCGAGAGATTGTCCAGGGCCGGAATTCGCACCATCGCACCATGGCTGAGAGTTTCGGTCCGACCCGCTTCCTGTCGGATTCCTCGACAAGTCTCTGGATACGGAGGACGAGATGATTGCGAACTGGACTCTGCCTGAACGCTTCATCTACCGCGGTCATGCGATCGCCTGGGGCACGCTCGGCGAGGGACAGGCTGCGATCCTCCTGCACGGCTCGCCATTTTCCTCGCTGGTGTGGCGGCGAATTGCACCGTGGCTCGCGCGGCACCGTCGGGTTTTCTTTTATGATTTGCTGGGTTTCGGGCAGTCCGACAAGCCGGACGCCGACGTCCTGCATGGTCTTCAGAATGGACTTTTCGCGGCGCTGGTAAAGCACTGGGGTATAGAGCGCCCGGACGTCGTCGCGCATGACTTTGGCGGGTCTGCCGCGCTGCGCGCCCATCTCATGGACGGCATCGACTACAGCAGCCTGATGCTGATCGATCCTGTCGCAATCAGCCCGCAGGGATCCGCGCTGGTGCAGGCGGCCAAGGTGCACCAAGACGTTTTTGCCGGTCTTCCAGCCTATATCCATGAAGCCGTCCTGCGCGCGTATATCGGTGCCGCAGCGAAGCACAAATTGCGCGAAGAGGAGATGCGGCTTTATCTCCAGCCTTGGCTTAGCGAGGAGGGCAAGAAGGCGTTCTGGCGCCAGGTGGCGCAGATGGACGACAAGTACAGCGAAGAGGTCGAGGACCGCTACGGTGAAATCCGCTGCCCCGTGAGCATTCTTTGGGGCGCCGAGGATGAATTTATCCCGTTGAAAGATGGTGAAGAACTCGCGCGGCGCATCCCAAACGCTCCATTCATTGTCGTACCGGATGCGAAGCATCTTGTTCAGGAGGACGCGCCAGAGGCTATCACCGCAGCCGTTCTCGACTTCTGGCACCGGGACGGCGCGCGTCACGATGCAGCGCGGACGCCGCCGTTTTCCGAGCCTCGAAGAACGGCCCGGGCAGGCCCGCAGGCCGGAGCGAATAGATGAGCTGAAGCGTATCGGCGATGTCTGTGACTTGACGGTCGATGATCGATCGCACCGCCGTCGCCACGCAGGGCCTGCGAAGAGTGCGCTCGCTGTCAGCATTCGCATCCAGGAAGGGGCCGTCTGCACTGGCCCGCTTTGGTAATTTAGAATGTGTCGACCAAGGGACGAACGAAGCGCTCGAAATCCTTGTCGAGCGGCCAGAGCGGGCGCGGCGCGTGGATATAGGGGCGCCGCTCTGCCCGCGGCGTTGCCAGCGCGCCTGCATCGCAGACGATGACCTTGCCCGATATCGGCTCGAATGCCGCCCGGAAATGCTGCATCGATTTCAGGACCAACACGCGGCGAGCCGTCGGTTCTATCCCGAAAGCGCGCAATTGCTGAAGGTCGACCATCTGCTGCGCTTCTGAAACGACCATGACTTCGATCCCGTCGACGTCGATTACGGCGGTGGGGCCGAAACTATGGGTGAGCCCGCCCTGAATCGGTCCGTCGCCGACATAGGCGCCGTCCGAAAGCCTAGTCAGCACACCCGTCACCGTCAGCGGGCCGCCGCCGAAGTTGGCGTCGCCCTTGCCGCCAATCGTCACCGTCACGGTTTCGCCTTGCCGGTGACGGTGCAATTCATTTGCCGCTTGAGGATCGATCATCGGCGCGAGTACCGCACCCTTTACTCCCGCATCAAGCAGGCCCTTCAACAGCGCGGTCGAGTCGCCGTAGGAACCGGCGCCGGGATTGTCGGCGTAATCGGCGATAACAAGCGGTTTGTCGCCGCGCCAGGCATGCGCCTCGGCAGCAGCCTCGTCGACCTCGATGAAAACATTGCGCTTCTTGGTCCGGCCCTGCCAGATCCTGTCCGCAAGTTCCTCTGTCACACGCATGGCGGCTGGCTTGGCGCCGGGATCACGGCTGTCATAGGTTGCGAGCACGGTGGGACCGACGCAGGACACGTCGGCGCCCGTGAAGGCTGCATTGACGGAAACCGCGAGCAAGCCCTCGGCCTCGGCCTCGCGGGCGCGGTCATAAAGGGCCAGCGTCTCGGGAATGTCGGTGCGGCCGGAATTCGCTTCGTCCAGCATCGGCACATGCGCCCTGACAGTCCGGGGCGCGATTTCACCTTTCATTGCGCGATCCAGGATACGGGCGGCATGCGCGCCGATTTCGCGCATGTCCACATGCGGATAGGTCTTGTAGGAAACAAGGATCTGCGCGTCC
Source organism: Mesorhizobium sp. B2-1-3 (assembly GCF_006442495.1). Lineage (NCBI taxonomy): Bacteria > Pseudomonadati > Pseudomonadota > Alphaproteobacteria > Hyphomicrobiales > Phyllobacteriaceae > Mesorhizobium > Mesorhizobium sp. B2-1-3. The sequence goes on from NZ_VFWL01000004.1 coordinate 288,854, forward strand.
CGAACCATGTCTTCGGACACCATCGCATGAAGGTCGAGCGTTACCGCAACAGGAATGTCCGCTCCAAGTTCGGCCCGCAGAAGGCCCAGCAGATACCCTTCACCGTCATGGCAAAACTCCGGCACCATCGAGCCATGAAGTCCAAGAAGCACTCCATCGAGGCGGCCCTTGTTCGAACGCGCTGCCTCCAGGATAATACCGGCGATGTGGTCATAGGCGGCTTTCGTCACCCGCCCCCCGGGCACGGCATGTGCCGAAATCGCGTGGATCACGTTCCAGCCCGCCGGTTCCGCCACATCCATGAACCCAGCAAGTTCGGTGTTGGCGTTGCGGCGGGCGCGGATCGCTTCGTCGCCAAGGAGAAGCGTGTCCACCTGAAACTGCGGCAAGTCGGTGCGGAAGCGCGAGAACGTATTGCTCTCGTGCATGAATTCGCAGGTAAGGACGGTGAAGGTCATCGGCAATTCCTATTGCGCGAGGCGGACGCGATGACCGCGGCCGATCTCGACAAGCTCGCTTGGCTCGTGTTCTTCGTCGGGATCCGGACGGCGCGAAATGTCGGGCGAAAAGCGGGCGGCGTCTGGAACGAAGGCGGCATCCGGCAAGGTGCGTGCCCCGGTCAGGATCGCGTCGGGATCGGGAACCGAACCGATCAGGCGACGCGTGTAGGGATGCGTCGGGCGACTAAAAATCGAATGCCAGTCACCCTCTTCCACCACGCGGCCGAAATACATGACGGCAACCCTGTCGCTGACATGCTCGACCACGCTCAGATCGTGGGAGATCATGATGTAGCTCAAGCCCAGCGTTTCCTGCAGGTCCATCAGCAGGTTGATGATCTGCGCCTGGATGGACACGTCCAATGCCGACACCGGCTCGTCCAGCACCAGGATCTTCGGATCAAGCATCAACGCCCGCGCGATGCCGATCCGCTGGCGCTGCCCACCGGAGAATTCATGCGGATAACGGTCGGCGTGATCGGGCGTCAGGCCGACGCGGGTCAGCATCTCGGCGACGCGGTGGCTGGCCTCGCTTCCCTTGGCAATTCCATGCAGGGAAAGCTGCGAGGACAGCATGCGGCCGATGGTCTGGCGCGGATTCAGCGACGCATACGGGTCCTGAAACACCATCTGAGCGATGCGCGCGCGCTCCTTGCGGGCGGGAGCGCCAGGGCCTGTCAACGGCTTGCCCTGGAACAGGATTCTTCCCGAAGTCGGCTCCTGCAGACCCATCACGGTCAGCGCGGTGGTGGATTTTCCGCAGCCGGATTCACCGACGATGGACAGGCACTCTCCGTCGTTCAGGGTCAGATTCACGCCCTGAACGGCACGAAGCGTCCGCTTTGGCCCCAACAGCGAGCGACGCGGCAGCGGGAAATGGACGTTGAGGTCGCGGATTTCCAGAAGAGGCTGGTTCATGCGGTCGCCTCCAGACCAAGGCCGCGCGGCGTGGTCAGCGTCGGTGCGTCGCGTCCACGCTCCTCGCTGCCCACGACCTGGTCCAGTTCGGTCAGGCGGGCGCGTCCAACCAGCGTTCGCGACCCCAGGCGAGGGCGTGCCGCGAGCAGGCCTCGGGTATAGGGATGCAGCGGATTTTCGAACAGAGCCTTGGTGTCCTGCTCCTCGACGAGCCGCCCCCGGTCCATGACCCCGACGCGCCGGCACATATTGGCGATCACGCCCAAATCGTGACTGACCAGCAGCACGGCCGTTCCTTCAGCCGTGCAAAGCTCGGCAAGCAATTCCAGGACGCCTGCCTGGACCGTCACATCAAGTGCGGTGGTCGGCTCGTCCGCAATCAGCAGGTCGGGACGGCAGGCCAGTGCAATGGCGACCATGACGCGCTGGCGCATCCCTCCCGACAGTTGATGGGGGTAGGACAGGGCGCGTTCCTCGGGCGCCGGCACACGAACGCTTTCCAGTGCCTCGACGGCTTTCCTGCGCGCATCCGACCACCCGAAGCCCCTGTGAACGACGAACATTTCCGCGATCTGACGGCCAATCGCCATCAGCGGATTGAGCGCCGTCATGGGCTCTTGAAACACCATCGCCATACGGTCGCCGCGCAGACGGCGCCTGGCGCGGCTGCCAAGCTTCAACACGTCCTGGCTCCGGAAGAAGATCGAGCCGCCGGTCACCTCCAGCGGGCGTTTAAGCAACCCCATCACCGAAAGGCCGGTGATGCTTTTGCCCGAACCGGATTCGCCGACAAGTCCGTAAGTTTCCCCAGGCAGGATATCGAAAGACACGCCGTGAAGGATTTCGTTCCGCTTGCCGACGCCGATGCGCAAGTCGCGGATGGACAGAACAGGGTCGGGAAGAATGCCGCTCATGCCTGCCTTATCCTCATATGCGGATCCAGCATGTCGCGCAGCCCGTCACCGAGCAGATTGAAGCCAAGGACCGTGGCGAAGATTGCGAGGCCGGGGAACAGCGAGGCCCAGGGGGCGGTGCGGATCAGTTCGCGCGCGTCGGTCAGCATGTTCCCCCAGCTCGGCTGTGGTGGCCGGATGCCGACGCCGAGGAAAGACAGTGCAGCTTCCGCCAGAACCGCGCCGCCGATGCCAAGTGTCGCGATGACCAGCACCGGACCGACGATATTCGGCAGTATCTGCGTGCGCATGATGTTGGCGTCGCTGAAGCCGGCCGCCCTGGCGGCCTGCACGAAGCCCTGATTCTTGAGCGACAAGGTGGAGCTGCGGGCGATGCGGCAGGTCCAGGACCAGTTGGTCAGGCCCAATGCGATCAGGAGGCTTGGCAAGCCGGGTCCCAACACCGCCATGATGGCGAGCGCGAAGACCAGGGATGGGATCGCCAGCATGACGTTGGTCAGCCCGTTCACCAGGTCGTCCCACCAGCCTCCGAAATAACCGGCCGAAACCCCAAGCGCCATACCGATGCACGAGTTGATCAACTGCGAAACGAGGCCGACGGTCAGCGACACCCTGGCGCCGTAGAGGATACGGGAAAAGACGTCGCGACCCTGCCCGTCCGTGCCCAAAAGATGGTCCCAGCTCGGCGGCATTTCAGAATTCATCAGGTCGGCGTCGAATATCGGGTTGTACGGGGCAATCCAGCCGGCGCTGACGGCTGCGGCGACCACGAGCAACGCCAGCGCCAGGCCAAGGGCGAAATTGAAACGCAACCGCATGGATCAGGCCACCTTGATGCGCGGGTCGATCATGGCATAGGCGATATCGACCAGCATGTTGATGACAAGGAACCACAACACGATCACGATGACCGTACCCTGAACCACGGGAATGTCGCGTGCCGACACGCTGTCGACCAGAAGCGACCCGATCCCTGGCCAGGAAAACAGTTTCTCGATCACGATCGCCTGCCCCATGAGCGAACCGATCTGAAGGCCAAGCGTGGTCAGGATCAACACCAACACGTTGCGGGTGACGTGACTGCGCACCAGACGCGGTTCGGTCAACCCTTTGGCTCGCGCCGTTCGCACGAAATCCGCGTTCATCACGTCCAGAACGCCAGCGCGGGTGGTTCGCGCCAGGAGCGCCATCGGCGATACGCCGAGCGCGATGGCAGGCAATATGATGTAGCGGATGCCGCCGGGCTGGTAGCCGAAGCTCGGCAGCAGACCGAGCTGCAGCGCAAAGACGTACATTAGCAGCAAGCCTAGCCAGAATTCGGGAACCGACAGGCCGGAAACCGCCAGCATCATCGTGCCGGTGTCCAACACGCTGCCGGGCTTCAGCGCGGCCAGAAATCCCAGAGGAATACCGACTGCCGCGGCAAAGCCCATCGCCGCCAGCGCCAGTTTGATCGAAGGCCAGAGCCGCGGCTCGATCACGTTCCACACCGGTTCGCGGGTGCGGTAGGAAATTCCAAGGTCGAAATGCGCCAGCCCCCACAGATAGTCCCACAGGCGGACCGGCAGAGGCTTGTCCAGCCCGAACTGCTCGTTCAGATGCGCCATCACATCGGCATTCGTGGCGTTGCGCCCCTCCGACATCAGGCTCGATATGAAGCTGCCGGGGACGACGCTGAATATCACGAAAATGATCAGCACGACCGCCAGCAGGGTCGGGATCATCTGCAGCGTGCGACGAAAGATGAAGCGCGACATCCGCGAATCCTGCCTTTCAACAACTGGGCGCCATGCGGCGGGCGAGGAGTGGGCGCCATGCGGTGGGCGGGGCCGTACAAACCGGTCCCGCCCGCCAGCCATGCCATCGCGCTACTTGCGTGATGCGGGTGCGCTGTCGTCGATCCAGATGTCCTCGTAATCCTGGATAGCCAGTTCCGCGCCGTTCGGCTTCAGCCCGTGAACCCATGGCTGGTAGGCCATGACGGCCTTGTTGTAGTTGAAGAACCAGACCGGAGCCTCGTCCTGCAGCAGGTTGTTGGCTTGCCTCAGAAGATCGTTCTGCTTGGCCGGATCGGTTTCGTTGCCTGCCTGCTCGATCAGCTTGTCGAAGTCGGAGTTGTTGAACTTGACGTAGTTGCAGGCGGTCTGCGACGTCTTCGAATAGAAGCAGTTCAGATATTTCAGCGGATCCGGGCCCGACGAGTTCGACCAGATAAAGGCATCAAAATTGTCGGACAGGATCTTGTCGGACAGGACCGAGCTTTCCACCGGGTCGGTCGTCACGGTGACGCCCACCTTGGCCAGCATCGGGATGATCGCCTCGACGATCGGCAGGCCCCAGCTTTCGTTCGAGGTCGCAGTGACCGAGAACTTCAGGCCGGTCTCGAACCCTGCCTCCTTCAGCAGTTCCTTGGCCTTTTCCGGATCATAGGCATAGGGCTTGGCGTCCTTGTCGAAGGCCGGCGATGAAATCGGCAGCCAGGAGACCGCGGGATAAGCCTTGTTCTTCAAGAGCTTCTCGACAATCAGGTCCTTGTTGATCGCATAATTGATCGCCTGCCGGACGCGCTTGTCCTTGAATGCCTCGACCTTCGGATTGAAGCCGATATTGCGGGTGTAGACTTCGGCCACCTCAAGGATGTGATCCTTCAGCGCCGGATCCTGGCTGTAGGCCTCGTACTGCACAGGGCCGAGAACGTTGGTATCGATCTCCGCGTTGCGGAAGGCGACGTCGCGAGCCGAAGCTTCGCCCATCAGCATGATGTCGAGCTTGTCGAGATGCGGCTTGCCCTTCTCATAATAGCCGTCGAACTTCTCCAGTTCGACCTTCGAGCCCGCGACGTAATTGGCGAGCTTGAACGGGCCAAGGCCGTTCGGCTTGGAGGCGAGCTGATCCTCCGGATAGTCCTTGGAGTAGATCGGCGCATAGTTGGACATCAGGTTCCAGCCCGGATCGGCCAGGTTGATGAAGGTGATTTCGATGGTCCTGTCGTCGATCTTCTTCAACCCGGAAATATGATCGGCCTTGCCTGCCTGAAATTCGGCGACGCCGGCGATCTGCAACATCTGCTCGGCGCCCGGCAGGGCCTTCTTGGGATCGGCCAGACGGTTGTAGGACCAGATCACGTCATCGGCGTCGAGCTTGTCGCCATTGTGAAAGGTCGCTTCCCGGAGCTTGTAGGTATAGGTCTTGCCATCCGCCGACTTCTCTACCGTTTCGGCGAGGTCGAGCTCAGGCTTGCCGCTTTCCGGGTTCCATTTGTAGAGGGAGCGGTTGATCGCTTTGGCCACGATCTCGTCTTGCGTATGCGGTGTCGCCGTGATGTCCAGCGATGTGATGGAGTTGCCATAGGGCGCGGTGAACACCAATTTCCCCCCATCCTTCGGTGTGGCGTCCTGCGCCAGCGCGGCGGTCGCCGTTCCAAGCGCAAGCGCCGCGATCAAGCCAAGTCTGTTCAACATCCCTCAATTCCTCCCTGTGGTTCGTTGTTGATTTCCTGTCAGAGACGGGCCCAGCCGGCATTCCGCCTCAACTTCCTTCATAGACGATGCGCCCATCCAGAATTGTCATCTCACAGCGCGTTTCACGCAGGATTGTCTCCGGTGTGGCCGTCAGGAGGTCGTTGGAGAACACGGCGATGTCCGCGAGCATTCCAGGCTCCAACCGGCCCTTCACCATTTCCGCGCCCTGGGAGTAGGCACCGTGTTCGGTATAGGCGCGCAACGCCTGTTCGGGCGTCAGTATTTCGGAAGCGTCCATTACCATGCCCTTGTGCGTCTTGCGCGTCAGCATGGCGTAGAGGTCCGGGAAGGGATTGGGCGAACAGACCGGCGAGTCGCTGCCGGTGGACGGCTTCATGCCGAGGCGATCCCAGGTTCCGATCGGATAGGAGCGCAACCCGCGCTCCGGCCCGAGAACCGAGACGTAGGCGTCGCCGAAATCATAGATGAAGGCCTGCTGCGGCGCAGGCAGGATGCCTGCCTTCAACATCCGCTGATTGATGGCACCATCGACATAACCGCAATGCTCGATCCGGTGCCGGTGCTTGTGATCCGGCCTGGCGGCGCGCACACGTTCATAAGCGCGCACGAGCTGGTCGATGGCGGCATCGCCAATGCCATGGCAGACCATGGTGTAGCCCATTGCGGTGTAGCGGTCGACCAGTTCGAACAATTGAGCGTCTGGCAGCATCCGGACACCGAAATTGTCAGGCTGGCCAATATATGGCTGGCGCATCCAGGCCGTGCGTCCGCCGGCCGAGCCGTCCGTGAATATCTTCACGCCGCCTATGCGGAACATGTCGCTGCCGACCCCGGTAACGAGACCCGCGGCATGGCAAGGCTCGACGATGGACGAACCGGGGTCGCCCAGAAGTGTTGCCCAGACCCGTACCGGGAGCCGGCCGCTGCGCTCGGCCTCATGATAAGCCTCGATCTCGGTCATACCGTCGATCTGGCCAGTGGCCGCGTCCATGCAGGACGTTATGCCGAACCGTAGGAGGTCACGGCCCCCCGCTTCGATAGCATCGAGTATCTCGGCGAAAGAGGGTGTCGGCTGGACGTCGTAGACGAGGTTCTGGGCGTTCTCAGCCAGCATTCCGGTCAGTTGCCCGGCCTCGCGCCCAATGACGCCACCATCCGGATCGGGCGTGTCGATATCGATTCCCGCCAGCGCCAGCGCCAGCGAATTCACGACAGTGACATGGCCGCAGGCGCGCGTGACCGAAACGGGATGATCCGGCAGGGCGGCGTCCAGCTCCTTCACGGTCGGCATCAGTGCGTCCGGATATCGGGTCTGGTCAAAACCGCGCGCGGTCACCCATGCGCCTTTGGGCGTTTCGGCGGCCCGTGCCCGCAGCGCAGCCATCAGCGCGCCGCGGGTCGGCGCGGCATCGGGCGTCGCATCGACCTTGCCACGCAGGAGCCCCGTCGAGATCAGATGCAGGTGCGCATCGTTCAAACCGGGCATTGCGAAGCGCCCGGCCAGATCCACGACCCTCGTGCCCTTTCCGATCAGGGGCTTGATATCGGCGTTGGAGCCACTGGCCACGACCTGGTTGCCCAAGACCGCAATCGCCTCCGCGATCGGATTTCCGTAACCGGTCCAAATCTTGCCGCCATGCAAAACGAGATCGGCTTGGTTCTGCGAATTCATGCTGCCTTTTCTTCTCCCCCGGCGTTCACGGACGTCGCCGACATAGATTTGACTTTGAGTGGCATTCCGTTTCGTGTGCGGTCAGATTCTTCTCCCGCGCTCGACGTCACGTTCCCCTGCCACCGGCTCCAGTTGCCAGCTTTTTCGTTTTGCAGACGTTGGGGCGTCGGCGATCACAAGGCCAATTCGGTTTTCGCAATCAAGCATGCAAAATTTGCATAACATTGCAATTATAATGAAATATGCTCCCATTGCGGCTGGATCAATGCTCGAACGCAGTGGAGGAGAGGCCGCGTGGAAATCAAATGGCTCGAAGATTTCGTGACGCTTGCAGAAACCTCGAGCTTTTCGCGGGCAGCCGAAATCCGCAATGTCACCCAGTCGGCCTTCAGTCGGCGCATCAAGCAGCTTGAGACGTGGCTCGGAGCACCGCTCATCAGTCGCGCCACCATGCCGGCCGAACTGACATCGGCCGGACGCAATTTTCTTCCGATGGCGCAAGACGCCATCAGGATGTTCTATTCGGTGCGCGAGTCTCTGCGCCCGCCTGCGGAACAGGGGCTTGTACGCTTTGCGGCCCTTCACACATTGACCATCACGTTCTTTCCGGTTTGGCTGCGGGAGGTGCAGCGGAACACTCGCACCTTCGGCACATCCTTCATGGCTGACAGGGGTGGCATCGAGGCGAACCTGGCTGCACTGACCGATGGCGAAACCGACTTCTTCCTGACCTATGCGCACCGTGAAGTGCCGTTTCACCTGGATCGCGACAAGTTTTCTCATCTGGCTATCGGATCGGATCGGCTCATCCCGGTCGCGGCGCCGGAACTGCGCTTCGACAAGTCGACCGTGCCCGCGGCGGGCATTCTGGACAGTCCGGAAACGGCAAAGCGAGCTTTGCCCTATCTGGGCTATGGTTACAGCTCTTTCTTTGGTGTCGCCCTCGGAAAACTGTTCTCGAAGCACTCGCCGTTCCGGCGTCAGACAGTGCATGAAAGCACAATAAGCGCCGGACTCAAGGAACTTGCGCTGACCGGCGCGGGCATCTGCTGGCTGCCAGAAAGCCTCGTCGAGAACGACATCTCCAATGGAGCCCTTGTCATCTGTTCGAATGACAGCACATGGACGCTCGATCTCGAGATACGATTGTATCGCAGCTCGGAGAAGACGCGAAGCACCATGGTAGAGGCTCTTTGGCAATCATCCAAGGCGCTGGCGCAAACGTTGAAGCCCGCCGCGCCAGCCGCGGGCACGGCGACCTTCAGCTCTTCATGAAGCGGAAGGCGCGCAGCACCTCGAAATAGTCGTTCGATGCAAAGGCGACGGCACGTGGCCCGTGCCGGCGCACTCCGGGATACCAGGAAGCGCGATAGGCATCGACGGGATTGCTGAATTCGATGATGATCTCGACCCTTTCCGGCATTGACGGCAAAGCTTGCCGCGCCCTGTCGCGCAACGCCCTTTCAACGCCCTCGCATATTGCGCCGCGCGCCGACGCAGGCGCCAGGGAGATGGTGGCCGCGCCGATGCCTTTGAGGGTTTCGACAGTGGCTATCCCCGGGACGAGGGCTCTGGCGTCGGCGCAAATGCCTTCGTCGCCGGAAAGAAATACCGAGCGCACGCCATAGCGCGCGGCGCACAACGCATTCAATGTGAATTCGGACGCTGTTTCGCCATTCAGGATCAGCCGCGATATTCGCAATGTCGATGTGTGTGCAAGCGGGTTGTCCTCGACGCCGGCCTTGGAATGGTAGCCGGTATAAAGCGCGGCATCGAAGCTTTCATCGATCCCGAACATCATTGCGTCCGGATGTCCCGACCAGCCCCTCACGATGCGCGCGAAAGGCGGCATGCGTTCGAGAATAAGGTTGCGCCCGCTGTCATGCGCATCCTTGATCATAATTTCGGTGGCGCCAGCGGCTCGCGCTCCTTCGCAGGCGGCCAGGACCTCCCCGGTCATCAGTTCGCGGAATTCCCTGTGGTCGGCATGCGTTCTTTCCGCCTCGTCCCAGGATTGAATGCCCGAGGTGCCTTCGATATCGGCCGAAATGAAAATCTTCATGCTCAAAGGGGCTCCTTCAGCCAGTCGGTCAACGCCGGAATCCTGCGTCTATTTCGTCCAGCCACGCCTTGCGCGGCGCACAGGGCGTTCAGAACGGCCTCGACCGTGGTTTCCACAACCGCTTCGAAAACGAGGTCGATGTATCTGTCATCGACACGCGAAATCGAAATGAACGGTGAAGGCGAGACGTGCGGCAGAGGATCGGCGGTCGTGAAGGCGATGGCGATATCGCCACTGCCGTGTCCCCAATACGAACCGAGGCGGGCAATGCCGGCGCCGGCCCGGCTGGCGGCACGGTTCAATTGCCGGTCGTCAAGAGGAATATCCGTGCCGAGAATGATGATGATCGACCCGCTTTCAGGCTCGCCGAGCCCTTTGGGATCGGCTCTGCGGCCATCCGGGAGGACAAGATCCCCTGCCCTGCCGAAGTTGGACAACACCAGAGCGCCAAGCGTGAAGGCGCGAGACCCGATCTCGACAGACCTGGACGCGCTGCCGATACCCGCCTTGAAGCCAAACGACGTCATTCCGGTGCCGGCGCCGATGCTGCCCTGTTCGACCGGACCGGCGCTCGCGGCATCCAGCGCCGCTTCGGCGTCATGCCGGGTGACCGCCATTGCCTGAATATCATTGATGCCGCCGTCGTTGCATTCGCAAACGACGGGATTGACCGTGCTGGTCTTGCGCCCGATCTCCGGGTTGGCGGCAATGGCACGCTTGATCAGCGCCTCCGCACATGGTGCGACCGAGAACGTGTTGGTCAGAAGGATCGGCGTTTCGATCGTGCACAGTTCGGACAATTGCATGAGCCCGACGGACTTGCCGAAACCGTTGATGATATCGACCGCCGCCCTGACCTTGGATCTGAACAGGTCGCCGCCATGGGGCAAGATGGCGGTGACGCCTGTCGCAAGTCCGTCGGCGATGATCGTCTTATGGCCGACCAGGACACCCGGCACGTCCGTGATCGCATTGTTCGGGCCGGGCGGCAGCCGCCCCGTGCCAAGGCCTAAACGCCGTGCCGCGCCCATTTTCACATCCCACTCATCAAGCAAGGGCCGCTCTTCCGGCCGCATGCCCGTTCATCTCTGCAAAAGCTGTCTGGACGTAAATTTCCTGCAGGCGGCGTGTCAATGGACCAGGTTGGCCGTTTCCGATCCTGTGGCCGGCAATACGGATGACGGGGGTGACCAGGCTCGAGGCGGAGGTCAGGAACGCTTCCGCCGCCGAAAACGCCTCCTCTGGCGAGAACGCACGCTCTTCAAACAAAATGCCCTGGTCTTCACATAGACGCGCCACTGCTCGCCGCGTACAGCCGGGCAGGATGGCTTGAGAATTGGCGCGAGTGATGACACGGCCGTCGTGCGTAACGATGAAAGCCGTCGCCGATGCGCCCTCGGTCACCTGTCCACCCTCGACAAACCAGACATCATCGAAGCCTTTCTCGCTTGCAGCATGCTTTGCCAGAACCTGCCCCAGCAGCATGACGGTCTTTATGTCGCGCCGTGCCCAGCGCGGATCAGGCGCCAGGTCGACGGCGACGCCTTCGGCCTGAGCCTTGGTTCCTACGAGTTTGCGGGCGCTTGTGAAGGCGACCATGGTCGGCTCAAGATCATCGGGAAACAGGAAATTGCGCTTGGCTTCGCCGCGCGAAATCTGGAGATAGACCGTTCCTTCATCCAATCCGTTGAGCGAGATCAGTTCCAATTGAATGGCTTCTATCTCAGGCAGCGTCACGGGCATGGGAATACATATCTCGGCAAGCGACCGCTGGAGACGATTGAGATGGAAATCATTGTCTATCAGCCTGCCGCCGATCACGGCGGTCACCTCGTAGACCGCGTCTGCAAAGAGGAATCCCCGATCGAAGAGACCGATGCGCGCCTCGTCTTCGGGCATGTAACGCCGATTGCAATAGACTTGCGCCACTTTGGCCATCCTCGATCCCAGCATCAACTGACTGCTCGATAAATGCCAAGGCAGGTCGGCAAAGACCAATTCAAAAAATGCAATTCGGTATGCCGATACCGTCAAAGCGCAACTAGCACTCCCTCCGACGGCCGCATGATTCACGCCACGAGACGGCGCAGGTCGCTGAATGGTTTCCTTTAATCCCGTGGAGCCGGACGGGGGCTTGGACGACGCATCGTTGACCTCCCGATATTGACAGGTCGCGGCCATCGATTTAAGTTCGCGTTAGTGGCCACTAACGCGAACTACTGGACAGCGCTCGGAGATCCGACAAGGCGCACGATCTTCGAACTGCTGGTCGAACAGCCCTGTTCGGTCAGCGGACTTGCTCGTGCCCTGCCTGTAACCCGGCCGGCCGTCTCTCAGCACTTGAAGATACTCAAGGCTGCCGGGCTTGTGGCCGACACGCGCTCGGGCAAAGAACGCATATACCGTATCGATCAGGATGGGCTGGCAGGCCTGCGCGCGGAAATCGACCAGTTCTGGAGCAAGACCCTGGCGGGCTACAAATTAGCCGTCGAGTATCCAAAAAAGGACCAAGCATGAGTAAGGACCCTGCACTCGCGCCCGTAAGGCATTTCGTCGTTGTCGAGGCATCCATTGCGCGTGCCTTCAAGGTTTTCACCGAGGATTTCGGGAGATTCAAACCTCGAGAGCACAATCTTCTTGCCGTTCCGATCGCAGAAACGATCTTCGAACCCCGGGTCGGAGGGCACATTTACGACCGAGGTGTGGATGGCAGCGAGTGCCGCTGGGCTCGTGTGTTGGCCTACGATCCGCCCAGCCGGCTGGTTCTGAGCTGGGACATCAGCCCTCGGTGGCAGATCGAGACCGACCCGAACAAGACGAGCGAATGGGAGGTCCGGTTCACGGCCGAGACCGAGAACAGAACCCGAGTTGAGATCGAGCACCGGCATTTCGAGCGCCATGGGGAAGGCTGGGTAGGCGTGAGGGGTGCAGTTGATAGCGATCAGGGCTGGCCGCTCTACCTGCAACGGTTCCACGACTTGTTCAACCATCGGACAGCCTGACAACCGCGTTGCAGTTCATGGGGTATGACTCGCAAGCACCGTATCGCCCACTGAGATTCCAGGAGCAGAGACAATATGGAAGTCTATTGGTTAAGCATCCTCGGCGTGCTTACGCTTTGTTTGCTGTCGGTGGTGTTGGCAGTCTATTCCGGTTCGTCCAAGGGATTTGCAGGGGTGCTTTCAGGACCGGTAGTCCCGGCGGACGACCACAACCCGCTCTACAGGATCGACCGCGTCCACATGAACTCGGTTGAGGCGCTGGCGCCCTTTGTCGTGCCCGCGGTGCTGGCGATGATGGTTGGTGTTGGACCGACCACTTTGGCGACGCTTGTGGGGCTGCACCTGGCGATACGCCTGATTCATCTGGGAATCTACCTACGTGGCGGAAACGCCGCAAAGGGAGGCAGTGTCAGGACGGTTCTGTACGTTTCGGGAGCGCTGGTTACGCTTGCCCTTATTGTTGTGACTGGATGGGCAGCACTCCATTGACGCGTTATCGGCAGTTATCGGAGGCTACATCCGTTATAGTCCGCGTCCGGCATCCCCGTTCGGCAACAGCGCCGCCGTCTCGGCCCAGGCAACTTTCGGGACCATTGTGCGGTTTTTTCAAAAAAGTGCCCTAGCCGCTCCAACCAAGGCATTTTTTCGTTGCAGCCGATCGGCATTCTCCCACCCCCATCGGTCCCGCTGTTATGTGTTATTTTTGCTACATGTCGCTGCTCATGACTGGGAAAACCCATTTAGAGTCGCCTAAATTAATATTCGCTCACGTATTTTCTGAATATATCGGGTAATTCGGCAATGGTGGGCCTGGGGTTGGCCCGCTTAAGCGCCTTGAGGAAGGCGTTGGGGAAACGGGTGGGCTAAATGAATAGAACTGGCATGTCGGCCATAGGCAAGCGCCTTGGTCTTTTGATGGCGGCTACGATGCTGACTTGCGGGGGGGCGAACGCCCTCACGCTCAAGGAGGCCGTGGCGGTAGCGGTCGAATCCAATCCGGAGATCGGCCAGGCGATAGAAAATCGCGAAGCGATCGAGTTCGAATTGCGTCAGGCAAAGGGCCTCTATTTGCCCAGCGTCGACCTGCAGGCGTCGGCTGGCGCTCGCCGTCTCGACAATTCGTCACGGCGCGCACTCTCGATAGAGGACGACGCGCTTTATCCGGCAGAAACCGACCTGACCGTTTCGCAGACGCTCTATGACAGCGGCGCAAGGCGCGCAGAATTGAACCGCCAGGCCTCCCGCGTCGATGGCGCGTCGTTTCGGGTGCTGGAACGGTCGGAATTCATCGGTCTCTCTGTTGTCCAGGACTACCTCGAATACATGCTCCAGGCTTCGATTGTTGCCGAGGCAAAGAAAAACCTGGGCTTCCATCAAGCAATCCTCCACGACATCCAGGAAGGCATTGCCGGCGGCGGGTTGAACGAAGCCGACCGGCAACAGGCCGAGGAGCGGCTGTTCGCGGCCAAGGCCCGCATGCAGGAAGCGTCGGAGGAACTGGAGGCCGCGCGGATACGGTTTTTCAAGACCGTCGGCAAGCCGCTGACCAATGCAGCGAGGCCGGCCGACGTGTCCGGCACGCTGCCAAGGTCGCTGGACGATGCGCTGGGCCTTGCGCGCGAGAGCAACCCGCGCGTCCACATGGCCAACAGCGATATTGCCGCGGCGGCCTCGCTGGTGGACGCGGCGCGCGCGAAATACGGCCCTTCGATCATTGCCGAAGGCTCTGCCCGGGCGGGCTACGACATTGACGGCGACAATGGAGACGCATCCGATCTGCAGGCACGTCTGGTGTTGCGCTGGAATCTCTATCGGGGCGGCATCGACAAGGCCAATGAGCAGGAGCAGATCCGCCGCACCAGCGAGCAGCGGCTCGCGATGCACCAGGTTCTCCGAGAGATCGAGGAAGCCGTTCGCACGTCATGGGATCGTCGCTTCCGGCAGGCCGATCTGGCCAAGACCCTGAAGCTACAAGCAGTCTCCAACGAAAAGCTGGTCGCGTCCTATCGCGAACAGTTCAAGGTCGGTCAGCGCTCGTTGCTCGACGTGCTCGATGCGCAGAACACGCGGTTCAACACCGCCACGCTGGCCGACACCGCGTCCTACGCATCCCTTTTCGCGCAATATCGGCTTCTGGCGGCGACCGGGCAGTTGTTGAAAACGATGGATATCCACCCGCCAAAACAGGCTACGGCATACGCGCGAACCGAGTTCGCCGCACCGGAAATTGCCGACACCGAGACCTATGCGCGCACGCCTTCGGAACAGAAAAATGACGTGCCGTTCGATATTCTGGCACCGGTCAGGAAAAAATAGGCGGGCCTAAGGATCGATCGAGAGTCCCCGCGGGCGGATCGTGAACCAGCAACCCAACATTCTGTCACCGAAAGAGGCTTTCAAGGCCTGCTTTTCGGCCGTCGCCGCATATCTCGGCCGCCCCAGCGCCGAAACCGTGCTCTTTGCCGGCGTGCCGCTGGCGGAAACGCGCATCGACATCGACGCGATCCGGCATCTTGCCGAGCGCGTCGGCCTTGAAATAACCGAGTTCAGCCATCGCGACTTTGTTCGGGGGCGCATCGACCTCCCCGCGATCGTCTTTCGCGTCAGCCAGCTGCCGGTCGCGCTGCTGGCCGATGGTGAAGTCGGCGAATATTTCACCGCTCCCCAGGAGGACGGGCGCACCACGATCAGCCGGTCGGAACTGGCCAACAGCTATATCAGCGGCGGTGCGTCCTTCTCGATCACCTACGCCAACGCGACGGAGGCCATGAGCGTCGGGTCGGCGCCGAAAATCGAGCGGCGACATTGGCTGACGGGAACGATGGGGCCGTTCTGGCGCACCTATTCGAAGGTTGTCCTGTCGGCGGTGTTCATCAATCTGCTCGCCATCGCCTCGCCGATCTTCACCATGAACGTGTACGACAGGATCCTGCCGAACAAAGCGATATCGACGCTCTGGGTGCTGGCCATCGGCATCGGCGCGGTCATCCTGTTCGACCTGCTGCTAAAGACCTCCCGGGCATCGCTCATCGACTATGCCGGGCGCAAGGCGGATCTGCGCATTTCATACATGCTGTTCGAGAAGGTGCTGAACTCGTCTCTGGCGGCACGGCCGGGCTCGACGGGCGAATACGCAAATCGCGTGACCCAATATGAATTCGTGCGCGAATTCTTCACGTCCAACACCATCAGCGTGTTCATCGACACGGCTTTCGTGTTTGTTTTTCTCCTCGTCATCTATGCGATAGGCGGCTGGCTGGTCATGATACCCGCGCTGGCCTTCGTCGCGTCGGTGATCGTCGGACTGGTCACGCAGCGGCGCATCGGCAAGCGTGTGGCGGCCTCCATGAACGAGGCCTCGCAGCGCCAGGCGCTGCTGGTCGAATCCATTTCCACGCTGGAGACGATCAAGTCGCTGCGCGCCGAAGCCTACCTGTTGCGAAAATGGGGAGAGCATTCCAAAAACGCCTCCAACACCTCCGAGAAGATCAAGCAGCTTTCGGCCGCCGCCGGCAATATAACGCAGGCCATCCAGCAGCTGGTCACCGTCGCGCTGGTGGTGGCCGGCGCCTACGCCTTCTCCGAAGGACATGTCTCCACCGGAGCCATCATCGGCACCGTCATGCTGGCCAGCCGGGCTGTGGCCCCGCTCGGGCAGATCGCCATCACCTTGTCCAGATTGCGCCAGGCCATGCTCTCTTTGCGGATGGTGAATTCGATCATGGCTCAGCCGGAGGATCGTCCGGACACTGTGGGCTTCGTCAACCGGCCCATCCGCAACGGCGCCATGGTGTTCCGGAACGTCGGCTTTACCTATCCCGGCTCCGATAACGAAGTCCTGACCGGCCTGAATTTCTCCGTGAAGCCGGGGGAGCGGATCGGCATCATCGGCCGCATAGGATCGGGAAAGACGACGATGGGGCGGCTGATCGGCAGGCTTTTCTTGCCGAGTTCCGGCGAACTGCTGCTGGACGGCATCGACATCCGTCAATACCACCCCTCCGAGGTTCGCGCCGCCGTCGGCATCGTCGCGCAGGCGAACGATCTGTTTTCAGGCACCATCAAGGAAAATCTTTTGATGGCCTGTCCGGAGGCGACCGATGAGCAGATCGTCGAAGCGGCCAAGGCCGCCGGCGTCGACGATTTCGTCTCCCGCCACCCGCGTGGCTATGACATGAATGTCGGCGAGCGCGGCACCAATCTCTCGGGCGGCCAGAGACAGACGATGGCGATCGCCCGGCTGTTGCTGACGAAACCGAAAGTCGTCTTCCTGGACGAGCCGTCCGGCTCGATGGATCTGGCTTCCGAGCGTCAACTGATCAAGCAGCTCAAAGTGGCTTTCGATCGAAACACCACGCTGATCGTCTCGACGCACCGCTTCAGCATGCTCGAACTTGCCGACCGGCTTATCGTCATCGAGCAAGGCAGGATCGTTGCCGATGGACCAAAGGACCAAGTGATACAGGCGCTGCAGAAAAAAAGCACCTGAAGAACGAAAACTATCAAAGTATTCAATGCGTTGGGGCCGTGGGAAATGCTTGCAAGGGAAGACCGGCCGCCGCTCTTTGCGTCGGCGTCCATATTTATCATAGGTGCACTCTTCGTGTCTTCCGTTGCTTGGGCGTCCTTTGCCGAGGTGGATGAAATCGCACGCGGCGACGGCAAGGTCATACCTGCTTCCAAAACGCAGATCATCCAGGCCAGCGAGCCGGGCGTCGTCCAGGAAATTGCCGTCAAGATCGGGCAGGTCGTGAAGAAGAACGACCTCATCATCCGCCTCGACAATACGTTCAACACCTCCAGCCTTGGCGAGCAACAGGCCAAGGCACGGGCATTACAGACCCGCATTGCACGGCTGAAGTTCGAGCAGAGCGGCGATCTGCAAGGCGAATTTCCATGTCCGGCCGAAATCCAGAAGGTCGCCCCGGAAATCTGCGACAACGAGCAGAAGCTGCTGGTCGCCCGCCGCGACAACTTCGAAGTCAAGCTGTCGGTTCTCAAGTCGCGCCTCGATCAGCGCGAGAAGGAATTGGACGAGGCGACCGCCAATTCCGATCGCCTCACGAAGAATCTGGTCGTCAGCGACCAGGAGGCAAAGCTGGTCGAAGCCATGGTCAAGAAAGGCCTGATGGCGCGAACCGAGCAACTCCGGGTCGAACGCGAGCAGACCGAGCTCAATGGGCAGCTGACGCTTGCTGGAGAAACCACCAAGAAAGCCAAATCGGCTATCACCGAGGCCCAGCTTCAGGTCGACGAGCTCGGCCTGCAGCTGCAACAGGAGGCGCTGAGCGACCTCACGCAGGCGCTGGCTGACCTCTCGGTGGTCGATGAAACCATTCGCGGCGCGACCGACAAGGTGGCCCGCACCGACATCCGTTCTCCAGTCGACGGTATCGTCAACACGCTTGACATCAATACGGTTGGCGCGTTCGTGCAGCCCGGCGCGGTGGTCGCCGGCATCGTTCCGACTTCGGAGACCTTGCTGGTCGAAGCGCGGGTTTCGCCCCGCGACGTTGCCTTCATCCGGCCGGACCAGGAGGCGCTGATCAAGGTCACCGCCTATGATTTCTCGATCTTCGGCGGCATCGAAGGCAAGGTCTCGAACATCACCGCCGACAGTCTCGTCGACCAGAAGACAGGCGAGCCCTATTATCAGGTGCGCGTCGCGACCGACAGGTCGACGCTGACGCGGGATGGCAAGACCTATTCCATCATCCCGGGCATGATCTGCTCCGTCGACATCAAGACCGGCCGCAAGACGATCCTGACCTACCTGCTGAAACCCATCAACAAGGCACGAGAGGAGGCGATGAGTGAACGATAGCGCCACGCCTCCCGCTGTTCTCGAGCGGTTGCTCGTGCCGATGGCCACGGAAGACCTCGGCATGGAGTTCCGGGTTGTCGCGCGCCGCGGCATCCGCCGCGGCATCCGCCTGGAGCGGACGTTCTGGACGTCGCTCAGGCAGATGGCGGAAAGCCGCAAATGCACGATCGGCATGCTTGTCGATGAGATCGCCGAGAGCCAGCCTCCGGCCGGCAATCTGACGTCGGCGATCAGGGTTGCCTGCATTCGTGACTTGACGGAAGAAAACCTGACGTTGAAGAGGCTTGCATCGATCAGGACGATCACCGCGATACTGGTCGCCTGCCCCTCGCCCGCCTTCGCCCTTTCATCGTCGAAAAAGATCCTGACCTTCAACGCTCCGTTCCAACAATTGGTAAAGCGCCAATTGCCGACGGCGCCGAGCGATGACGGGCGTCAGGATCTCAGGCTGGCGCTCGATCTCAACGTGGCGGACATCTTCGCGCGGCTGGATGCCAATGGCGAGATTCCGGTCGCCAGCGGGTTCGTCATCGGCGCCGGCGAACGCCGATATCGCGGCCAATTGAATGCCGTGCGAGCACCGCTGGTCGGGCAGGACCTGCTGATGGCATTCGTCAGCGGCTAGCAGCAGTTCCAGGAAAAGTGCGAAACGCTTCCCGGGAAAAGCGTGTAGCGCTTTCCCTTGGGAATTGCGCAAAACAAAGAGATAGAGCGGTTCGGCGTTTTCCATAAAAGCCGGCGAACCGCGGTTGCTCACCGACGGGCAAGCGCTCCAGAAGCCGTGTCGGGCTGCAATCCCTCGCCGGGCGCGACGCCTGCAAAACCGCCCTTGATCTCCGCGACCTGCGCGCTGCCCGATCTCGAACCATGGATCCAGGCTCGGTCCGTGCTGAAGGAATAAAGCGGCACATAATCGGGGAGATCGCTGTCGCGCAGCACGGTGTTGTTGAGGCTGTCGAGAATGAACACGCCACTTGCCGTGCTTACCGACAGGACCGCATGGAAGAATCCCCGCCTGCGATCCTGGAGAACAACCAACGCCATGCTTTGCGCGGGGATGCCGGCCCTCAGCAGCGCCGTCATCTTCAGTATGACGAAATCCTCGCAGTCGCCGGCGCGCTTATCGAGCACCTCGGTGGGCTTTGCCCAGTAATCGAGCTTGCCATAGATGACGCTGTCCTTCCTGTAGGCGATCAGGTGATTGATGCCGCTGTTGACGAATGACAGTTTCTCGCTGAACCCTTTGCCCTGTGCCGACGAGATCAGCCTGGCAAAAGCCGCGCTCTTCTGCTCGCAGGCACTGCCCGCCGAGCAGCCGACAATTGCTTGGTAGACCGGTGCCCACCGCGCGGCGACGGGAAAGTTATGCATGGACAACGCGACCGAGCCGAACACGCCGGGGATAATCGTTGCCGTCTTGATGGGATCAATTCCGGCATTCGCAGGCGCCGGCGCAACGCCCGCTTGGGCATCGTCGATCGTGTAACTCATGGAAACCAGGTCGGGCTGGTATCCTACCGCCGATCGCCAAGGCTGGAATCTTTCCAGGGAAACGCCGCCCAGGCTGGGCGGCATCCGCACGTCTTCAACAAGCCCGCCGACCGAAGCGGTGTCCTCTAAATGGACGCTCGCGAGCGATGGCTGCGGCAGGCCTGCGAGGCTGATCGTCAGCAAGAGTAGCTTGAGGCCGGCTGTTCCCGGCGCGGTTTTTTCTTTTTTCATAACGCCCACCTTTTGACTGTGGACGGTACCGATCTTGTCTCAAATTATTGGCAATGAAGGTAGATAATGGCGACGAAACTTGTTTCCCCTATTTTTCGTAAAATTTTATTTGAATTTATACTTCTATTTACCATGCAACCGGGGGCGAGGCCTCATCCGCACTGGCACCTATCGACTTATATAACAGAATATATGCTCCCAGTTTACCACGCGTAAAAAATGCCATTGTAGGCATATAATGGTATATAAAGTAGATTGACGGACGGTTGCAAAGTAATGGTTGCCGCTGTCTCTTTCGGGGAAATGCCGGAGGGGTACAAGCAATGACCATCAATAACGAATTGGACGCCGTTTCGGGTTCGTGGGACGAGCATTCCATGGCCAGTGAACGTCACGACCAGACCTCGCCGGCAGAGTTCCAGGTCGCACAGGCGGCTTCGACGCAACAGGCCGCGCCGGCAGCGGCCGAACCAGTGCCGGTCGATGTGGGCAGTGGCGCGCCGGCGGAAGCACCCGCGGAGGCGAAGGCCCAGGCGGCAGCCGCGCCGCACGAATACGTCGCCGACGCCGGCAACGTCGTGAAGCTTCCGGCGAACGTCTCGATCGACAACATCAAGGTTGACGGCCACAATCTCGTGCTCGAACAGGCCGACGGCTCGGTCATCGTGATCAAGGACGGCGCGCTCAACGTGCCGACCTTCGTCCTTGGCGATGTCGAGGTGCCGCGCGTCGCCTTGATCGCCGCGCTCGAGGCGAGCCATGTGGATGTCGCCTTCGGCGCCGATGGTTCGATGTCGGCTGGCCCTGGAGGTTCGACCTCGAGCGCCGGTGGAAATTTTGAAATTCCTCCTGGCGGCATCGGCGATGGATTTGATCTTTCGGCGCTCTTGCCGCCGACCGATCTGCAGTTCGGGCAGGCCGAGAGGCGGGAACTGTTCCTTCCCAATGCGAACCCGGAATTTGGCGATCTCACCGTCCGCGTGTCGGAAGAAGGGCTTTCCGGCGCAAACCCGGACGGCGATCCCGGCTCACCCTTCGACGAATCGAATCTTTCGGTGATCAACGGCAGCTTCGGCGCTACGGATCCCAATGGCGATCCGCTGACCTACGGCCTCGGAGTGCCTGCCACGACGCTTACCTCGCACGGCACCGACGTCGTGTGGGAACTGGTCGATTCGACGCATCTCGTCGGCAGGGTCGGATCGGACGTCGTGATCAGCGTCACCATCACGGATGCGAGCACGGGAACCTTCCAGATCGCCCTGCTCGGTCCCCTCGACCACCCGCTGGCCGGTTTCGAGGATGACCTCTCCATCGTCGTCCCGGTTACCGTGCAGGATCCGTTCGGCGGCTCGGCAACGGCCAACATGACCGTGATCGTCGAGGACGACAGCCCTGCCCTGACGGTGGGCAACACGGCAGCCAGTTCCGCGGTGCTCGATGAAACCAATGCCGGTTCGCCGGCCGGCTTTCCGATCGATGTGACGAGCGCCAACCCGATTATTTCCGTTGCATCCAATTTCGGTGCCGACGGCGCCGCCGCCGGCGGCGGCATCGCCTATGCGCTGGGCCTGACCGGCAATGTCGCATCGCTCGATTCGGGCCTGAAGACGGCCATTGGCGATTTTGCGATCACGCTGCTGCAGACCAATGCGACGACGGTCACCGGCACTTATCAGAACGGCGGCACCCACACCGCCTTTACCATCGTCATCAACGGCAATGGCACGCTTACGGTCACCCAATACGCTCCGCTGGAGCACACTGTCGATGGATCGAGCGCTGCTGCCCATGACGACGTGCTGACCCTCTCGGGCAAGATCACAGCCTCGGTGACCGTCACCGACTTCGATGGCGACAGCGCATTCGGCGGTGCCCAGATCGGCGGCGCGATCCAGTTCCACGACGATGGACCTTTGGTAACAGTCGTCGCCGACGCCGGCGCCGTGGTCTCACTCGACGAAACGCAGGCCTTGAGCATGGCGGCTGCGATCAACACAGGAACCATCGTCAAGGGCGATGATCCCGATATCGGCGGTACCGGGGCGATCACCTCCGGCACCAGCAACGGCGCCCTGGTCAATGTGACGGCGCTGTTCGGCGGCGACGGCCCGGCGGCAAGCACCGCCACCGTCTATCAGCTGAGCGTCACGAACGCCGTTTCCGGCCTGACCGTCACCGACGGCTCAACGATCACCTTGCAGACGCTTGCGAACGGAGTGGTTGTCGGAGTCGTGCAGGGCGGCGCGTTCAAGGGCGAGGCCGCGTTCGCGCTGTCGATCGATCCGGCCACCGGCAAGGTGACCGTCGAGCAATATCTGTCGCTCCACCATTCCGACACCGGTAATCCCGACGACACGGTTGCACTCACCGCCGGCTCGCTGGCCGTGAAGGTCACGATCACGGATAGCGATGGCGACTCCGCCAGCGCCAGCGCCGACGTCTCGGGCCAGATCAGTTTCGACGACGACGGGCCGAAGGTGACGGCTGTCGCCGCCACCGGCGTTACGGTAGCGCTTGACGAGACGGCGACCAC